>NZ_FXUY01000001.1:3016071-3317678 GCF_900182985.1 Pseudomonas helmanticensis | reverse complement strand
GAGGCCGGGGTTACCGCGAGCGAATCGAATGCGGCATTGAAGCGTTGCAGGCGATCGACCGGGGTCGCGCCTTCATTGATTGGTCGGTCGACGATGCCATAGAAGTCGCCGCCCAATGAGAGGACCTGGCCGTAGGTAAGGGCTAGCCCGTTCGGCAGGTACAAGGGCACGTTTTGCGCCAGCAGCGGTTCGGCGTCTGCAACGAAGCGCAGCAGGGTGTTATCGCCGATCGCCGTGTGTTCAGCGCCTTCGAAGCGCAGCGACGGCTTGCCTTTGCGGGCTGCAATGGCCGGCGCGGAGGCCGGTTCGACATCGCTGTGGGAGTCGGCGATGTGCAACAGCAGATGAGCATTGTCGGCGCTGAAGGTGATGCCGCTTTCGCTGAAAAGATCATCGAAACGCGCGATGACCGGTTGGGGTTGTTCCTGAGGTTGTGCCTGTAGACCGGACATTTCTGGCTCCTTGATATGTCGTCGGTGGGTTTTATTTGGCTGTATGTATATACAGCTAAATAGACCTTAGCCGAGAAACTTCCTACGTCAAGAAACGATCTTGTCCGACAAAAAAGCCGGGTCGGCGATGAAATGCAGTTGACGGTTATCTTTTAAGTTGTACGATGACCTACAACTTCAGCGAAAGCTGAACGGTCCAATCACAAAAAACGTTGCTACCAGGGTGTTCGAATAATGAATCCACAAGAACTGAAGTCCATCCTCTCTGCCGGCCTGCTGTCTTTCCCGGTGACCGATTTCAACGCGCAGGGTGATTTCAACCGCGCGGGCTACATCAAGCGTCTGGAATGGCTGGCCCCGTATGGCGCTTCAGCTCTGTTCGCCGCTGGCGGCACCGGTGAGTTCTTCTCCCTGGCGGCCAGCGAATATTCGGAAATCATCAAGACTGCCGTCGACACCTGCGCCACCAGCGTGCCGATTCTCGCCGGTGTCGGCGGTTCGACCCGCCAGGCCATCGAGTACGCTCAAGAAGCCGAGCGCCTGGGCGCAAAGGGACTGTTGTTGTTGCCGCACTACCTGACCGAAGCGAGCCAGGACGGCGTTGCCGACCACGTTGAAGCAGTGTGCAAATCGGTCAACATCGGCGTGGTCGTCTACAACCGCAACGTTTGCCGCCTCAACGCGACGCTGCTGGAACGTCTGGCCGAGCGCTGCCCGAACCTGATCGGCTACAAGGACGGTCTGGGCGATATCGAATTGATGGTGTCGATCCGTCGCCGCCTCGGTGATCGCTTCAGCTATCTGGGCGGTCTGCCGACCGCCGAAGTCTACGCCGCGGCCTACAAGGCGCTGGGCGTACCGGTGTACTCCTCGGCGGTGTTCAACTTCATCCCGAAAACCGCGATGGATTTCTACCACGCGATCGCTCGTGAAGATCACGCCACCGTCGGCAAGATCATCGATGACTTCTTCCTGCCATACCTCGACATCCGCAACCGCAAGGCCGGTTACGCCGTGAGCATCGTCAAGGCAGGCGCAAAAATCGCCGGCTATGACGCCGGCCCGGTGCGGGCGCCGCTGACTGATCTGACACGTGAAGAGTACGAAATGCTCGCCGCGCTGATCGACAAGCAAGGTGCGCAGTAACACCCGATTAAAGCGAGGCCGCTGAGCAATCAGCGGCTTTTTGCGTGAAGGCTTTGAGATCTGAGGGCTGCCCCTGTGACAACTGCAAAACGCTACGACAACTACATCAACGGCGAATGGCTTGCCGGTGCCGACTACTCGGCCAACATCAACCCGTCCGAGCTGAGCGACACCATTGGCGACTACGCCAAGGCTGATCTGGGCCAGGTTCACGCCGCCATCGACGCCGCCCGCGCAGCCTTCCCGGCGTATTCGACGTCGGGCATTCAGGCTCGTCATGATTCGCTGGACAAAGTCGGCACGGAAATCCTCGCCCGTCGCGAAGAGCTTGGCACCTTGCTGGCACGGGAGGAGGGCAAGACCCTGCCCGAAGCCATCGGCGAAGTGACCCGCGCCGGCAATATCTTCAAGTTCTTCGCCGGTGAATGCCTGCGTCTGTCCGGCGACTATGTGCCGTCGGTGCGTCCGGGCGTCAACGTCGAAGTCACCCGTGAAGCGCTCGGCGTGGTCGGTCTGATCACCCCGTGGAACTTCCCGATCGCCATTCCAGCGTGGAAGATTGCTCCGGCGCTGGCCTACGGTAACTGCGTAGTCTTGAAACCGGCCGATCTGGTGCCGGGCTGCGCTTGGGCTCTGGCGGAAATCATCTCCCGCGCAGGCTTCCCGGCCGGCGTGTTCAACCTGGTGATGGGCAGCGGTCGTGTGGTTGGCGATGCCTTGGTGCAGAGCCCGAAAGTCGACGGCATCAGCTTCACCGGTTCGGTCGGCGTTGGCCGGCAGATCGCGGTCAGTTGCGTCTCGCGCCAAGCCAAAGTGCAACTGGAAATGGGCGGCAAGAACCCGCAGATCATTCTCGACGACGCCGACCTCAAGCAAGCGGTCGAGCTGTCGGTGCAGAGCGCGTTCTACTCCACCGGCCAGCGTTGCACAGCGTCGAGCCGTTTGATTGTTACTGCCGGGATTCACGACCAGTTCGTCGAAGCCATGGCCGAGCGCATGAAGTCGATCAAGGTCGGCCACGCGCTGAAATCCGGTACTGATATTGGTCCGGTGGTTTCCCAGGCGCAGCTTGAACAGGACATGAAGTACATCGACATCGGCCAGTCCGAAGGTGCGCGTCTGGTCAGTGGCGGTGGTCTGGTGACCTGTGACACCGAAGGTTACTTTCTCGCGCCAACGCTGTTTGCCGACAGTGAAGCGTCGATGCGCATCAGCCGCGAAGAGATCTTCGGCCCGGTGGCCAACATCGTTCGCGTGGCCGATTACGACGCGGCGCTGGCGATGGCCAACGACACCGAGTTCGGTCTGTCGGCGGGTATCGCTACGACTTCACTGAAGTACGCCAACCACTTCAAACGTCACTCGCAAGCCGGGATGGTCATGGTCAACTTGCCGACCGCTGGCGTCGATTACCACGTTCCGTTCGGTGGCCGTAAGGGTTCATCCTATGGCTCACGTGAGCAAGGCCGCTATGCGCAAGAGTTCTACACGGTCGTGAAGACCAGCTACATCGGCTCCTGAATGCAGCACGCGGTGTCGACCCTGACACCGTAATCCCTGTAGGAGCCGCCGCAGGCTGCGATCTTTTGATCCTGTTTTTAAGGTCAAGATCAAAAGATCGCAGCCTTCGGCAGCTCCTACAGGGAACCCGAAATACGAACATCCCGTAATACAGGGAACCCGAAATACGGATACCCCGTAATACAGGGTGCACCCGAACACGGACATCCCCGTGATACAGGGAATACCCGGAATACCGGGACCAAAGAAGATTCACCCGCGCATAAAAATAATCAGTGGGAGTACATCTACATGCAATCGTCCAAGCCGACTCACGTCCGCTATTTGATCCTGCTCATGCTGTTTCTGGTGACCACGATCAACTACGCCGACCGCGCCACGATCGCCATTGCCGGCTCCAGCCTGCAAAAAGATCTGGGCATCGACGCAGTCACCCTCGGCTACATCTTCTCCGCGTTCGGTTGGGCGTACGTCGCCGGGCAAATTCCTGGTGGCTGGTTGCTCGATCGCTTCGGCTCGAAAAAAGTCTATGCCCTGAGCATTTTCACCTGGTCGCTGTTCACCGTGCTGCAAGGCTTTGTCGGTGAGTTCGGCATGTCCACAGCGATTGTTGCGCTGTTCATGCTGCGCTTTCTGGTCGGTCTGGCTGAAGCGCCTTCGTTCCCCGGCAATGCGCGCATCGTTGCCGCATGGTTCCCGACCGCTGAACGCGGTACCGCCTCGGCGATCTTCAACTCGGCGCAATATTTTGCCACCGTGTTGTTCGCGCCGCTGATGGGCTGGATCGTTTACTCCTTCGGCTGGGAACATGTGTTCATTGTCATGGGTGTGTTCGGCATCGTCTTCTCGGGCATCTGGCTGAAGGTTATCCACAGCCCGCGCCAACACCCGATGGCCAACGAAGCGGAAGTGCAGTTCATCGCCGACAACGGCGGCATGGTCGACATGGACGTCAAGCAAGGTAAAAAAACCGACGGCCCGAAATGGGATTACATCCGTCAGTTACTGACCAACCGCATGATGCTCGGTGTTTATCTGGGTCAATACTGCATCAACGGCATCACCTATTTCTTCCTGACCTGGTTCCCGGTGTATCTGGTGCAAGAGCGTGGCATGACCATTCTCAAGGCCGGTTTCATTGCCTCGTTGCCGGCGATCTGCGGCTTCATTGGCGGCGTGCTCGGCGGGGTGATTTCCGATTACCTGTTGCGCAAAGGCCACTCGCTGACCTTCGCCCGCAAAGCACCGATCATCGCTGGTCTGCTGGTGTCGAGCAGCATCGTTGCCTGCAACTATGTCGATGTGGAATGGATGGTGGTCGGCTTCATGGCGTTGGCGTTCTTCGGCAAAGGCGTTGGCGCACTGGGTTGGGCGGTGGTTTCCGACACCTCGCCAAAACAGATCGCCGGTCTGAGCGGTGGCCTGTTCAACACCTTCGGCAACATCGCTTCGATCACCACGCCGATCGTGATTGGCTACATCATCAGCTCCACCGGTTCGTTCAAATGGGCACTGGTGTTCGTTGGTGCCAACGCACTGGTCGCGGTGTTCAGCTATCTGGTCATCGTCGGCCCGATCAAACGTGTGGTACTCAAAGAGCCGCCAACCAACGGCGGTACTGAAGCCACCGGTAAATTGTCTCAAGCGCATTCCTGAGGAGCGGCGTCATGCAGTTGATTGAACATTCCGACTCGCCGCGCTACATCCGCCTGCACGAGCGGGACAACGTAGTGGTAGTGGTCAACGATCAGGGCGTGCCGGCCGGCACTGAATTCGCCGATGGCCTAGTGACGCTGGATTTCGTCCCGCAGAGCCACAAGGTCACCCTCGAAGACATTCCCGAGGGCGGCCAGGTGATTCGTTACGGTCAGGTGATTGGCTACGCGTTGCAGCCGATTCACCGTGGCAGTTGGGTCAAGGAAGATCAACTGCGCATGCCGACCGCGCCGCCGCTGGACAGCCTGCCGCTGTCGACCGACGTGCCGGCCGCGCAGGCACCGCTGGAAGGTTTCACCTTCGAGGGGTATCGCAATGCTGACGGCACTGTCGGCACGCGCAATATTCTCGGCATCACCACCACCGTGCAGTGCGTCACCGGCGTGCTCGATCATGCGGTGAAACGCATCAAGGACGAGCTGCTGCCGAAATACCCGCACGTCGATGACGTGGTGGCGCTGACCCACAGTTATGGCTGCGGCGTGGCGATCACCGCCACCGACGCCTACATCCCGATTCGTACCGTGCGCAATCTGGCGCGCAACCCGAATCTGGGTGGCGAAGCGTTGGTGATCAGTCTGGGCTGCGAGAAATTGCAGGCCGGGCAGGTGATGCACGAGGACGATGCATCGGTCGATCTCAGCGATCCGTGGCTGTATCGCCTGCAGGATTCCAGTCACGGTTTCACCGAGATGATCGAACAGATCATGCAACTGGCTGAAGTGCGCCTGAAGAAACTCGACCAGCGCCGCCGCGAAACCGTGCCGGCGTCCGAGTTGATTCTTGGCATGCAATGCGGCGGTAGCGATGCGTTTTCCGGGATCACCGCCAACCCGGCGCTGGGCTATGCCTCGGACTTGTTGTTGCGCGCGGGGGCCACGGTGATGTTTTCCGAAGTCACCGAAGTGCGCGATGCGATTTACCTGCTGACTTCTCGTGCTGAAACCAAGACTGTCGCCGAGGAACTGGTGCGCGAGATGGACTGGTACGACCGTTATCTGGCCAAGGGTGAGGCGGATCGTAGTGCGAATACCACGCCGGGGAACAAGAAGGGCGGGCTGTCGAACATTGTCGAAAAGTCGTTGGGCTCGATCGTCAAATCCGGCAGCAGCGCGATCAACGGCGTGCTCGGTCCGGGCGAGCGGTTCAAGCAGAAGGGTCTGATTTTCTGTGCGACGCCAGCGAGTGATTTTGTCTGCGGCACGTTGCAGTTGGCGGCGGGGATGAACCTGCATGTGTTCACCACCGGGCGTGGCACGCCGTATGGGTTGGCGATGGCGCCAGTGGTGAAAGTCTCGACGCGTACGGAATTGGCGCAGCGCTGGCCGGATCTGATCGACATCGACGCCGGGCGGATTGCCACCGGGCGCGCGACCATCGAGGAATTGGGTTGGGAGTTGTTTCACTACTATCTGGATGTGGCGAGCGGCAAGCAGCAGACGTGGGCGGAGAAGCACAAGCTGCATAACGACATTACGCTGTTCAACCCGGCGCCGATTACCTGACGGTTTTTGGGTAGGGCAAAAGCTGCCCTCACCCCAGCCCTCTCCCGGAGGGAGAGGGGGCTGACCGAGTTGTCTGGCGCTATACATCGACTTGAAATACCGAGTTGATTATGGATTCAACGATGTCATTTCAGGTCGATGGATTTCTGCAATATCCCCCGATCGACCCCTCTCCCTCGGGGGAGAGGATTAGGGTGAGGGGCCTACCGAGTTGTCTGGCGCTGTACATCGACTTGAAATACCGAGTTGATTATGGATTCAGCGATGTCATTTCAGGTCGATGGATTTCTGCAATATCCCCCGATCGGTCCCCTCTCCCTCGGGGAGAGGGCTAGGGTGAGGGGCTGATCGAGTTGTCTGGCGCTGTACATCGACTTGAAATACCGAGTTGATTATGGATTCAGCGATGTCATTTCAGGTCGGTGGATTTCTGCAATATCCCCCGATCGGTCCCCTCTCCCTCGGGGAGAGGGCTAGGGTGAGGGGCTGATCGAGTTGTCTGGCGCTGTACATCGACTTGAAATACCGAGTTGATTATGGATTCAGCGATGTCATTTCAGGTCGGTGGATTTCTGCAATATCCCCCGATCGGTCCCCTCTCCCTCGGGGAGAGGATTAGGGTGAGGGGCTGATCGAGTTGTCTGGCGCTGTACATCGACTTGAAATACCGAGTTGATTATGGATTCAGCGATGTCATTTCAGGTCGATGGATTTCTGCAATATCCCCGATCGTCTCCTCTCCCTCCGGGAAAGGGCTAGGGTGAGGGGCTGATCGAGTTGTCTGGCGCTATACATCGACTTGAAATACCGAGTTGATTATGGATTCAGCGATGTCATTTCAGGTCGATGGATTTCTGCAATATCCCCGATCGTCTCCTCTCCCTCCGGGAAAGGGCTAGGGTGAGGGGCTGATCGAGTTGTCTGGCGCTGTACATCGACTTGAAATACCGAGTTGATTATGGATTCAACGAAGTCATTTCAGGTCGATGGATTTCTGCAATATCCCCCGATCGGTCCCCTCTCCCACAGGGAGAGGGCTAGGGTGAGGGGCTGATCGAGGTGTCTGGCGCTATACATCGACTTGAAATACCGAGTTGATTATGGATTCAACGATGTCATTTCAGGTCGATGGATTAATGCAATATCCCCCGATCGGTCCCCTCTCCCTCGGGGAGAGGGCTAGGGTGAGGGGCTTTTGCTTTATCATTGGCATCCAACGACGCTCATCCAAGGCTCCCCCGGCATGCTGGCAATCTTCCTCGAAACCCTGAACATCACCGCGCCGGTATTTGCCATGTTGTTTCTCGGTGTGCTGCTCAAGCGCATCGACTGGATCAACGACAACTTCATTCACACCGCCTCCTCGCTGGTGTTCAACGTGACCATGCCGGCGCTGCTGTTCCTCGGCATTCTGCATGCCGATCTGCACGCCGCGTTGCAACCGTCCCTGCTGATCTACTTCTCCCTCGCCACGCTGGTGAGCTTTGCCCTGGCCTGGGGCTGGGCGATTTTCAAATGCCCGCGCGAAGATCGCGGTATCTACACCCAAGGCGCATTTCGCGGTAACAACGGCGTGATCGGTCTGGCACTGGCGGCGAGCATGTACGGCGATTACGGGATTTCCCTCGGCGCGATTCTCGCGGCGCTGGTGATCCTGTTCTACAACACGCTGTCGACCATCGTGTTGGCGGTGTACAGCCCGGTGATCAAGTCCGATCCGTGGAGCATCTGCAAAAGCGTGTTCAGCAATCCGCTGATCATCAGCGTGATCGCGGCGGCGCCGTTTGCTTATTTCAAGATCGGTTTGCCGGGCTGGCTGGAGACTTCCGGCCAGTATCTGGCGCAGACCACGTTACCGCTGGCGCTGATCTGCATCGGCGGCACCCTGTCGCTGGCAGCGCTGCGCAAGAGCGGCAACATGGCGCTGAGTTCAAGCCTGGTGAAGATGATCGGTTTGCCGGTGCTGGCGACGTTGGGGGCTTGGCTGTGGGGCTTTCGCGGGGCGGAGTTGGGGATTCTGTTTTTGTACTTCGGTAGCCCGACGGCGGCGGCAAGTTTCGTCATGGCGCGGGCGGCGCAGGGCAATCATGAGCTGGCGGCGGCGATTATTGTGCTGACCACGTTGATGGCGGCGATTACCACCAATGTCGGGATCTTCGTTTTGCAGTGGGGTGGGTGGATTTAAAGCAGATCAAAAGATCGCAGCCTGCGGCAGCTCCTACATGGGAATGTGTACTCCTGTAGGAGCTGCCGAAGGCTGCGATCTTTCAGCTCTTCTCGTAGGTATCGATCACTTCCTGCGCCGCGCGAAATGCGTCAATCGCCGCCGGCACGCCGGCATACACCGCGCAATGCAGCAGCGCCTCGCGAATCTCATCCACCGTGCAACCGTTGTTCAGCGCACCACGCACATGGCCTTTCAACTCCTGCGGGCACTTCAACGCCGTCAGCGCGGCGAGGGTGATCAAGCTGCGCGTCTTCAGCGGCAAACCTTCACGATTCCACACGCCGCCCCACGCGTGTTCATTGACGAAATCCTGCAGCGGCTGGGTGAACTCGGTGGCGTTATCCAACGCTCGATCAACAAACGCATCGCCCATTACCTGGCGGCGAACTTCAACCCCGGACTTCTTCGATTCGGTCATGGTTTATCACTCTTGTGGTGTTGGTGGCGCCAGGCGCGGATCGACGTGAACAGCAGAAACATCAACAGCGCCGGCAGGACATAAAACAGCATCAAGCGCTCAAGTTTGCCGGCCAGCGGCATGCCGGTGGTGAACGACACCACGTGCAACCCGTAAGCCAGATACAAACCCAGCAACAACAACCCCTCGGCGCGGGTCACGCGGTAGCCGGAATAGAACACCGGCAGGCACAACGCGGCGACGCCGAGCATCACCGGCAGGTCGAAATCCAGTGCGTTCGGCGATACCGACAGTGGCGTCGGCGCGATCAACGCGGTCAGGCCGAGTACGCCGAGCAAGTTGAACAGGTTGGCGCCGATGACGTTGCCCACGGCGATGTCGCGTTGTCCGCGCAATGCCGCGATCAGCGAGGTTGCCAGTTCCGGTAGCGAGGTGCCAACGGCGACCACGGTAAGGCCGATCACCCGCTCCGAGAAGCCGAGGTCCGTCGCCACCACCACGGCGGCGCCCAGCAGCAGGTGCCCGGCGAACACCAGCATGGCGAGGCCGGCGATGATCATCAACGAACTGCCGATCCAGGAGGCCGGCGCGGTGTCTGTCTGTTCAGAATGTGGTCGCGTCGAGTGGCGTGACTGGCGCAACAGCAAGCCCAGGTATAGCGCCAGGGTGGCCAGCAGCAGAATGCCGTCGAAGCGGCCGATCTCTTCATTCCAGGCGAGCACGAACACCAGCAGGCTGGCGCCGATCATCAGCGGAATATCGAGGCGCACCAGTTGCCGGGAGACGCGCAGCGGAATGATCAGCGCCGACAGGCCGAGGGTGACGAGGATGTTGAAGATGCTGCTGCCGACCACACTGCTGACCGCAATGTCGGGGTTGTGCGCCAACGCCGCCTGCACACTGACCGCCATCTGCGGTGCGCTGCTGCCGAGGGCGACGATGGTCAGGCCGATGATCAACGGGCGCACGTGCAGGCGCTCGGCCAGACGCACCGCCGCACGCACCATCAGCTCGGCGCCGAAGATCAGCAGGCACAGGCCGGCAAGCAGTTCGATCACGCTGATCAGCGGCAAATCGGTCAGTCCGAAAATAGTCAGCGCTCCATCAGTCGTCGAGGGCCTGTACGCGCACCCGCGCGGTGCCGCTGCGCAGCATGCCGAGCTGTTCGGCGGCCGCGCGTGACACATCGATCAGACGGCCACGGGTGTGCGGGCCGCGGTCGTTGATGCGAACCACGACGGATTCATCGTTTTTCAGGTTGGTGATCTTCACCCGCGTGCCAAAGGGTAGCTGGCGGTGGGCGGCGGTCAGGGAATTCTGGTTGAACGCTTCGCCACTGGCGGTGCGTTTACCGTGGTGCTTGGCACCGTAATAGGAGGCGACGCCGGTCTGGTCGTAACCGTGCGGGTCGATGATGTCGGTGCTGGCGCAACCGGCCAGCAAGGAGAGCAGGGCGCAGCTGATGAACAAACGCTTCATTCAAAGGTTTCCCGAAACTAGTGCAGGGTGAGCTTTTGTGGCGAGGGGATTTATCCCCGTTGGACTGCGCAGCAGTCCCAAAATCTGAGAGCTCGGTTTATCTGGTGTAAATCAAGCTCGGCATTTGGGGCCGCTTCGCAGCCCAACGGGGATAAATCCCCTCGCCACAGATCACTCCCACAGGAGATGGAGCCAGGCTTTGAGTCTGGCTCCATTTGCATCAGCCTTCGAGCTTGCTTTTCAGCAGTTCGTTCACTTGCTGCGGGTTGGCCTTGCCTTTCGACGCTTTCATCGCCTGGCCAACAAAGAAGCCGAACATCTTGCCGCGTTTGGCTTCATCAGCCGCACGGTACTGTTCAACCTGCTCGGCGTTGGCCGCGAGCATTTCGTCGAGCACGGCCGAGATCGCGCCGCTGTCGGTCACCTGCTTCAGGCCACGCTTTTCGATGATCTCGTCTGCGCTGCCTTCACCGTTGGCCATCGCTTCGAACACCACCTTGGCGATCTTGCCGGAGATGGTGTTGTCCTTGATGCGTTGCAGCATGCCGCCCAACAGTTCCGCCGAAACCGGCGACTCGTCGATGTCCAGGCCTTGTTTGTTGAGCAGGCTGCCCAACTCGACCATCACCCAGTTCGCCGCCAGTTTGGCGTCGCCGCCGATGGCCGCGACTTTCTCGAAGTAATCGGCTTGTTCGCGGCTGGTGGCCAGGACGCTGGCGTCATAGACCGACAGACCGAATTGCTCCTGGAAACGCTCGCGTTTTTGCGGAGGCAGTTCCGGCAGGGTGGCGCGGACCTCACCGAGGAACGACTCTTCGATGATCACCGGCAGCAGGTCCGGATCTGGGAAGTAACGGTAGTCGTTGGCTTCCTCTTTCGAACGCATCGGACGGGTCTCGTCCTTGTTCGGATCGTACAGACGGGTCTGCTGGATCACTTTGCCGCCGTCTTCGATCAGCTCGATCTGACGCTGGATCTCGGAGTTGATCGCCTTCTCGATGAAACGGAACGAATTGACGTTCTTGATCTCGCAACGCGTGCCGAATTCAACCTGGCCTTTCGGACGGATCGACACGTTGCAGTCGCAACGCAGCGAGCCTTCGGCCATGTTGCCGTCGCAGATGCCCAGGTAACGCACCAGCGCGTGGACTGCCTTGACGTAAGCCACGGCTTCCTTGGCACTGCGCATGTCCGGCTCGGAAACGATTTCCAGCAGCGGCGTGCCGGCACGGTTCAGGTCGATGCCGGTAGCACCGTTGAATTCTTCGTGCAGGCTCTTGCCGGCATCTTCTTCCAGGTGCGCGCGGGTGATGCCGACGCGTTTGACCGTGCCATCTTCGAGGGCGATGTCCAGGTGGCCTTTGCCAACAATCGGCAATTCCATCTGGCTGATCTGATAGCCCTTCGGCAGATCCGGGTAGAAGTAGTTTTTACGCGCGAACACGTTGTGCTGACCGATCTCGGCGTCAATCGCCAGACCGAACATCACCGCCATACGCACGGCTTCCTGGTTCAGCACCGGCAATACACCGGGCATGCCCAGGTCGATCAGGCTGGCTTGGGTGTTCGGCTCGGAGCCGAACGTGGTGGAACTACCGGAAAAGATTTTCGACCGGGTAGTGAGCTGAGTATGAATCTCCAGCCCGATCACGACTTCCCATTGCATGTGTGTCTCCTAGCCTTTTGCTGGGGATTTTGAAACGTCGCGAGCGAAGGTAAGGCAAGGCGAAAACTGGCGAGTAAGCGGAGTTGACTTTAGTCAATGAGCATTACGAGCCAGTTTTCAACGCAGCATTACCGAGCGCAGCAGTTTCAAAACCCCTGCGGGGTGCGGGTGTGCCAGTCAGTGTGTAACTGATACTGGTGGGCAACGTTCAACAGGCGACCTTCCTGGAAATACGGCGCGAGCAACTGCACGCCAACCGGCAGACCGTCGACAAAACCGGCCGGCATCGACAGGCCCGGCAGGCCCGCGAGGTTGGCGGTGATGGTGTAGACGTCTTCCAGATAGGCAGCGACCGGGTCGCTGTTCTTGGCGCCAAGCTTCCAGGCCGGGTTCGGCGTGGTTGGGCCGAGGATGATGTCGACTTCATTAAAGGCCGCCATGAAATCGTTCTTCACCAGGCGACGGATCTTCTGCGCTTTCAGGTAGTAGGCGTCGTAGTAACCGGCGGACAGCGCGTAGGCACCGACCATGATCCGGCGCTGCACTTCCGGGCCGAAGCCTTCGCCACGCGAGCGCTTGTACAGGTCGATCAGGTCTTTCGGTTGCTCGCAACGGTGGCCGAAACGCACGCCGTCGAAACGCGACAGGTTGGAAGAGGCTTCTGCCGGCGCGATCACGTAGTACGCAGGGATCGCGTGCTGCATGTTCGGCAGGCTGATTTCCTTGATCACGGCACCGAGCTTTTGCAGCTCTTTAATGCTGTTCTGGATCAGCTCGGCAATACGCGGGTCGAGACCGGCGCTGAAGTATTCCTTCGGCACGCCAATACGCAGGCCTTGCAGCGAATCGCCGAGGCTGGCGGAGTAATCCGGAACCGGCTCATCGATGCTGGTGGAGTCGTTCTGATCGAAGCCGGCCATACCTTGCAACAAGATTGCGCAGTCTTCGGCAGTGCGCGCCAACGGGCCGCCCTGATCGAGGCTGGAGGCGTAAGCGATCATGCCCCAACGCGAAACACGACCGTACGTCGGTTTCAGGCCAGTGAGGTTGGTGAATGCTGCTGGCTGACGGATCGAACCGCCGGTGTCGGTAGCAGTGGCTGCTGGCAACAGACGCGCGGCAACCGCCGCCGCCGAACCGCCGGACGAACCGCCCGGTACGTGTTCCAGGTTCCACGGGTTTTTCACCGCGCCGTACCAGCTCGACTCGTTGGCCGAACCCATGGCGAACTCGTCCATGTTGGTCTTGCCCAGGGTCACAGCGCCGGCAGCGGCCAGTTTCGCGACCACAGTGGCGTCGTACGGCGCCTTGAAGTTGTCGAGCATCTTCGAGCCGCAGCTGGTGCGAATGCCCTGGGTGCAGAACAGGTCTTTGTGAGCGATCGGCGCGCCGAGCAGGGCGCCGCTCTCACCGTTGGCGCGGCGTGCATCGGCGGCTTTCGCCTGCTCGATGGCCAGCTCTTCGGTGAGGCTGATGAAACTGTTGAGCTGCGGATCGAGCTGGGTAATGCGCGCCAGCAGGACTTTGGTCAGCTCTTCGGAGGAAAACTTTTTATCGGCGAGACCGCGGGCGATCTCGGCCAGAGTCATTTGATGCATTGCAGGCTCTTTCCCTTTAGTCGATGACTTTCGGAACCAGATACAGGCCGTTTTCGACCGCTGGTGCGATGGACTGGTAGGCCTCGCGGTGATTGCTCTCGGTCACGACGTCGGCGCGCAGGCGCTGACTGGCTTCCAGCGGGTGGGCCAGAGGCTCGATTCCGTCGGTATTAACAGCCTGCATTTCGTCGACCAGACCGAGAATGCTGTTGAGAGCGGAAGTAATGTGTGGAAGATCGGCATCATTGAGGCCAAGGCAGGCCAGATGAGCGATTTTTTCCACGTCGGAGCGTTCTAGCGCCATCGGGATTCTCCTGTGGAAAACAGAACGGACGGCGTCCGTGTGTTAGATTGTCGGAACACTACCGCACTTCTACGGTCATAAGGCCGCGATTGTGGGGCTTGGTGCACAGAAAAGCGGCCAATTTAACATATTGGCGCCTTGCCCAAAATCCCTGTCGTTGTTAGAGTTTGCCGCACTTTTTTACCCACGCGTTGCCTAGGGTCCCTTTCCCATGTTCAAGAAACTGCGTGGCATGTTTTCCAGCGATCTTTCCATTGACCTGGGCACTGCCAACACCCTTATTTACGTGCGCGAGCGCGGTATCGTCCTGAATGAGCCATCGGTTGTGGCCATTCGGACACACGGTAATCAGAAAAGTGTCGTTGCTGTCGGCACCGAGGCCAAGCGCATGCTCGGCCGTACGCCGGGCAACATTGCTGCCATTCGTCCGATGAAGGACGGCGTGATCGCCGACTTCAGCGTCTGCGAAAAGATGCTGCAATACTTTATTAACAAGGTTCACGAAAACAGCTTTCTGCAGCCTAGCCCTCGTGTGCTGATCTGCGTTCCATGCAAATCCACTCAGGTTGAGCGTCGTGCCATCCGTGAATCGGCCCTCGGTGCCGGTGCGCGTGAAGTGTTCCTGATCGAAGAGCCAATGGCTGCTGCGATCGGTGCCGGCCTGCCGGTTGAAGAAGCACGCGGCTCGATGGTCGTGGATATCGGTGGTGGTACCACTGAAATCGCGCTGATCTCGCTGAACGGTGTGGTTTACGCCGAGTCCGTGCGTGTTGGCGGCGACCGCTTCGACGAAGCGATCATCACCTACGTGCGTCGTAACTACGGCAGCCTGATCGGTGAATCCACCGCTGAGCGCATCAAGCAGGAAATCGGCACGGCCTACCCGGGCGGCGAAGTTCGCGAAGTCGACGTTCGCGGTCGCAACCTGGCCGAAGGCGTTCCACGCGCATTCACCCTGAACTCCAATGAAGTGCTGGAAGCTCTGCAAGAGTCCCTGGCAACCATCGTTCAGGCCGTGAAAAGTGCGCTGGAGCAATCGCCGCCGGAACTGGCTTCCGACATCGCCGAGCGTGGCCTGGTGCTGACCGGTGGTGGCGCGCTGCTGCGTGACCTCGACAAGCTGCTGGCCCAGGAAACCGGTCTGCCGGTGATCGTTGCCGAAGATCCGCTGACCTGTGTCGCTCGCGGCGGTGGCCGTGCATTGGAAATGATGGATAAGCACACCATGGACCTGCTCTCGAGCGAATAAGTCGCCGGGTGCAATACGTGGGTGAGCGCGCGCAGGCAGCACTTTGCAGTGCTGCCTGTTGGCGTTTATCTTCTGTCAGTCTTCATCCAGGCCGGTTTGATGCCGTATGAATAAACAGAACATTTGCCTGGGAGGAGCGGCTTATTAAACCGCTTTTCGCCAAAGGCCCTTCGTTGGGTGTGCGCCTGTTGGTGCTGGCCGTGCTGTCGGTCGCGCTGATGGTGGTCGATGCCCGCTTTGATCTGCTCAAACCCGCGCGCAAACAAGCGTCGCTGGTGTTGATGGATGCCTACTGGATCACCGACCTGCCCGGACGGCTGTGGGAAGGGATCGCCAGTCAGTTCGGCAGCCGCACCGAGCTTGTCGCCGAAAACGAAAAACTCAAGACCGAAAACCTGCTGTTGCAGGGACGCATGCAAAAGCTTGCTGCCCTCACCGAGCAGAACGTTCGGCTGCGCGAGTTGCTCAATTCTTCCGCGCTGGTCAATGAGAAGGTCGAAGTGGCCGAGTTGATCGGCATGGACCCCAATCCCTTTACCCACCGCATCATCATCAATAAAGGTGAGCGTGACGGCGTGGTGCTCGGTCAACCGGTGCTCGATGCACGCGGCTTGATGGGCCAGGTGGTCGAGTTGATGCCATACACCTCGCGTGTTTTGCTGCTGACCGACACTACTCACAGCATTCCCGTGCAGGTGAACCGTAACGGTCTGCGCGCGATTGCCAGCGGCACCGGCAACCCGGAGCGTCTGGAATTGCGTCATGTTGCCGACACCGCCGACATCAAGGAAGGCGATCTGCTGGTCAGTTCTGGTCTCGGCCAGCGCTTCCCGGCCGGTTATCCGGTCGCGACCGTGAAGGAAGTGATCCACGATTCCGGTCAGCCTTTCGCCATCGTCCGCGCCGTACCGACGGCTGCACTCAACCGCAGCCGCTACCTGCTGCTGGTGTTCAGCGACACCCGCACCGCCGAAGAGCGCGCCAACGATGCCGCACAGGCGCAGGAAAATCTCGATGCCTTTGGCGGCGGCCCGATCATTCCGGCCACTGTGCCGAAAACCGTGACCCCGCCTGCTGCCGCAGCGAGCGCGACGCCGGCAACACCTGCCGCGCCAGCCGCTGCTACCAGCGCGACACCGGCGAAACCCGTTGCAGGCAAACCGCCCGCAGCGGCAAAACCACCTGCAGCCACCCCGGCGGCGGCCAAACCTCCAGCTGGCCAGCCTGCTGCACGTCCGGCGGCAAAACCGCCTGTCACAGCACCGGCGACAACCGGGAGACAAGAATAATGGTCGGCGCTACCGCATCGCGTAACGGCTGGATCGTCTGGCTGACCTTTCTCATCGGCATGCTGCTCAGTGTCTCGCCGTTGCCGCAATTCATGGAAATTCTCCGTCCGCTGTGGCTGGCGCTGCTCCTGACGTTCTGGGCGCTGTACATGCCGCACACCGTTGGCATGGTCACGGCGTTTTGCCTCGGGCTGGCCGAAGATGTGTTGTACGGCACGCTGCTTGGGCAGAACGCGTTGATCCTGACGCTGATCACTTTCCTCGTACTGTCTTTGCAACAACGCCTGCGGATGTTTCCGATGTGGCAGCAATGCCTGGTGATCCTGGTGATCTTCGGCCTCGCGCAACTGGTGCAGTTGTGGCTGAGCGCCCTGACCGGTAACCGTCAACCAACCCTGGCGCTGGTCCTTCCTGCGCTGGTCAGTGCCTTGCTCTGGCCGTGGGTCAGCTTCGCTCTGCGTGGATTGCGCCGCCGCTACAAAATCAATTGAGCCGGTGAAGCTGGTCGCTGAACAGGGAGATGTTTTGATGAAGCCGCTTTACCTTGCCTCCGGATCGCCGCGTCGACGTGAATTGCTCACGCAGATTGGCGTGGCGTTCTCCGCCATCAGTGCGGACATCGACGAAACCCCATTCCCCGAAGAATCGCCATCGGCCTACGTCGAGCGCCTCGCGCGCGGCAAGGCCGAGGCCGGCCGACGCACGGTCAATGGCGCGCAGCCTTTCTGCGTGCTGGGCGCCGACACCGCCGTGGTGCTTGACGGCAAAATTCTTGGCAAACCGGTGGACGAAGCCGACGCATGCGCCATGCTGATGATGTTGTCCGGCAAGGAGCATGAAGTGCTGACCGCCATTGCCCTGCTCGAAGGCGAACGTTGCGAATCGCGGGTGGTGCGCAGTCTGGTGCGGTTCCGCCCGATCAGTCGTGAGGAAGCCGGCGCCTACTGGGCCAGCGGTGAACCCGGTGACAAGGCCGGCGGTTATGGCATTCAAGGGCTCGGCGCAGTGTTCGTCGCCGGCCTCAATGGCAGTTACTCGGCGGTGGTCGGGCTACCTGTTTGCGAAACCGCAGAACTGTTGGGCCATTTCGGCATACCCTGTTGGCAAAACCTGAACGCGCAATAAGCGTCGTACCCATCCAGATGCGGCCATTATCGTGAACATGCCTGAACGAGATCCTGCCATGAGTGAAGAGATTCTGATCAACATCACGCCGATGGAATCGCGCGTGGCGGTGGTCGAAAACGGTGTGCTGCAAGAAGTCCACGTCGAGCGCACGCAAAAACGCGGGATCGTCGGCAACATCTATAAAGGCAAGATCGTCCGCGTGTTGCCGGGTATGCAGGCAGCATTCGTCGACATCGGCCTCGATCGCGCCGCGTTCATTCATGCCGCTGAAATCTCGCAACGCGAAGGCCCGGCGGTGGAAAGCATCAGTGCGCTGGTGCACGAAGGCCAGAGCCTGGTGGTACAAGTCACCAAGGATCCGATCGGCTCCAAAGGCGCGCGGTTGACCACGCAACTGTCGATCCCGTCGCGCTATCTGGTGTACATGCCGCGCACTGCCCACGTTGGCATTTCGCTGAAAATCGAAGACGAAGCCGAGCGCGAGCGCCTCAAGCAGGTGGTCAGCGATTGCGTGGCCAAGGAAGGGATCAAGGAGGCGGGCGGTTTCATCCTGCGCACCGCCGCTGAAGGTGCCGGTGCTGACGAGATCCTCATGGACATCCGCTATCTGCGTCGTCTGTGGGATCAGATCAACGACCAGATCAAGACCATTTCCGCGCCGAGCGTGATCTACGAAGACCTCGGCCTGGCATTGCGCACCCTGCGCGATCTGGTCAATCCGAAGATCGAGAAGATCCGCATCGATTCCCGGGAAACCTTCCAGAAAACCACGCAGTTCGTCGCCGAACTGATGCCGGAGATTGCCGATCGTCTGGAACACTACCCGGGCGAGCGACCGATCTTTGACCTTTATGGGGTCGAAGACGAAATCCAGAAAGCCCTCGAACGCAAAGTACCGTTGAAATCCGGTGGTTATCTGGTGGTCGATCCGGCGGAAGCCATGACCACCATCGACGTCAATACCGGCGCGTTCGTCGGTCATCGCAACCTCGAAGAAACCATCTTCAAGACCAACCTCGAAGCGGCCACGGCGATTGCCCGGCAGCTGCGCCTGCGCAATCTCGGCGGGATCATCATCATCGACTTCATCGACATGGAAGATGAAGAGCACCAGCGTCAGGTCCTGCGCACCCTGGAAAAACAACTGGAACGCGATCACGCCAAGACCAACATCATCGGTATCACCGAGTTGGGCCTGGTGCAGATGACCCGCAAGCGCACCCGCGAAAGCCTTGAGCAAGTGCTGTGCGAGCCGTGCAGCAGTTGCCAGGGGCGCGGCAAGCTGAAAACTCCGGAAACCATCTGTTACGAGATTTTCCGCGAGATTCTCCGCGAGGCCCGCGCCTATCAGGCCGAGGGTTATCGCGTACTGGCGAACCAGAAAGTGGTCGACCGTTTGCTTGATGAAGAATCCGGTAACGTCGCCGAGCTTGAAGGGTTTATCGGCCGCACCATACGCTTCCAGGTGGAAACCATGTATTCCCAGGAACAATATGACGTGGTGCTGCTCTGAACCCCTGCGTCACACCTTTTTCACCGCGGCTGGCCTCAGCTTTTCGCAGTATTTTTGCCATGGGAGCCAACTGACATGGAACGTCTGACACGCATTTTGGCCGCAATCACCCGCTGGGGGCTGGGCCTGTGCGCGTTGGTTCTGGTATTGATGGCGTTGTACGTCAGTCTCGGCCGCGAACTGACCCCGCTGGTGGCCGAGTATCGTGCGGATATCGAAGCCAAGGCGAGTGCCGCACTCGGCATGCCGTTGCAGATCGGTGAGCTGGAAGGTAACTGGAGCGGTTTTGCACCGATCCTGCTGGCCCACGACGTGATGGTCGGCGAGGGTGCCAATGCCTTGCGTCTGGACCGGGTGCGGGCGGTGCCGGATCTGTGGGCCAGTCTGTTGGCGCGCGAGGTGCGCATTGCGCATCTGGAACTCAATGGCCTGAAAATCAGCCTCAAGGAAGCGGAGGACGGCAGTTGGGCGCTGGAAGGCTTGCCTGTGCAGAACGATCAGCCGCTCGATGCGCAGCAGTTGTTCAATCGTTCGCAAATGATTCAGCAACTGTCGGTACTCGACAGTCAAGTGACTCTGCAGCCGCAGGATCACGCGCCGCTGACCCTCACCTATGTCGGCCTCAACCTGAAAACCGGTGCCAGTCGGCAACGCCTCGATGCACGCCTGACATTACCTGATGGTCAACCCGTCGCCTTGAGCCTGCGCACGCGCATTCGCCCCGACCAATGGCAGAACAGCAGCGTCGACGGTTACGCCAGTTTGCCGCAAAGCGATTGGGCGAAATGGCTGCCCGAGCGCCTCACCCAGCAATGGAATTTTTCCCAGATCAAGGCCGGCGGCGAGCTTTGGGTGAACTGGGCCGAGGGCACTTTGCAAAGCGCTGCGCTGCGCTTGAATGCGCCACAACTGACTGGCGCTTATGCCGAGCGCAAGCCGATCCAGATCAACAATCTGGCACTTAACGCTTACTACCAGAACAGTGCCGAAGGTGCGACCCTCACCCTCGATTCGCTGGCGATGAATTTTGGCGAAACCCGCTGGGAGTCTCGCGTCCAGTTGCAGCAGACCCGTGCCACCGACAAGGTTGAAGAGCTCTGGCATCTTCAGGCCGATCGTCTGGACCTGACCCCGATCACGCCGCTGCTCAATGCGCTTGGGCCGTTGCCGAAAGGTTTCGCCGAGGTGGTCGATCATTTGAAAGTCACCGGGGGCCTGCGCAATGTGCTGCTGGATTTCCGGCCTGCAGCCACCAATGGCTCGAAGTTCAGCTTCGCGGCCAATCTCGACCAGGTCGGCTTCGACGCCTACCACGGCGCTCCCGCGGCGCGAAACGTCAGCGGCAGCCTCACCGGTAATCTTGATGGTGGTGAGTTGCGTATGGACAGCAAGGATTTCGTCCTGCACCTCGATCCGATTTTCGCCAAGCCATGGCAATACCTGCAGGCCAACGCGCGGTTGACCTGGAAGCTCGATAAAGACGGTTTCACCCTGATCGCGCCGTACCTGAAGGTGCTGGGCGAAGAGGGCAAGATTGCTGGCGACTTCCTGATTCGCCTGCATTTCGACCACAGCCAGGAAGACTACATGGACCTGCGGGTCGGGCTGGTCGATGGCGACGGTCGCTACACCGCCAAGTACTTGCCTGAAGTCTTGAGCCCGGCACTCGATGAGTGGTTGCGCACGGCGATCCTCAAGGGCGCGGTCGATCAGGGTTTTTTCCAGTATCAGGGTTCGCTGAGCAAGAATGCCGGCGAGGCCGATCGCAGCATCAGCCTGTTCTTCAAAGTGCATGATGCCGAACTGGCCTTTCAGCCGGGATGGCCGCACGTGAGCAAAGTCAGCGGCGATGTGTTTATCGAAGACAGCGGCGTGCGTATCTGGGCGAACAAGGGCCAGTTGCTCGACACTCAGGTCAAGGACGTTTTCGTCAATATTCCTCATGTGCCGACCGGGCAGGACACCCATATGTTCCTCGACGGTGCCTTTGCCGGTGGCTTGGGTGACGGCTTGAAGATCCTTCAGGATGCGCCGATCGGCACGGCGGAAACCTTTGCCGGCTGGGAAGGCGCGGGAGATCTGCAAGGCAAATTGAAACTGGACGTGCCGCTGGCCAAGGGCGATCTGCCGAAGATCCTCGTCGATTTCAAGACCGCTAATGCGCGCTTGAAACTGGCCGAGCCGAAGCTCGAACTGACTCAGTTGAAGGGCGATTTCCGCTTTGACAGCGCCAAGGGCCTCAGCGGGCAGAACATCGCGGCACGGGCATTCGACAAGCCGGTCACTGCGCAGATTTTTGCCGACGGCAGCCCGGGCAAGCTCAGGACCCGTGTTGCGGCATCGGGCCAGGTCGAGGTGAAGAAGCTCACCGACTGGTTGGGCGTGACGCAGCCGCTGCCGGTCTCCGGGACGATTCCGTATCAGTTGCAGTTGAATCTCGACGGCGCAGACAGCCAATTGATGGTCAGCTCCAGCATGAAAGGCGTGGCGGTGGATCTGCCGGCGCCATTCGGCATGACCGCGGAAACCGGCCGCGACACGGTGTTTCGCATGACCCTGCAAGGGCCGGAGCGGCGTTACTGGGTCAATTACGATCAACTGGCGAATTTCACCTTCGCGGCACCGCCGAGCAATTTTGCCGAGGGCCGGGGCGAATTGTTCCTCGGTGCCGGCGAGGCTGTGTTGCCGGGGGCCAAGGGCTTGCGGATTCGCGGCGTGTTGTCGGAGCTGGACGTGGCGCCGTGGCAGGATCTGGTCAACAAGTACGCCGGACAGGATCCGGGCGGCAGCGCCAACAAGTTGCTCAGTAGCGCGGACTTCAAGGTCGGCAAACTGACGGCCTTCGGTACCACGCTGGATCAGGCTTCGGTGCAGCTGAATCGCAAACCGGGCGCGTGGAATCTGGCGCTCGACAGTCAGCAGGCCAAAGGCACGGCGAGTCTGCCAGATGCCAAAGGCACGCCGATTGTGGTGAATCTGCAATACGTGAAGCTGCCGGCGCCAGACCCGACGGTGCAGGCTGACGAAAACGCGCCCGATCCACTGGTGTCGGTCGACCCGACGAAAATCCCGGCGCTGGATATCACCATCAATCAGTTGTTCCAGGGCCAGGATCTGGTCGGTGGCTGGTCGCTCAAGGTGCGTCCGACAGCCAAAGGTATCGCGCTGAACAACCTTGATATGGGCCTCAAAGGCATCCTGCTACAAGGCAACGGTGGCTGGGAAGGTGCGCCGGGCTCGACCAATAGCTGGTTCAAGGGGCGGATCGGCGGCAAGAACCTCGCCGATGTCCTCAAGGGCTGGGGATTCGCACCGAGCGTGACCAGCGAAGAGTTCCACATGGATGTCGACGGCCGCTGGCCGGGCTCGCCGGCATGGCTGGCGACCAAACGTTTCTCCGGCACCCTCGACGCGTCGCTGAACAAGGGCCAGTTTGTTGAAGTGGAGGGCGGCGCGCAGGCATTGCGGGTGTTCGGTCTGCTCAACTTCAACTCGATCGGTCGCCGCCTGCGCCTCGACTTTTCCGATCTGTTCGGCAAAGGCTTGAGCTACGACCGGGTCAAGGGCCTGCTGGTGGCGACCAACGGCGTTTACGATACGAAAGAGCCGATCCGCCTGACCGGGCCATCGAGCAACATCGAACTCAACGGCAAACTGGATCTGGTCGCTGAACAGGTCGACGCCAAGTTGCTGGTGACGCTGCCGGTGACCAATAACCTGCCGATCGCCGCGCTACTCGTTGGCGCGCCGGCGGTTGGCGGTGCGCTGTTTCTGATCGACAAGCTGATCGGTGACCGCGTGGCACGCTTCGCCAGTGTGAAATACACCGTCAAAGGCCCGTGGAAAGAGCCGAAAATCACCTTCGACAAGCCTTTTTGAGTAGCATGACCCTATCCCCCGCGTAGGAGCTGCCGAAGGCTGCGATCTTTTGATTTTGTTTTTAACAGCCAGATCAAAAGCTCGCAGCCAGCTCCTACAAGGTTATGTGCAGATTCCGAGGAGTGGCCATGTCTTTAGCGGTGATTCAAATGGTCAGCCAGAGCGACGTGCTGGCCAATCTGGCCCAGGCCCGACGCTTGCTCGAACAGGCAGCGGCCGGCGGTGCGAAGCTTGCGGTTCTGCCGGAAAATTTCGCCGCCATGGGCCGTCGCGACGTCGCTGACATCGGCCGTGCTGAAGCGCTGGGCGAGGGACCGATCCTGCCATGGTTGAAACAGACCGCCCGCGACCTCAAGTTATGGATAGTGGCCGGCACGTTGCCGTTGCCACCGGTGGATCAACCGACGGCGAAGGCCAATGCCTGCTCGTTGTTGGTCGATGAACACGGCGAAATCGTCGCGCGCTACGACAAATTGCATCTGTTCGATGTCGATGTGGCGGACAATCGTGGCCGTTACCGCGAATCCGATGACTATGCTTATGGCAATGGCGTGGTGGTGGCGGACACCCCGGTCGGTCGGCTCGGGCTGAGCGTGTGTTATGACCTGCGCTTTCCTGAGTTGTACAGCGAGTTGCGCGCCGCCGGTGCCGAATTGATTAGTGCACCGTCGGCGTTTACTGCAGTGACGGGCGCAGCGCACTGGGATGTGTTGATCCGTGCGCGGGCCATCGAGACGCAGTGTTATGTGCTGGCCGCAGCGCAGGGCGGGACCCATCCGGGACCGCGGGAAACCTTCGGGCATGCGGCGATCGTCGACCCGTGGGGGCGCGTGCTGGCGCAGCAGGATCAAGGCGAAGCGGTGTTGTTGGCCGAACGCGATAGCGATGAACAAGCGTCCATCAGGGCGCGAATGCCGGTGACGCGTCATCGGCGGTTTTTCTCGCAGGGCGCACAGCGACCTGCTTCAGAACACGAATTTAAGGCGTAAACCTATGAGCGAGTTGTTGTCCTCAGTCAGTGATCATCTATTGGCGCCCGGTGGCGTGACGATCGAGAGCCTGCAAGGCGTGCTCGGCGATCTGGCCGGCCCCGGCATCGATGCCGCCGACCTGTATTTCCAGGGGCAGATTTCCGAGTCCTGGGCACTGGAAGACGGCATCGTCAAGGAAGGCAGCTTCAACCTCGACCAGGGTGTGGGTGTGCGTGCGCAATCCGGTGAGAAAACCGGTTTTGCCTACAGCAACGCGATCACCCTCGAAGCCCTCGGTGCCGCGGCGCGTGCCGCACGTTCGATCTCCCGCGCCGGACAAAACGGCACGGTGCAGGCGTTCACCACCCAGGACGTCGCGCAACTGTATGCGCCGGATAACCCGCTGGAAGTGCTGAGCCGCGCCGAGAAAGTCGAGTTGCTCAAGCGCATCGATGTCGCGACCCGCGCGCTCGACCCGCGTATCCAGCAAGTCAGCGTCAGTATGGCCGGGGTCTGGGAACGGATTCTGGTGGCCTCCACCGACGGCGGCCTGGCGGCGGATGTACGGCCGCTGGTGCGTTTCAACGTCAGTGTGATCGTCGAGCAGAATGGCCGCCGCGAGCGCGGTGGGCATGGCGGCGGCGGGCGTACCGACTACCGTTATTTCCTCGCCGAAGACCGTGCCATGGGCTATGCCCGTGAAGCGTTGCGTCAGGCGCTGGTCAATCTCGAAGCGATTCCGGCGCCGGCCGGTACTTTCCCGGTGGTGCTGGGGTCGGGCTGGTCGGGCGTGCTGCTGCACGAAGCGGTCGGCCACGGTCTCGAAGGCGATTTCAACCGCAAGGGCAGTTCGGCCTACAGCGGGCGCATGGGCGAAATGGTTGCGTCGAAGCTCTGCACTATCGTCGATGACGGCACCTTGAGCGGCCGTCGCGGTTCGCTGAGTGTCGACGATGAAGGCACCCCGACCGAGTGCACCACGCTGATCGAAAACGGCGTACTCAAGGGTTATATGCAGGACAAGCTCAACGCGCGCCTGATGGGTGTGGCCCGCACCGGCAACGGCCGTCGAGAATCCTACGCGCATCTGCCGATGCCACGCATGACCAACACTTACATGCTCGGCGGCGAAAGCGATCCGGCGGAAATCATTGCTTCGGTGAAGAAGGGCATCTACTGCGCCAACCTTGGCGGTGGTCAGGTCGACATCACCAGCGGCAAGTTCGTGTTCTCGACCAGCGAGGCGTACTTGATCGAAGACGGCAAGATCACTGCACCGGTGAAAGGCGCGACGTTGATCGGCAACGGCCCCGAGGCGATGAGCCGGGTGTCGATGGTTGGTAACGATCTGGCGCTGGACAGCGGCGTGGGTACGTGCGGCAAGGACGGGCAATCGGTGCCGGTAGGCGTGGGTCAGCCGACATTGAAAATCGATGCGATCACCGTGGGTGGCACGGGCGCATAAGGATCGAAACATCCTGTGCAGGAGCTGCCGCAGGCTGCGATCTTTTGATCTTTAAAAGCAAAGATCGCAGCCTGCGGCAGCTCCTACAAGGGATGAGATCAACGCAGGCCGCGTTGGGTCTCGTCCAGCTCACGGATGTATTTGAAGATCTTGCGGCTGGAAGCAGGAGGTTTGTTTTGCGCAACCTCGTGCTGAGCCTGACGGATCAGGGAACGCAATTGCTGGCGATCGGCGTCCGGGTACTCGACGACGAATTTCTCCAGCACGGCGTCATCGCCAGCGATCAGGCGATCGCGCCAGCGTTCGAGATTGTGGAAACGCTCGTTGTACTGGCGAGTCGAGGCATCGAGTTGATCGAGCAGCGTGAGAATCGCGTCAGTGTCCTGATCGCGCATCAGTTTGCCGATGAACTGCAAGTGCCGTTTACGCGCGATGTTCGCGGTGTGCTTGGGCGCATCGGCCAGAGCCCGGCGCATGGCGTCGGTCAGCGGCAGTTTTGCGATCAAGTCAGGCTTGAGTGTTGTCAGGCGCTCGCCGAGGTCAACCAGAGCATGCAGCTCGCGTTTGACCTGAGATTTGCTTTTTTCTCCCGTATCGAGGGAGTCGTCGTAAGAATCAACCATGGTGGCAGTCCGCAAAGAAACGCCGCCATGATAACCAGTCGGGGGCCGCTTGTCCGGCCCGGTCGCTCGATGACCCCAGCCGAAAGCAGAATTTGAGTGGAGATGAGCATGAGTGCAGTTCAAAGCGTCGGCCCGCAGGCATTGCCGGCACTGCAGGAACAAGTCGAGCAGATCATCGCCGAAGCCAAGCGCCAGGGCGCCAGCGCCTGCGAAGTAGCGGTATCGCTGGAGCAGGGGCTGTCGACGTCGGTGCGTCAGCGCGAGGTCGAAACCGTCGAATTCAACCGCGATCAGGGTTTTGGCATCACGTTGTATGTTGGCCAGCGCAAAGGCTCGGCCAGCACTTCCGCTACCGGCCCTGATGCGATTCGCGAAACAGTCGCTGCCGCGCTCGCCATCGCCAAGCACACCTCTGAAGACGAAGCCTCGGGCCTCGCCGATGCGGCGTTGATGGCCAGGGATCAGCAGGATTTCGACCTGTTCCACGAATGGGACATCACCCCGGAGCAGGCCATCGAGAAGGCCTTGATCTGTGAAGCGGCGGCGTTCGATGCCGACGCACGGATCAAGAATGCCGACGGCACTACGCTGAGCACCCATCAAGGCTGCCGCGTTTACGGTAACAGCCACGGTTTCATCGGTGGCTATGCATCGACCCGGCACAGCCTGAGCTGCGTGATGATCGCCGAGGCCGACGGCCAGATGCAGCGCGATTATTGGTACGACGTCAGCCGTCAAGGCACCTTGCTGGCCGATCCGGTAAGCATTGGTCAGCGTGCAGCGCAGCGAGCGGCGAGCCGTCTGGGTGCGCGTCCGGTGCCGACCTGTGAAGTGCCGGTGCTGTTTTCCGCAGAGCTGGCTGGCGGCTTGTTCGGCAGTTTCCTCTCGGCGGTGTCCGGCGGCAGTCTGTATCGCAAATCGTCGTTTCTTGAAGGCACGCTGGGGCAGAAGCTGTTCCCCGAGTGGCTGACCATCGATGAACGTCCGCACCTGATGCGCGCCATGGGCAGCGCCTCATATGACGGTGATGGCTTGGCGACGTACGCCAAACCGTTCGTCGAAAACGGCGAGCTGGTCTCGTACATTCTCGGCACTTACTCCGGGCGCAAGCTAGGCATGCCGAGCACTGCCAACGCCGGTGGCGTGCACAACCTGTTCGTCACCCATGGCGACGAAGATCAGGCTGCGCTGCTCAAGCGTATGGGCCGAGGCTTGTTGGTCACCGAATTGATGGGCCATGGCCTGAACATGGTCACCGGCGACTACTCGCGCGGGGCGGCGGGTTTTTGGGTGGAGAACGGCGAAATCCAGTTCGCGGTGCAGGAAGTCACCATCGCCGGCAACATGCGCGACATGTTCAAGCAGATTGTCGCGGTGGGTAATGACCTAGAATTGCGCAGCAACATTCGCACCGGTTCGGTGTTGATCGAACGGATGACCGTCGCGGGCAGCTAACATCCCGGCCGTCACACAAAAAGGCGCGCCATCCACCCGGATGCCGCGCCTTTTTCATGCCTGCCGTGTAGGAGCTGCCGCAGGCTGCGATCTGTTGATCTTGTCTTTCAAAACAAAATCAAAAGATCGCAGCCTGCGCAGCTCCTACACAGGTGCTCTTGTTTTGGTTCTCATTATCATCTAATAATAAATCTCATTATCGGATGAGCCCCGAATCATGAGTTCTGCCTTGCACGAGCAGCCGTACCTCGAAAGCTGGCGCTGGATGAGTCGCCAGATCCGTTGCGCGATGGATCCAGACGAACCGCGCCTGATCGAACATTACCTGGCCGAAGGCCGGTACCTGTCTTGTTGCACCGCGACCTCAGCCTGGACGATCGCCGAAACCTCTTTCCGTCTGCTACTCGATACCGCCACAGACATCGCCTTGCCGTGGCACTGGCGCAGCCTCTGCCTTGATCAAGCCTGGCGCCCATTGCGTGAAATGGAGCGCCTGTCCCTGTGCAACTGCCGGCTCAAACGCTGGCAACGCTACACCTGGCAGCTCGCCACTTGTGAACTGCTTCCCTCGATTCCTCTCATTGAACTAGTCCAAGGATTTACCGATGACCAAGACACGTATTGAGCGCGACAGCATGGGCGAACTGCAGGTGCCGGTGGACGCTCTCTACGGCGCGCAGACCCAGCGCGCAGTGGATAACTTCCCGATCAGCGGCAAACCGATGCCGACGCAATTCATCCGCGCGCTGATCCTCGCCAAAGCCGCCGCCGCTCGGGCCAACGTCGAGCTCAACCAGATCACTGCCGCGCAGGGCAAAGCCATCAGCGACGCCGCACAAGGTCTGCTCGAAGGCGATTTCATGCAGCATTTTCCGGTGGATATCTTCCAGACCGGCTCCGGCACCAGCTCCAACATGAACGCCAACGAAGTGATCGCCACCCTGGCCAGCCGCCTGCTCGACGAGCCGGTCAACGCCAATGATCACGTCAACTGCGGCCAGAGCAGTAACGACATCATCCCGACCACCATTCACGTCAGCGCGGCATTGGCCCTGCACGAGCAATTGCTGCCGGCGCTGCTGCACTTGGTGCAAGTGATCGAGCACAAGGCCGGGCAAGTGCATCACCACGTCAAAACCGGTCGCACGCATTTGATGGACGCCATGCCGGTACGAATGAGTCAGGTGCTCAACGGCTGGGCGCAGCAGCTCAAGGCCAACATCGGTCATTTGCAGGATTTGCTGCCGAGCCTGCAATCGCTGGCGCAGGGCGGCACGGCGGTGGGCACCGGGATCAATGCGCACCCCGAATTCGCCGCGCGTTTCAGCCGGCAACTCAGTCAACTGACCGACGTGCAGTTCACTCAAGGCAAGGATCTGTTTGCGCTGATTGGCTCGCAGGACACCGCCGTCGCCGTCTCCGGCCAACTCAAAGCCATCGCCGTGTCGCTGATGAAAATCGCCAACGACCTGCGCTGGATGAACTCCGGCCCGCTCGCCGGCCTCGGCGAAATCGAACTGGAGGCGCTGCAACCGGGTTCGTCGATCATGCCGGGCAAGGTCAATCCGGTGATCCCGGAAGCCACCGCCATGGTCGCCGCGCAGGTGATCGGCAACGATTCGGTGATCACCATTGCCGGGCAGTCGGGCAATTTCGAACTGAACGTGATGCTGCCGATCATCGCGCAGAACCTGTTGAGCAGCATCGAACTGCTGGCCAACTCCAGCCGTCTGCTCGCTGACAAGGCCATCGCCAGCTTCAAGGTCAACGAATCGCGCTTGAAAGAAGCGTTGTCGCGCAATCCGATTCTGGTCACCGCGCTCAACCCGATCATCGGTTACCAGAAGGCCGCCGAAATCGCCAAGCAGGCCTACAAGGAAGGCCGCGCGGTGATCGACGTCGCCCTGGAACACACCGACCTGTCGCGCAGCCAACTGGAAGAGTTACTCAATCCCGAGAAACTCACCGCCGGCGGCGTGTAAACCCCGCAACCGCTTTGGAGGCTCACCATGGAGCACTGGAAACGCACGATCGAACGGGCCAATCGCTGCTTCATGCTGGGCGAACTGATCGACGCCCGTGAGGCTTACCTGCAAGCCCTGGCCCTGGCGCAAGTGTTGTTCGAACGCTGGACGGATGCCGACGAAGCGGTGGCGGCCTGCGTCATCTCCCATCACAACCTGGCTGACTTGCATTTGCGCCTGAATCAGCCGGAGGAGAGCGCCGAATACCTCTGCGCCATCCACCAGCGGCTGTTGCAGACCATGCAGGACGAGCGCCTGCGCCCGGCGCTGCGTGAAGCGGCGCTGCGCCAGAGCAGCAAGACCTACGTCGAACTGCTGAATTTCATCAGCGAACACGGCGAATACCCACGCACCCAGCGTCTGCTGCATCCGGATACCGGCAATGCGCGACGCGCGCCTGCCCCCCATCACCATGGAGTCCATTGAAATGGCTTTTACCTTGCCTGCCTTGCCTTACGCCTACGACGCCCTGGAACCGCACATCGATGCGCAGACCATGGAGATTCACTACACCAAGCATCACCAGACCTACATCAATAACCTCAACGCGGCGGTAGAAGGCACTGAGTACGCCGAATGGCCGGTGGAAAAACTTGTCGCCAGCGTTAAGCAGCTACCGGAAAAACTTCGTGCGGCGGTGATCAATCAGGGCGGCGGTCACGCCAACCATTCGCTGTTCTGGGAAGTGATGGTGCCTGGCGGTGGCGGCAAGCCGGACGGCGCGCTGGCCAAGGCCATTGATGAGCAATTGGGCGGTCTCGACAGCTTCAAGGAAGCGTTCACCAAAGCCGCGCTGACCCGTTTCGGCAGCGGTTGGGCCTGGCTCAGCGTGACCCCGGAGAAAAAACTGATCGTGGAAAGCAGCGGCAACCAGGACAGCCCGTTGATGAACGGCAACACGCCGATTCTCGGTCTCGACGTCTGGGAACACGCCTATTACCTGCGCTACCAGAACCGTCGCCCGGAATACATCAACGCCTTTTACAACGTGATCAATTGGCCTGAAGTCGCTGCGCGCTATCAGGCGGCACTGGTTTAAGTCTTCTATAAAAACAATCCAAGGCTGACTATGGGCACTGAAACACTGGCGATCGGAAGTGGGCGTATGTTTCGTTACGCAGTGGGATCGCTATTGCTGTTGGCGGGCGTGACCTTGCTGGTCGCCCACGGACTGGAATGGCTGAATCTGGAACCGCGGCTGTCGCGGGCGTTGCAGGGTGGCGCGATCTGCGCCCTCGGCACGGCGCTTGGCGCTGTCCCGGTGCTGGTGATTCGGCGCATGCCGCAGGCGCTCAGCGATACGTTGCTGGGGTTTGGCGCCGGGGTGATGCTGGCGGCGACGGCGTTTTCGCTGATCGTGCCGGGCATTGCTGCCGCCGAAAGCCTGGGCATGACGCCGTGGGGTGCCAGTGGCCTGATCTGCTTCGGCATCATGCTCGGTGCATTCGGTCTGTATCTGGTTGATCTCAGGGTGTCCGGCGCTTCCCCGGAAATGCTCGTCGGTACCGTCGAGCACCCGGTGATTCCGCCGCGCATCTGGTTGTTCGTGTTCGCCATCATTGCTCATAACATCCCCGAAGGCATGGCTGTCGGCGTTTCTGCCGGCGGCGGCATGCCGGATGCGGACAGCCTGGCCATGGGCATCGCCTTGCAGGATGTGCCGGAAGGTCTGGTGATTGCGTTGGTATTGGCCGGGGCAGGGATGTCGCGGGTCAAGGCGTTCCTGATCGGCGCGGCATCAGGTCTGGTCGAACCGGTATTTGCGCTGTTATGCGCGTGGCTGGTCAGTCTGGCGCAGGTGTTGTTGCCGTTAGGGCTGGCATTGGCTGCCGGGGCGATGTTGCTGGTGGTGACTCACGAGGTGATCCCCGAGTCGCGACGCAATGGTCATGACAAACTGGCCAGTCTTGGCTTGTTGAGCGGGTTTTGTTTGATGATGGTGATGGATACGGCATTGGGTTGAAGCAGATCAAAAGATCGCAGCCTGCGGCAGCTCCTACATGGGGTTATGTGCTGCGGGTTAACACCACACGCGGCCTTCCAATGTAGGAGCTGCCGAACGCTGCGAACTTTTGACTTTGGTTATCAGCCACCCTCATCGAAGTAGTTGTTGATCAGCGCGACCAACGCATCCAGCGCTTCCTGATCCTTTTCACCTTCGGTGCTCAGATAAATCCTGGTGCCCTTGCCAGCCGCCAGCATCATCATCGCCATAATGCTTTTGCCATCGACCGTGGTCTCCGGCGTGCGCCCCACTCTGATCGTGCAATCCGGATACTGCCCGGCCACGCCAACGAACTTGGCCGACGCGCGGGCATGCAGGCCCAGTTTGTTGATGATTTCGATTTCCAGAGCAGGCATCGCGGTGTGAATCCTTTAAGTGAGGTCGCGGTGGCGAACCTGGACGTTCTTCAGGGTTTTCTGCAGGGCCTGACCCAGGCGTTCGGTCAGGTAGACGGAGCGGTGATGCCCGCCGGTGCAGCCTATGGCAATGGTGACGTAGGCACGGTTGCTCGCGGCAAAGCGTGGCAGCCACTTGTGCAGGTAGGTGAAGATGTCCTGAAACATCTCTTCGACCTCCGGCTGCGCCGCCAGATAGTCTGCCACCGGAGCATCGAGACCGGATTGCTCGCGCAATTCCGGCTTCCAGTACGGGTTAGGCAGGCAGCGTACGTCAAACACCAGATCGGCATCGACCGGCATGCCGCGCTTGAAACCGAATGACTCGACCAGAAATGCGGTACCCGGTTCCGGCTGGTTCAGCAGGCGCAGCTTGAGGGTGTCGCGCAACTGGTACAGGTTCAGATTGGTGGTATTGATTTTCAGGTCGGCAAGGTCGGCAATCGGGCCGAGCAGGGCGGTTTCGTCATGGATCGCTTCGGCCAGCGAGCGATTGGCATTGCTCAAGGGATGGCGGCGGCGAGTCTCGGAAAAACGCTTGAGCAGGGTTTCCTCGTCGGCATCCAGATACAGGACGTCGCACTGGATATGCTTGCTGCGGGCATCTTCAAGCAGTTCGGGAAAGCGCGACAGATGGCTTGGCAGGTTACGCGCATCGATCGACACGGCCACCAGCGGCTGCGCCAGTTCGGTGTGAATCAGGGCGCGTTCGGCCAGTTCCGGCAGCAATCCCGCCGGCAGATTGTCGATGCAGTAGTAACCGTTGTCCTCGAGGACATCCAGTGCGGTGCTTTTACCCGAGCCGGAACGGCCACTGACGATGATCAAACGCATGATTACTGCCCGCTTTGCTCGTCCAGGACAACCTGATACAAGGCTTGGTTAGTCTGGGCGCTGCGCAGTCTGTCGCGCACTTCCTTGCGATCCAGCATGCTGGCGATCTGACGTAGCAACTCCAGGTGCGCATCGGTCGCGGCTTCGGGGACCAGCAGCACGAACAGCAGGTCGACCGGAGCGCCATCGATGGCGTCGAAATCGATAGGGGCTTCAAGGTGCATCAGCGCGCTGACCGGCGCTTCGCAGCCCTTGAGGCGGCAGTGTGGAATGGCGATGCCGTTACCAAAACCGGTGGAACCGAGTTTTTCACGGGCAATCAGTGCCTCGAAGACATCTTGCATCTCCAGATCCGGCACTTCGCGGGCGATCAGGTTGGCAATTTGTTCGAGGGCTTTCTTTTTACTGCCGCCCGGCACGTTCACGAGAGAACGGCCGGGGGTCAGGATACTTTCAAGTCGGATCATGGGTTAGGGGGGTTATCGACCGGTAGCGCCCTGGAGGAGGCTCTGGGTCTTTTCCTTATGCTTTTTGAGTTGGCGATCCAGCTTGTCGGTGAGTGAGTCGATCGCAGCGTACATGTCTGTATCTTCTGCGTTTGCGACCACTTCGCTGCCGGGAATATGCAAGGTGGCTTCGATTTTCTGCTTCAGCTTTTCGACGCACATCGTGACTTGCACGTTGGTGATCTTGTCGAAATGTCGCTCCAGTCGTTGGAGTTTTTCCTCGATATAGGAACGCAGAGGTTGGGTCACTTCCAGTTGGTGTCCACTGATGTTGACTTGCATACAGCTTCTCCTTCGTTGCCAGTGCATAAAGCGGCAGGCCGAAAAGCCTGCCACTGGAACGCTGTAACGTGGCTTACATCAACCGCTTGCGTTCGCTCGAAGGCGCGATCCCGAGGGATTCGCGGTACTTGGCGACGGTGCGGCGAGCCACCTGAATGCCTTGTGCCTCCAGTAAACCAGCGATCTTGCTGTCACTCAACGGCTTTTTCTGATTTTCCGCAGCAACCAGTTTCTTGATGATCGCGCGGATCGCTGTGGACGAGCATTCGCCGCCTTCGGAGGTGCTGACGTGGCTGGAGAAAAAGTATTTCAGTTCATAAATACCGCGCGGGGTATGCATGAATTTCTGCGTGGTCACCCGCGAAATCGTCGATTCATGCATGCCGACTGCTTCGGCGATGTCATGCAGGACCAGCGGTTTCATCGCTTCGTCGCCGTATTCGAGGAAACCGCGCTGGTGTTCGACGATCTGCGTGGCAACCTTCATCAGGGTTTCGTTGCGGCTTTGCAGGCTCTTGATGAACCAGCGGGCCTCCTGCAACTGATTGCGCATGAAGGTGTTGTCGGCGCTGGTGTCGGCGCGACGGACGAAACCGGCGTACTGCGCGTTGACGCGCAGGCGTGGCACCGACTCCTGATTCAGCTCGACCAGCCAGCGCTCGTTGTCCTTGCGCACGATGACGTCGGGGACGACGTATTCGGCTTCGCTGGACTCGATCTGCGAGCCTGGGCGCGGGTTGAGGCTCTGCACCAGTTCGATGACCTGGCGCAGCTCATCTTCCTTGAGCTTCATGCGGCGCATCAACTGGCTGTAGTCGCGGCTGCCGAGCAGGTCGATGTAGTCACTAACCAGACGTTTGGCTTCTGCCAGCCATGGCGTCTTGGCAGGTAACTGGCGCAATTGCAGCAACAGGCATTCGCCGAGGTTGCGTGCGCCGATACCGGCCGGTTCGAATTGCTGGATGCGGTGCAGGACGGCTTCGATTTCGTCCAGTTCGATGTCCAGTTCCGGATCGAATGCCTCGAGAATCTCTTCGAGGGTTTCGTCCAGGTAGCCCTGATTGTTGATGCAATCGATCAGGGTCACGGCGATCAGGCGATCGGTGTCGGACATCGGTGCGAGGTTCAATTGCCACAGCAGATGGCTTTGCAGGCTTTCGCCAGCGGAGGTGCGGGTGGTGAAGTCCCACTCGTCATCATCGCTGCTGGGCAGGCTGCTGGCGCTGGTCTGGTAGACGTCTTCCCAGGCGGTATCGACCGGGAGTTCGTTGGGGATGCGTTCGTTCCATTCGCCGTCTTCGAGGTTGTCGACCGTCGGCGCGGTTTCCTGGTAGGAAGGTTCCTGGATCTCGGTGTTGGGCTTCTGTTCGGCGTTGTCGGCCAGCGGATCGGAATTGTCGAAGTCTTCGCCTTCTTCCTGGCGTTCGAGCATCGGATTGGATTCCAGAGCCTCCTGGATTTCCTGTTGCAGATCCAGGGTCGACAATTGGAGCAGGCGGATGGCCTGTTGCAGCTGCGGTGTCATCGTCAGCTGCTGGCCCATTCTCAAGACTAGCGATGGTTTCATGGCAGGGGCTTAACACCTTATTCGCCGGCGCTACGCGCCATCCACTACAGGGCGCCGAAGCGCCAAACTTAAGCAAATTATATGCCTGAAACTGAAGTGTTTGCCTAGAGCGCTGTAACAATAAAAAGATAGAAAACTTTATTGACGCGTTGCTCAGGCGAGCGGTGAACACCTTTGAAGCGACGTGTTTGCCTGGAGCGCTGTAACAATCAAGCGTATTAAATCGCGCTTGAATCGATACTGCGCTCCGGCGGCACCGGGCACTGTCACGCTTACAGGCGGAATTCGTGGCCCAGATACACTTCCTTGACCAGATCGTTGGCCAGGATGGTTTCTGCGTCACCTTCGGCGATCAGTTGACCGTCGTTGACGATGTAGGCCGTTTCGCAGATATCCAGCGTCTCACGCACGTTGTGGTCGGTGATCAGTACACCGATACCCTTGGCCTTGAGGTGGTGGATGATCTGCTTGATGTCGCCGACCGAGATCGGGTCGACACCGGCGAACGGTTCGTCGAGCAGGATGAATTTCGGCGCAGTCGCCAGGGCACGGGCGATTTCCACCCGGCGGCGTTCACCACCCGACAGGCTCATGCCGAGGTTGTCGCGGATGTGGCTGATGTGGAATTCCTGCAGCAGGCTTTCCAGCTCTTTGCGACGTCCGGCCTTGTCGAGTTCCTGACGGGTCTCGAGGATCGCCATGATGTTGTCGGCGACCGACAGTTTGCGGAAGATCGACGCTTCTTGCGGCAGATAGCCGATACCGGCCTTTGCACGACCGTGCATTGGCTGGTGGCTGACGTCCAGGTCATCGATCAGCACGCGGCCCTGATCTGCCTGCACCAGGCCGACGATCATGTAGAAGCATGTGGTCTTGCCGGCGCCGTTGGGGCCGAGCAGGCCGACGATCTGACCGCTGTCGATCGACAGGCTGACGTCACGCACGACCTGGCGGCTTTTATAGGCCTTGGCCAGGTGCTGAGCTTTCAGAGTTGCCATTACTGGGTTTTCTCGTCGGTTTTCTTCTTCGGCTGGATCACCATGTCGATGCGCGGACGCGCCTCGGTGACCTTGCTGCCGGTAGCGCGACCGGCGCTGGCCAGTTTCTTCACGGTGTCATAGACGATTTTCTCGCCCTGAGTCGTGTTGTTGTCCTTGTCGACAACCTTGGCCTTGTCGATCAGCACGACGCGATTTTGCGCAGCGTGGTACTGGATCGTCACGCCCCAGCCCTGCACGGGCTTGGTGTCACCTTGAGTCTGCAATTGCTCGAAGTAGGCAAGGTTGCCCACCGACGTCACCACGTCGATATCGCCGGCCGGGGTACGGGTGATGGTCACCGTGTTGCCCTTAACGATCATCGAACCCTGGGTGATGATCACATCACCTTTATAGGTAGCGATGCCGTTCTTGTCGTCCAGTTGGGCGTCGTCGGCTTGAATGCGGATAGGTTGCTGCTGATCGTTCGGCAGAGCCCAGGCGCTCACGCTTCCCAGTGCTGCGCCCAGACTGAGCAAAATAGGGAGGGTTTTAACGAGCCTCATACTGTCCTCTTACGTTCGATAGCAGGTGTATCCTGCTTTCCTTCAGGTACGCTTTCATTCCAACGCCAGTTGATACACCGCCAGCGCCGTCGATTCTAACGGGTTGCTCGGTCTGCGCATATTGCTGCTGCGGGAACACTGTCATGCGGGTGGAAGTGATCAGCGTGTCGCGGTTCTTTTCATCGGTGCGTTTGACGCGTACCGAGTCAATCAATTCGACTTCGGTACCGCCCGAGTTCACTTCGCCACGCTCACTGGTCACGTGCCACGGAAAATCAGTGCCGCGGTACATGTTCAGGTCGGGTTTGGTGACCAGGGTGATGTCGGTCGCCTTGACGTGCTCGGCCTTGTCGGACGTCATTTCGTATTGCACTTTGCCGTCCGGCAGGTATTGCAGGGTATGCGTGTTGGTCGCGTACCAGTCAATCGGGGTGTCCACGGACGAGACCGGAGGCTTGTCGAGGAAGCGTTCCGGGCTGATGTTCCAGTAGCCGACCGCGGCGAACAACGCAGCGATGCAGCCGAACAGCAGGAAGTTGCGAAATTTTTTGCTAAACATGGTTTGGCTCACAGGTACGCGGCGTTGGCCGCATCGAGGCGGCCCTGGGCGCGCAGGATCAATTCGCAGAATTCGCGTGCAGCACCTTCGCCACCACGGGCGCGAGTAACGCCGTGGGCGTGTTCGCGGACGAAATCGGCAGCGTTGGCAACAGCCATGCCCAGGCCTACCCGGCGGATCACCGGCAGGTCGGGCAGGTCGTCACCGAGGTAGGCGACCTGTTCATAGCTTAGGCCCAGTTGCTCGAGAAGACCGTCGAGAACCACCAATTTGTCTTCACGCCCCTGAAACAGGTGCGGGATGCCGAGATTTTTTGCGCGCCGTTCGACCACCGGGGTCTTGCGGCCGCTGATGATGGCGGTCTGCACGCCGGCATTCATCAACATTTTGATGCCTTGGCCGTCGAGGGTATTGAAGGTCTTGAATTCGCTGCCGTCTTCAAGGAAATACAGGCGCCCGTCGGTGAGGACGCCGTCGACGTCGAAAACCGCCAGTTTGATCGCTTTGCCGCGTTGCAGCAGATCGGTGCTCATTTACATGACTCCTGCGCGCAGCAGGTCGGAGAGGTTGAAGGCGCCAATCGGGCGATCTTCCTCGTCGACGACTACCAGTGCGTTGATTCGATGGTCTTCCATGATTTTCAGGGCTTCGGCGGCGAGCATCTCGGGCCGGGCAGTCTTGCCGTGTGCGGTCATCACCTGGTCGATGGTGGCGCTGCGGATGTCGATGCTGCGATCCAGCGTGCGGCGCAAATCGCCGTCGGTGAAGATCCCGGCGAGCTTGCCATCGGCTTCAAGGATGGCGGTCATGCCCAGACCCTTGCGGGTCATTTCCATCAACGCGTCCTTGAGCAGTGTGCCGCGCTGCACCTGCGGCAGTTCCTGGCCGGCGTGCATGACGTTCTCGACTTTCAGCAACAAACGACGGCCCAGCGCGCCACCCGGATGGGAGAAGGCGAAATCTTCAGCGGTAAAACCGCGTGCTTCGAGCAGGGCGACAGCCAGGGCATCGCCCATGACCAATGCCGCAGTGGTCGAAGAGGTCGGCGCCAGGTTGAGCGGGCAGGCTTCGTGCTCGACGTGAACGTTGAGGTTGACTTCGGCAGCCTTGGCCAGCGGCGATTGCGGGTTGCCGGTGACGCTGATCAGCTGGATGCCCAGGCGTTTGATCAGCGGCAGCAGGGTGACGATTTCGTTGGTCGAGCCGGAGTTCGACAGGGCCAGAATCACGTCGTCGCGGGTGATCATGCCCATGTCGCCGTGGCTGGCTTCAGCCGGATGCACGAAAAAAGCCGGAGTGCCGGTGCTGGCCAGTGTCGCGGCGATCTTGTTGCCGACGTGCCCGGATTTGCCCATGCCGACTACAACTACACGGCCCTTGCTGGCCAGAATCATCTCGCAAGCGCGTACGAAATCGGCGTCGATATGGGGCAACAAGCCTTGTACGGCTTCCACTTCGAGGCGGATGGTGCGTTGTGCCGATTGAATCAGGTCGCTGGATTGGCTCATGTCAGAAATCGTATAGCCCGATGAAAAGGCGGCGATTATAGCGGTTAAGTTGAAAAGCCTCACGCAAGTTCGTCGTGCTTTGTCATTCCTCGTTACCAAAACCCCGAAAAAGCCACTCCAACCCTGTCAGATTGCCGAACACAGGCCGGCACAGACCTTGGGCGCTTGGCCTTTGCAGTGATATAGTTCGCCGCCAGTTCGGCCTGCCCGGAGGGTATGTGCTTTCCCAGGAAAGCCAGGCGTCCGAGTGAGAGGCTGCATCGCAAGGAGTTTAGATGAGTGCCGATAACGCCTACGCGGTCGAGCTGAAGGGAGTCTCCTTCAAGCGCGGTGCGCGCAGCATTTTCAATAACGTCGATATCCGCATCCCGCGCGGCAAGGTCACCGGCATCATGGGGCCTTCCGGGTGTGGCAAGACCACGCTGCTGCGGTTGATGGGCGCACAATTGCGCCCAACCAGCGGCGAAGTCTGGGTCAACGGACAGAACCTGCCGAAGTTGTCGCGCAGCGATCTGTTCGATGCGCGCAAGCACATGGGCGTGCTGTTCCAGAGCGGCGCACTGTTCACCGACCTCGATGTTTTCGAGAACGTCGCTTTTCCCCTGCGCGTTCATACCGAGTTGCCGGAAGAAATGATCCGCGACATCGTCCTGCTCAAATTGCAGGCGGTCGGTCTGCGCGGTGCCATCGAGTTGATGCCCGATGAGCTGTCCGGTGGCATGAAACGTCGCGTTGCGCTGGCCCGGGCGATTGCGCTCGACCCGCAGATCCTCATGTACGACGAGCCGTTCGTCGGCCAGGACCCGATCGCCATGGGCGTGCTGGTACGCCTGATCCGTCTGCTCAACGATGCACTGGGGATCACCAGTATCGTGGTTTCCCACGATCTGGCCGAAACCGCGAGCATTGCCGACTACATCTATGTAGTGGGCGATGGCCAGGTGCTGGGGCAGGGCACGCCGGACGAATTGATGAATTCGGACGAGCCGCGTATCCGTCAGTTCATGACCGGCGATCCCGATGGCCCGGTGCCGTACCATTTTCCAGCGACGGATTACCGCGCAGATCTTCTGGGGAAGCGCTGATGCGCAGATTTTCATTAATAGAACGCGTACGCCGGTTCGGCGAGTCGGCGATCGACGCCGTCGCGGTGTTCGGCCGCGCGACACTGTTCCTGTTCCATGCCTTGCTCGGCCGTGGTGGAATCAGCGGCGGCTTCGGTCTGCTGGTCAAGCAGCTGCATTCGGTCGGCGTAATGTCGCTGGTGATCATCGTCGTTTCCGGCATTTTCATCGGCATGGTTCTGGCGCTGCAGGGTTTCAGTATTCTCTCCAGCTACGGTTCGGAGCAGGCAGTGGGTCAGATGGTGGCCTTGACCCTGCTGCGTGAACTCGGCCCGGTAGTGACGGCGCTGTTGTTCGCCGGACGTGCCGGCTCGGCATTGACCGCAGAAATCGGCAACATGAAATCCACCGAACAGCTTTCCAGCCTGGAAATGATCGGTGTCGACCCGCTCAAGTACATTATTGCTCCGCGGCTGTGGGCAGGCTTCATTTCCCTGCCGGTGCTGGCGATGATTTTCAGCGTGGTAGGCATCTGGGGCGGTTCGTGGGTAGCTGTCGACTGGCTGGGCGTGTATGAAGGTTCCTACTGGGCGAACATGCAGAACAGCGTGAACTTCACCAGTGACGTGCTTAACGGCGTCATCAAAAGTATCGTTTTCGCCTTTGTCGTGACCTGGATCGCCGTATTCCAAGGCTATGACTGTGAGCCCACTTCCGAGGGGATCAGTCGTGCCACTACCAAGACCGTGGTATTTGCCTCGCTGGCAGTGCTCGGCCTGGACTTTATTCTGACCGCTTTGATGTTTGGAGATTTCTGATGCAAAACCGCACCCTGGAAATCGGTGTCGGCCTGTTCCTGCTGGCAGGGATCCTGGCTTTGCTGCTGCTTGCTTTGCGGGTCAGTGGCCTGTCTCCGACGTCGACCACCGACTCCTATAAGCTGTATGCGTACTTCGACAATATCGCCGGTTTGACGGTCAGATCCAAAGTGACCATGGCCGGTGTGACCATCGGCAAGGTCACGGCAATCGATCTGGACCGCGACAGCTTCACCGGTCGGGTGACCCTGCAAGTGGATAAAAAGGTCGACAATCTGCCGACTGACTCCACAGCGTCTATCCTGACCGCTGGTCTGCTGGGCGAGAAGTACATCGGTATCAGTGTCGGCGGGGAAGACAAGCCGCTGAAGGATGGCGGAACCATCCATGACACGCAGTCGTCTCTGGTACTGGAAGACCTGATCGGTAAATTCCTGCTCAATACCGTTAGCAAAGACGCCAAATGAGGAGCTTTTGAATGATCTCTACCTTGCGACGTGGCCTGTTGGTGTTGCTCGCGGCATTGCCACTGATGGGTAACGCTGTGGCGGCACAATCGGCGCATGATCTGGTTCAGGACACCACGAACCGGATGCTTGCCAATCTGTCCGCCAATAAAGAGAAGTACAAGCAGGATCCAACTGATTTCTACGCGGCGCTCAACAGCATCGTCGGGCCAGTAGTGGATGCCGAAGGCATTTCCAAGAGCATCATGACGGTCAAGTATTCGCGCAAGGCCACGCCTGCGCAGATGCAGACCTTCCAGGAAAACTTCAAACGCGGCCTGTTCCAGTTCTACGGTAACGCCTTGCTCGAGTACAACAACCAGGGCATTACCGTCGATCCTGCCAAGGATGAGTCGGGCGATCGCACCAGCGTCGGCATGACCGTCAAAGGCTCCAGCGGTGCGATCTATCCTGTGCAGTACACGCTGGAGAAGATCGACGGCGAGTGGAAACTGCGCAATGTGATCATCAACGGCATCAACATCGGCAAGCTGTTCCGTGATCAGTTCGCTGACGCGATGCAGCGCAATGGCAATGACCTGGACAAGACCATCAACAATTGGGCAGGTGAAGTGGCCAAAGCCAAAGAGTCCACCGAAAAGAACCAAGCGCAATGAATGAGGCCGCAGTTCGTATGAGTGATGTCGACGAGCTATTGCTCAGCGGAGTGCTGGATTACCGCACCGGGCCTGACCTGCGCAAGGAAGGTCAGGCACTGATCAAGTCCAGCAAAGCGGCGTCGCTGGTGATCGATTGTTCGGCGGTGAAGAAATCCAGCAGCGTCGGTTTGTCGTTGCTGCTGTGCTTCATGCGCGATGCCCACGCGGCCGGCAAGGCTGTGAGCATCCGCGCGATGCCCGAAGACATGCGCGAAATCGCCCAGGTCAGTGAGCTGACCGAGCTGTTGGCGCACCCCTGAACCCGCATCTGTAAAGAAGCCCCCCGTCAGAGTCCTGCCATGCGGGGTTCGCAGGCGCGGGGCTTTTTTGTATGATGTCCGACCCGTGCGCACAGGGCGCCGATTGAGGTTGAGCATGCAGGCCGTAGAAGTGAAGAGCTTCCTTGAAGGAAAGCTGCCCCGAACGTTGGTAGAAGTTGAGGGCGAAGGCTGCAATTTCCAGCTGAACGTGATTAGCGATGAACTGGCGGCGTTGAGCCCGGTGAAGCGTCAGCAGCAGATCTATGCCCATTTGAACCCATGGATCACCGATGGCAGCATCCATGCGGTCACTATGAAATTTTTCAGCAGCGCGGCCTGGGCCGAGCGCACCTGAGCCTAAGGGCGTCGAGATTCTTATGGATAAATTGATTATTACCGGTGGCGCTCGTCTTGATGGCGAGATCCGCATTTCCGGGGCAAAGAACTCTGCCCTGCCGATCCTGGCTGCCACGCTGCTGTGCGATGGCCCGGTGACCGTTGGCAACCTGCCGCACCTGCATGACATCACCACCATGATCGAGCTGTTCGGTCGCATGGGCATTGAGCCGGTGATCGACGAGAAACTCAGCGTCGAAATCGATCCGCGCACCATCAAGACCCTGATCGCGCCGTACGAACTGGTGAAAACCATGCGTGCGTCGATCCTGGTACTGGGCCCGATGGTTGCCCGTTTCGGTGAAGCCGAAGTCGCCCTGCCTGGCGGTTGCGCCATCGGTTCGCGTCCGGTCGACCTGCACATCCGTGGCCTCGAAGCCATGGGCGCGGTCATCGACGTCGAAGGCGGCTACATCAAGGCCAAGGCGCCTGAAGGTGGCCTGCGCGGTGCAAGCTTCTTCTTCGATACCGTCAGCGTGACCGGTACCGAGAACATCATGATGGCTGCTGCTCTGGCCAAGGGCCGCAGCGTCCTGCAGAACGCCGCCCGCGAGCCTGAAGTGGTTGACCTGGCGAACTTCCTCAACGCCATGGGCGCCAAAGTGTCCGGCGCCGGTACCGACACCATCACCATCGATGGCGTCGAGCGTCTGGGTTCGTGCTTCTACAAAGTCATGCCTGACCGTATCGAAACCGGCACCTACCTGGTCGCTGCTGCCGTGACCGGTGGCCGCGTCAAGGTCAAGGACACCGATCCGACCATCCTTGAAGCGGTCCTGGATAAACTCCGTGAAGCCGGCGCAGAAATCACCTGCGGTGAAGACTGGATCGAGCTGAACATGCACGGCAAGCGTCCGAAAGCAGTGAACGTGCGCACCGCGCCGTACCCGGCTTTCCCGACTGACATGCAGGCACAGTTCATCTCGCTCAACGCCATTGCCGAAGGCACCGGTGCGGTGATCGAGACGATCTTCGAAAACCGTTTCATGCACGTGTACGAACTGCACCGCATGGGCGCCAAGATCCAGGTCGAAGGCAACACTGCCATCGTTACCGGTACTGAAGTCCTGAAAGGCGCGCCAGTGATGGCTACCGACCTGCGTGCTTCGGCAAGCCTGGTGATCTCGGCACTGGTTGCCGAAGGCGATACGCTGATCGACCGCATCTACCACATCGACCGTGGTTACGAGTGCATCGAAGAAAAACTGCAGATGCTGGGCGCCAAGATCCGTCGCGTTCCGGGCTGATTGCTGGATTGGGACACAGGGACGTGTCCACTGAGTTTAAGAGTCGAGCCGGTTTCCGGCTCGATGTGTGTCCGGCGCCGATTGCGACCGGACATAAGTACCTTGATAAGGACTGACGTTTCCCATGTTGACCATCGCACTGTCCAAGGGCCGCATCCTTGACGACACCCTGCCGCTTCTCGCCGAAGCGGGCATCGTGCCGACCGAGAATCCGGACAAGAGCCGCAAGCTGATCATCCCCACGACGCAGGACGACGTTCGTCTGCTGATCGTGCGCGCCACCGATGTGCCGACCTATGTCGAGCATGGCGCGGCCGATTTGGGCGTTGCCGGTAAAGACGTGTTGATGGAATACACCGGTCAGGGCCTCTACGAGCCACTGGACCTGCAGATTGCCCAGTGCAAACTGATGACCGCCGGCAAGATCGGCGCGCCAGAGCCCAAGGGCCGTCTGCGTGTGGCGACCAAATTCGTCAACGTCGCCAAGCGTTACTACGCCGAGCAGGGCCGTCAGGTCGACATCATCAAGCTCTACGGCTCGATGGAACTGGCACCGCTGATCGGTCTCGCCGACAAGATCATCGACGTGGTCGACACCGGCAACACCCTGCGCGCCAACGGCCTGGAGCCTCAGGAACTGATCGCCACGATCAGCTCGCGCCTGGTGGTCAACAAGGCTTCGATGAAAATGCAACACGCCCGAATCCAGGCGTTGATCGACACCCTGCGCAACGCAGTGGAATCGCGACACCGCGGCTGATTTACCTGCGCGACCCCAGGTCGCGCCGTCTATCCGCCTCATAGCCAGAATTCTCAGGTGCCTAAGCGGATCGAATGATAGTTTCGGGCGCCTGAGTTTTTGCCATTCCTATGAGGCTCTCGCTATGACCGCAACGACTGCAATTCGCCGACTCAACGCTGCTGACCCGGATTTCGCGCATCATCTGGATCATCTGCTGAGCTGGGAAAGTGTGTCTGACGACTCGGTCAATCAGCGGGTGCTGGACATCATCAAGGCTGTGCGCGAACGCGGTGACGCAGCGCTGGTCGAGTTCACCGAGAAGTTCGACGGCCTCGAAGTCGCTTCGATGGCTGACCTGATCCTGCCGCGCGAGCGCCTGGAACTGGCGCTGACGCGGATTACCGTGGCACAGCGCGAAGCCCTGGAAAAAGCTGCGGCCCGCGTGCGCAGCTACCACGAGAAACAGAAACAGGATTCGTGGAGCTACACCGAAGCCGACGGCACTGTGCTCGGCCAGAAGGTCACGCCGCTGGATCGCGCCGGTCTGTACGTGCCGGGCGGCAAGGCGTCGTACCCGTCGTCGGTGTTGATGAACGCGATTCCGGCCAAGGTCGCCGGCGTAACCGAAGTGGTCATGGTCGTGCCGACCCCGCGCGGTGAAATCAACGAACTGGTGTTGGCGGCTGCGTGCATCGCCGGCGTTGACCGGGTGTTCACCATCGGTGGCGCGCAAGCCGTCGCAGCGCTGGCTTATGGCACCGAAAGCGTGCCGAAAGTCGATAAGGTGGTGGGTCCGGGCAACATTTATGTCGCCACGGCCAAGCGTCACGTCTTCGGTCAGGTCGGCATCGACATGATCGCCGGCCCTTCGGAAATTCTCGTGGTGTGCGACGGCCAGACCGATCCGGACTGGATCGCCATGGACCTGTTCTCGCAAGCCGAGCACGACGAAGACGCGCAGGCGATTCTGGTCAGCCCGGACGCCGAGTTCCTCGACAAGGTCGCGGCGAGCATCGACAAACTGCTGCCGACCATGGACCGCGCGACCATCATCGAAACCTCGATCAATGGTCGTGGTGCGCTGATTCACGTGAAGGACATGGCGCAAGCCATCGACGTCGCCAACCGCATCGCCCCGGAACACTTGGAGCTGTCGGTCGCTGACCCGCAAGCCTGGCTGCCGCAGATCCGCCACGCCGGCGCAATCTTCATGGGCCGTCACACCTCAGAAGCGCTGGGCGACTACTGCGCAGGCCCGAACCACGTGTTGCCGACTTCCGGCACCGCGCGATTCTCCTCGCCGCTGGGCGTGTACGACTTCCAGAAGCGTTCGTCGATCATCTTCTGCTCCGAGGCCGGTGCTTCCGAGTTGGGTAAAACGGCATCGGTACTGGCACGTGGCGAATCGCTGAGTGCGCACGCGCGCAGCGCCGAATACCGCATCAAAGACGCAGACTTTCTAAAAGGGCAGGGGAACTGAGCGATGAGTAAATTCTGGAGCCCGTTCGTCAAGGATCTGGTGCCGTACGTGCCGGGCGAACAGCCGAAGCTGACCAAACTGGTCAAGCTCAACACCAATGAAAACCCCTACGGCCCATCGCCAAAAGCCCTGGCGGCGATGCAGGTTGAGTTGAATGACAACCTGCGTCTGTACCCGGATCCGAACAGCGATCTGCTGAAAACTGCCGTCGCCCAGTATTACGGCGTGCAGAGCAATCAGGTGTTCCTCGGCAACGGTTCGGACGAAGTGCTCGCGCACATTTTCCACGGTTTGCTGCAGCATGATCAGCCGCTGCTGTTCCCGGACATCAGCTACAGCTTCTATCCGGTTTATTGCGGTTTGTATGGCATCAAGTTCAACGCGGTGCCGCTGGATGCGCAGTTCCAGATCGACCCGGCCGACTACGCCAAGCCGAATGGCGGGATCATCTTCCCTAACCCGAACGCACCGACCGGTTGCCTGCTGGCGCTGGATGCAGTCGAGCAAATCCTCAAGGCCAACCCGGATTCAGTTGTGGTTGTTGATGAGGCGTACATCGACTTCGGCGGCGATACGGCGATCAGTCTGGTCGATCGTTATCCGAACCTGCTGGTGACGCAGACGCTGTCCAAGTCGCGTTCGTTGGCGGGTTTGCGCGTTGGTCTGGCGGTGGGGCATCCGGATCTTATCGAAGCGCTGGAGCGGATCAAGAACAGCTTTAACTCGTATCCGCTGGATCGTCTGGCGATTGTCGGTGCTGCTGCTGCGTTCGAAGATCGCGAGTATTTCGACAAGACCTGCCGATTGGTGATCGAGAGCCGTGAGTGGGTGATCGCGCAGTTGCAGGCCAAGGGTTTTGAAGTGCTGCCGTCGGCGGCGAATTTCATTTTTGCGCGGCACCCGCAGCATGATGCGGCGGGACTTGCGGCCAAGTTGCGCGAGCAAGGCGTGATTGTGCGGCACTTCAAGCAACAGCGGATTGCGCAGTTCCTGCGGATTTCGATTGGCACGCCGGAGCAGAATCAGGCGTTGATCGACGGCCTGGGTGAGCTTTAAAGGCAAGAGCCCCTCACCCTAACCCTCTCCCAAAGGGAGAGGGGACTGATTGGGGGATGCTGTTGAATTGCACTGACCTGATGCTGCTTTACCGAATCCATAATCGACTCGGTCTTTCAGGTCGATGTACCTCACAAGACAACTCGGTCGGCTCCCACTCCCAAAGGGAGAGGGGACTGATTGGGGGATGCTGTTGAATTGCACCGACCTGATTCTGCTTTACCGAATCCATAATCGACTCGGTCTTTCAGGTCGATGTACCTCACAAGACAACTCGGTCGGCTCCCACTTCCAAAGGGAGAGGGGACTGATTGGGGGATGCTGTTGAATTGCACCGACCTGATTCTGCTTTACCGAATCCATAATCGACCCGGTCTTTCAGGTCGATGTACCTCACAAGACAACTCGGTCGGCTCCCTCTCCCTCCGGGAGAGGGCTGGGCGGGCGGCGTTTCCGATGAGGGTATGCTCTTATTCGTGATGCGGCTCGCCAAGGAATGTCAGCGAGCTGAACAGCCCACGACTATTCACATCAACACTGTCCTTCACCGAAACCTCAACCTGCGCCGCAATCACATTCAATCCTTCATTTCTCACCAATACCTGCGCACGACCGTCCTTGTCGGTCTCGGTGCTCAAGGTGTTCGGCGCACTGCGATAGTCGCCAATCAACTTCACCCCTGCCGCCGGTTTGCCATCCAGCAACACCCGCACCGGCAATGATTTCCCAGGCCCCACAGTCAACGGATCAACCTCCGGCAGGATCAGCAATTTGATCTGCTCGAGTTTCGGCAACTTGGCCCCCGGCTGATAAATCGCCAAGCTGTACTTGAACGTCTGGGTGGACTCGACAGCCCCCGGCACTTTGCTGCGACCTTCGTTGATCCACTTCTTGTCGGCGGTTTGCGACCACATGCCGTTGTTCAGTGCCACGGCCAGCACCGCCGGCGTTTCCAACGGTTTCAATCTCGCGTGATCCGCCAGACGCTCGACGCTGACCGGAATCATCTTGCCGCCCACATCGTAGGCCCAGGCACCGCTGATTTTCTGTGCCTTGAAGGCGTTGTCTTCGGCGCCATGGCCGTAGATCACTTCGATATTGCCACGGCGTTGTTCGGTCCAAAGGCCATGGGCCGAGACCTGGCCGGCGAACAGCGCGGCGATGAGCACAAGGGTTTTGCCGTATTGCATGGGGGACTTCCTTTTACAGGTTGAGAGTCAGGCTGACGGTGAAATTGCGCGGCTCGCCTGAGTTGACCCAGTAGTTGCTGTAGGAGCGCTCGTAGTATTTTTCGTCGAAGACGTTGTTCAGATTCAGGCCGACGGTGACGTTGTCGCTGGCCTTGTAGTGAGCCAGCAGGTCGACGGTTTGATACGCCGGCAATTCAAAATCGCTACCGGATTCACCGGAGCGGTCGCCGACATACGTGAACGCCGCGCCGACATCCGAGCCACGCAAACGCCCATCCTGAAACTCATACACGCCAAGCAGACTGCCGCTGCGTTTGGCCACGCCGAGGATGCGGCTGCCGGTGGGAATCACTGCGTCACCCTGGGTGACTTCGGCGTCGATGTAGGCAAAGGCGCCGATCACGCGTACGGCATCGGTGACTTGCCCGGTGACCTGCCAATCGAAACCGCGACTACGCGCCTTGCCCATCGCACGGCTGGTGTCGGTGGCCGGATCGAGGGCGAGGACGTTTTCCTTGTCGATGTGGAAGAAGGCGAGGGTGCTGCTCAGGCGGTCGTCGAACAGTTCGCTCTTGATCCCGATTTCGTAGCCGACACCTTCTTCCGGGTCGAAGGATTTGCCGGACGCGTCGAGGCCATTGTTCGGTTTGAACGAGGTCGAGGCATTGGCAAACAGCCCGGTTTCTGGCGTCAGTTGATAGAGCAGGCCGGCACGTTGGGTGAGGGCGTCATGACGCTGGTTGCTCGTTGCGTTGCGACTGTGGTCGTCGATGTGTTGATCAAAATGCTCGAAGCGCGCACCGATCATCCCGCGCAGTTTGTCGGTGAAGATGATTTGGTCCTGCAGATTCAGCGCATGGCTTTCGACGTGTTCGAACGTGTCAGTGCCCGAGCGTGCGCCGTTGGGTTTCGCCTGACCGTAGATCTGTTTGTAGATGTCGATGGCGTAAGGGCCGCCGGCGATGCTGGTGACACGCTCGTTTTTGCGGAAGTTTTCGTATTCGCTGCCGATCAGCAGTTCGTGTTGCCATGGGCCGAGGTCGAACAGACCGCGCAGCTCGAGCTGGGTGATGCTGTCGTGCCAACGGGTATCGCGTTCGCGATAGCGACGGTTGTCGGTGCGGTCATCAGCGCTCAGCGGGCGGTTTTCCGAGGCGTAACCCCAGAGTTTGCCTTCCTTGTAATGACTGGCCAGGCGCAGCTTCCAGCTGTCGTTGAGGTGATGTTCCAACATGGCCTGAAGCAGATTGTTGTGGTTGTCGATGTTGCCGTCGTTGGGTTCGCCAAGGAAGGTCGAGCGCGAAACGCCGCTCCACTTGTTGTTTGGCGCGACGATGCCGCGATCGAACGTGGAGCTGTGACGGACGATCTCGCTTTCCACCAGCAGCGAGGTATCCGGATTCAACTGCCAGCTGATCGAAGGTGCGACGAACACGCGGTGACTGTCGACGTGATCGCGAAAGCTGTGGTTGTCCTCAATTGCCAGGTTAATCCGCGAGAGCACATTGCCCTGATCATCCAGCGGCGTGTTGACGTCCAGCGCGCTGCGATAACGATCCCAACTGCCGGCGCTGGTTTGCAGGGTGGTGAAGGCTTCGGCTTGCGGCTTCTTGGTGACGATGTTCACCGTGCCGCCAGGATCGCCTCGACCATACAGACTGGCGGCCGGGCCTTTGAGCACTTCGATGCGCTCGATATTGGCCGCATCCGGTGTGCTCGGGTAGCCGCGATTAGCGCTGAAACCGTCCTTGTAGAACTCGGACGTGGTGAAGCCGCGCACGCTGTATTCGTAAAGCGTCAGGCCGCCGAAGTTGTTTTGCTTCGACACGCCGCCAGCGAAATCCAGTGCGCGCTCGACGCTGCTGCTGCCCAGATCCTTGAGCACGCTGGCCGGCACCACGCTGATCGCCTGCGGAATATCGCGGATCGCGGTGTCGGTTTTGGTCGCGCTGGACGAACGCGTGGCGCGATAGCCCTTGACCGGGCCGGTCGGCGATTCGTAGTCGGAAATGACGCTGATGGCGTCGAGTTCGAGGGGTTCGGGTTCTTCGGCGAAAGCTGGATCGACCAGCAGGCCAAGGCTCAGGCCGAGCAGCGAGGCCTTTGTTCGAGACGACATGTTATGTTGTTCCAATTCTTAGAATTGAAACAATATAACATGCCTGTTGAGAATGTCTTTTATTCGCGCGCTTGGCGCGAAAAAAGTCTTACTCTTCTTTTTCCTGCACCGGCGCCGGTGGCGGGCGCAAGCCGATTTCAGCGCTCAGCTTCAACTCTTTGCCGTTGCGCATCACCTGAATCGTCACCTTGTCGGTCGGTTTGATCCGCGCGACCTGGTTCATCGAACGGCGACCATCACCGGCCGGCTCGCCATCAATGCTCAGAATCACGTCACCCAATTGCAGGCCCGCCTTCTGCGCAGGGCCATCGCGGAAGATCCCCGCAACAACAATCCCCGGACGCCCGGACAAACCGAACGACTCGGCCAGTTCCTGCGTCAGCGGTTGTACTTCAATGCCCAGCCAGCCACGAATCACCTGGCCGTGCTCGATGATCGACTTCATGACTTCCATCGCCAGTTTCACCGGGATGGCAAAACCGATGCCCTGCGAGCCGCCGGACTTGGAGAAGATCGCCGTGTTGATGCCGGTCAGGTTGCCGTTGGCATCGACCAGCGCGCCGCCGGAGTTGCCCGGGTTGATCGCCGCGTCGGTCTGGATGAAGTCTTCGTAGTTGTTCAGGCCCAACTGATTGCGCCCGGTGGCGCTGATGATGCCCATGGTTACGGTCTGGCCAACACCGAACGGGTTGCCGATGGCCAGCGCAACGTCGCCGATACGAATGTTGTCGGAGCGGCCGACGGTGATCGCCGGCAGGCTTTTCAGGTCAATCTTCAAGACCGCAAGATCGGTTTCCGGGTCGCTGCCGATGACGCGGGCGAGGGTTTCGCGACCGTCTTTCAGGGCGACCACAATCTGATCGGCACCGCTGGTCACGTGGTTGTTGGTGAGGATGTAGCCTTCCGGGCTCATGATCACGCCGGAACCAAGGCTCGACTCCATGCGTTTCTGCTTCGGCGAGTTGTCACCGAAGAAGCGCCGGAATTGTGGATCTTCGAACAACGGATGCGCCGGTTTGTTGATGACTTTGGTGGTGTACAGGTTGACCACCGATGGCGCCGCGATGGTCACCGCGTCGGCATAGGACACCGGGCCCTGCTGCACGCTGGTGGTTTGCGGCGCCTGTTGCAGGTTGACGTCGAGGCTCGGCAGCCCGACCCACTGCGGGTAACGCTGAATAATCAACAGAGCGATAAGCACGCCGGCCAACAGCGGCCAGCCCATAAAACGTAGCGCCTTGAACATTAAGCACGTCCTGGAAGAGTTGCAGGCGGGGTCAGACCGCCCATAATGTCGCGCATTATACGAGGCCGCGCGCGCCTCTGAACGGGATATTTAGGAGTCTTTCATGGCCGTTGCCCTCAGCACCCTCGTCGAAGAAGCCGACCGTTACCTTGGCAGTGCGAAAATTGCCGATTATTGCCCCAACGGCTTGCAGGTCGAAGGCCGTCCGCAGGTGATGCGCATTGTCAGCGGCGTCACCGCCAGTCAGGCCTTGCTGGATGCCGCCGTCGAGGCCGAGGCCGATCTGGTGCTGGTGCATCATGGTTATTTCTGGAAGGGCGAAAACCCGTGCATCACCGGCATGAAGCAGCGTCGACTGAAGACCCTGCTCAAGCACGACATCAGTCTGTTGGCCTATCACCTGCCGCTGGACCTGCACCCGGACGTTGGCAATAACGTGCAGCTGGCTCGCCAACTGGACATCACGGTGGAGGGGCCGCTGGATCCGGACAATCTTAAGATCGTTGGTCTGGTCGGTTCGCTGAAAGACCCGATGACCGCGCGCGATTTTGCCCGCAAGGTGCAGGAAGTCATGGGCCGCGAGCCACTTTTGATCGAGGGCAACCCGATGATCCGCCGGGTCGGCTGGTGCACCGGTGGCGGTCAGGGCTATATCGATCAGGCCGTCGCGGCGGGCGTCGATCTGTATCTCAGTGGTGAAGCGTCCGAGCAGACCTTCCACAGCGCCCGCGAAAACGACATCAGCTTCATCGCCGCCGGCCACCACGCCACCGAACGCTACGGCGTGCAGGCGCTAGGCGACTACCTGGCGAAACGCTTCGCCCTCGAACACATCTTCATCGACTGCCCAAACCCGATCTGACGAACACCGCTCCCCTGTGTAGGAGCTGCCGAAGGCTGCGATCTTTTGATCTTGTTTTTTAAAAGACCAGATAAAAAGATCGCAGCCTTCGGCAGCTCCTACAGGGGGCATCGCCCAAACGAGTGGGCATATTCATATACCCTTTCGATCTAGTTGGCGTCCTGATTAGAAGAGGCCGCTGTGCTAGGATTTCCCGCTCGAACACGGCCCGCTGGCCGTTCATAAGAAAGTTTTCGTGAGTAGCCATGGTCGACAAACTGACGCATCTGAAACAGCTGGAGGCGGAAAGCATCCACATCATCCGCGAGGTGGCCGCCGAGTTCGATAACCCGGTGATGCTGTACTCCATCGGTAAAGACTCCGCCGTGATGCTGCACCTGGCACGCAAGGCGTTCTTCCCGGGCAAACTGCCGTTTCCGGTGATGCACGTCGACACTCGCTGGAAATTCCAGGAGATGTACAAGTTCCGCGACAAGATGGTCGAAGAACTGGGCCTGGACCTGATCACCCACATCAACCCCGATGGCGTGGCGCAGAACATCAACCCGTTCACCCACGGCAGCGCTAAACACACCGACATCATGAAGACCGAAGGCCTGAAACAGGCGCTCGACAAGCATGGTTTCGACGCAGCCTTCGGCGGCGCCCGTCGCGATGAAGAGAAATCCCGCGCCAAAGAGCGCGTGTACTCGTTCCGCGACAGCAAGCACCGCTGGGACCCGAAAAACCAGCGCCCAGAGTTGTGGAACGTCTACAACGGCAAGGTCAACAAGGGCGAATCCATCCGCGTATTCCCTCTGTCGAACTGGACCGAACTGGACATCTGGCAGTACATCTACCTCGAAGGCATCCCGATTGTGCCGCTGTACTTCGCCGCCGAACGTGAAGTGATCGAGAAGAACGGCACGCTGATCATGATCGACGACGAGCGCATCCTCGAACACCTGTCCGACGAAGACAAAGCGCGCATCGTCAAAAAGAAAGTGCGTTTCCGCACCCTTGGCTGCTACCCGTTGACGGGCGCGGTGGAGTCCGAAGCCGAGACGCTGACGGACATCATCCAGGAAATGCTCCTGACGCGAACTTCCGAGCGCCAGGGCCGGGTCATCGACCACGATGGCGCAGGCTCGATGGAAGACAAAAAACGTCAGGGTTATTTCTAAGGGGTTGTCATGTCGCACGTATCTGATTTGATCAGCGAGGACATCCTCGCCTACCTGGGCCAGCACGAACGTAAAGAGCTGCTGCGCTTTTTGACCTGCGGTAACGTCGATGACGGCAAGAGCACCCTGATCGGGCGCTTGCTGCACGACTCGAAGATGATCTACGAAGATCACCTCGAAGCGATCACCCGCGACTCGAAGAAAGTCGGCACCACCGGTGACGACATCGACCTGGCCTTGCTGGTCGACGGCCTGCAGGCCGAGCGTGAGCAGGGCATCACCATCGATGTCGCCTACCGCTATTTTTCCACCGCGAAACGCAAATTCATCATCGCCGACACTCCCGGCCATGAGCAGTACACCCGCAACATGGCCACCGGTGCCTCCACCTGTGACCTGGCGATCATCCTCGTCGATGCGCGTTATGGCGTGCAGACCCAGACCCGACGCCACAGCTTCATCGCGTCCCTGTTGGGGATCAAACACATCGTCGTCGCCATCAACAAGATGGATCTGAAAGACTTCGATGAAGGCGTGTTCGAGTCGATCAAGGCTGACTATCTGAAGTTCGCCGAAGGCTTGAAGATGAAGCCGACCAGCATGCACTTCGTGCCGATGTCTGCCCTCAAGGGCGACAACGTGGTGAACAAGTCCGAGCGCTCGCCTTGGTACAAAGGCCAGTCGCTGATGGAAATCCTCGAGACCGTGGAAGTCGCCGGCGATCGCAACTTCACCGATCTGCGTTTCCCGGTGCAGTACGTCAACCGTCCGAACCTGAACTTCCGTGGTTTCGCCGGCACGCTGGCCAGCGGCATCGTCAAGAAAGGCGACGAAGTGGTGGTGCTGCCGTCGGGCAAGAGCAGCCGCGTGAAATCCATCGTCACCTTCGAAGGTGAACTGGAACACGCAGGTCCAGGTCAGGCCGTAACGCTGACCATGGAAGACGAAATCGACATCTCCCGTGGCGACCTGTTGGTGCATGCCGACAACGTGCCGCCGGTCACCGACAGCTTCGAAGCGATGCTGGTGTGGATGGCTGAAGAGCCGATGCTGCCGGGCAAGAAATACGACATCAAACGCGCCACCAGTTACGTGCCGGGCTCGATTGCCAGCATCGTCAACAAGGTCGACGTGAACACGTTGGAAGAAGGCCCGGCGAGCGCGTTGCAGCTCAACGAAATCGGCAAGGTGAAGATCGCGCTCGATGCGCCGATCGCCCTCGACGGTTACGAAAGCAACCGCACCACCGGCGCGTTCATCATCATCGATCGCTTGACCAACGGCACGGTTGGCGCCGGCATGATCGTCGCGCAGCCAGTGACACACGGCACCGCCACGCACCACGGCAAACTCGCGCACGTTGCCACTGAAGAACGCGCTCAGCGTTTCGGCCAGCAACCGGCTACCGTGCTGTTCAGCGGTCTGTCGGGCGCGGGCAAGAGCACGCTGGCGTATGCGGTCGAGCGCAAGCTGTTCGACATGGGCCGTGCGGTGTTTGTGCTGGATGGGCAGAACCTGCGTCATGACCTGAATAAAGGTCTGCCACAGGATCGCATCGGCCGTACCGAAAACTGGCGTCGTGCCGCGCACGTGGCGCGTCAGTTCAACGAAGCCGGCCTGGTGACCCTGGCCGCGTTCGTTGCACCGAGTGCCGAAGGGCGCGAGCAGGCCAAGGACCTGATCGGCAAGGATCGTCTGTTGACGGTCTACGTACAGGCTTCGCCGGCCGTGTGCGCCGAGCGTGATCCACAAGGTCTGTACGCTGCTGGTGGCGACAACATCCCGGGCGAATCCTTCCCGTACGACGTGCCGCTGAATGCCGATCTGGTGATCGACACGCAGACGCTGAGTCTGGAAGAAAGCGTCAAGCAAGTGCTGGATCTGCTGCGTCAGCGTGGCGCGATCTAAGCGTTAGCTGCCAAACAAAAAGCCCGCCGATGAGTGATCATCGGCGGGCTTTTTTATTCGGGCCAACTCGGTCAATTGTAGGAGTGAGCCTGCTCGCGATAGCGGTGTGTCATTCAACATTGTTGGTGGCTGATCCACCGCCATCGCGAGCAGGCTCACTCCTACAGGGGATTAGAGCTTGCCTGGATATTCGCGGTGCATCTGTTCGAGCAGCGCATCCTTGTCCAGCCACAGCTGATTGATCCAGCCCTGAAACTGCAAGCGATACTCACCGTCCTGATCGTAGTTCTTGCCGATGAATTGCTGCGGGATCTTCAGCTCTGCAAAATGCACCACCACATCGCGCACATTGCCGCACAGCAAGTCCCAAAACCCCGGACGCCCGGCCGGATAGTGAATCGTCACATTGACGATCGACTCCAGTTGCTCACCCATCGCATCCAGCACAAAGGCAATCCCGCCAGCCTTCGGCTTGAGCAGGTATTTGAACGGCGATTGCTGTTGCGCATGTTTGCCTTCGGTAAACCGCGTCCCCTCGACGAAGTTGAAAATCCCCACCGGATTATTGCGAAACTTCGCACACGTCTTGCGCGTGGTTTCGAGGTCTTTGCCTTTCTTCTCCGGATGCTTGGCCAGGTACGCCTTGGAGTAGCGCTTCATGAACGGAAAGCCCAGCGCCCACCAGGCCAGACCAATCACCGGCACCCAGATCAGCTCCTGCTTGAGGAAGAACTTCAGCGGCTGAATACGACGGTTAAGCACGTATTGCAGCACCAGAATATCGACCCAGCTCTGGTGGTTGCTGGTGATCAGGTACGAGTGCTGATAGTCGAGGCCTTGCAAGCCGCTGATGTGCCAGCGCGTGCGGCGTACCAGGTTCATCCAGCCCTTGTTATTGCTGATCCACGCTTCATGGGTGTGGCTCATCAGCCAACCGGCGATGCGTTGGGTCAAGGCAAACGGCAAGGCCTTGACCAGCGCCACGCAGAACAGAAACGAGCAGAGCAGAATCGTGTTGAGCGCCAACAGTAGCGAGGCGATCACACCGCGCACGGGTGCAGGTAGAAAATCCAGCATTTACACATCCATAGGTCGGTTGGCGGCTTGAATCGCGGTGAGGGCGATGGTGTAGACGATGTCGTCGACTTGCGCGCCGCGCGGCAAATCGTTCACCGGTTTGCGCAGGCCTTGCAGCATCGGCCCGAGGCTGACGCAATCGGCGCTGCGCTGTACGGCTTTGTGCGTGGTGTTGCCAGTGTTCAGATCCGGGAAGACAAACACCGTGGCGCGACCGGCGACCTGACTGTTCGGCGCCAGTTGCCGGGCTACTTCAGCGTTGGCGGCGGCGTCGTATTGCAGCGGGCCGTCGATCAGCAGCGAGTGCTGTTGTTCGTGAGCGAGCAGGGTGGCCTCGCGGACTTTTTCGACTTCTTCGCCGGTGGCCGATTCGCCGCTGGAGTAACTGATCATCGCCACACGCGGGGTGATGCCGAACGCCGCTGCCGAGTCGGCGCTTTGCAGGGCAATCTCGGCCAGTTCGGTGGCGCTTGGGTGCGGGTTCATCACGCAGTCGCCGTACACCAGCACTTCTTCCGGGAACAGCATGAAGAACACCGACGACACCAGCGTGCAACCCGGTGCGGTCTTGATCAACTGCAAGGCCGGGCGAATGGTGTTGGCGGTGGTGTTGATCACACCGGAAACCAATCCGTCGACTTCATCCAGCGCGAGCATCATGGTGCCGATCACCACGGTGTCTTCCAGTTGCTGCTCGGCCATCGGTGCGTTGAGGCTTTTGGTTTTGCGCAGGGCAACCATCGGCTCGACGTAGCGCTCGCGGATCAGGTCCGGATCGAGAATCTCCAGCCCCGGCGGCAAGACGATGCCTTGCGCGCGAGCGACGGCTTCGACGTCTTCCGGTTTCGCCAGCAACACGCAACGGGCAATCCCGCGCTCCTGACAGATCGCCGCCGCTTGCACGGTGAACGGCTCGCTGCCTTCTGGCAGGACGATGCGCTTGTTCGCCGCTTGCGCACGCTGGATCAATTGATAGCGGAACACCGCCGGCGACAGGCGCATTTCCCGTGGCGTACCGCAGCGCTGGTGCAGCCATTTGGCGTCGAGATGGCTGGCGACGAAATCAGTGATGATCTCCGCACGCTCGCGGTCATCGATCGGGATTTCCTTGTTCAAACCGTTGAGCAGGTTGGCGGTGTCATACGAGCCGGTGCTCACCGATAACACTGGCAAGCCGGCCTGCAACGCGCCTCGGCACAGATCCATGATGCGCGGATCGGGCAGGGTGTCGCTGGTCAGCAACAGGCCGGCCAGCGGCACGCCGTTAATCGCCGCGAGGCTGACGGCGAGGATGATGTCGTCGCGGTCCCCCGGCGTCACCACCAGCACGCCGGGCTTGAGCAGCTCGACGGTATTGCGCATGGTCCGCGCGCAAATGATGATTTTGGTCATCCGCCGGGTTTCGTAGTCGCCGGCGTTGAGCACTTGTGCGCCCATCAGGTCGGCGACGTCGCGGGTGCGTGGCGCGTTGAGTTCGGGCTGGAACGGAATGCAGCCGAGCAAGCGGAAATCACCGCTGCGCAGCAACGGCGAATGCTCCTTCAGGCGCGTGGCAAAGGCTTCAATGCTCTCGTCGGTCTTGACCTTGTTGAGGATCACCCCGAGGACTTTCGGGTCCTTCGGGCCACCGAACAATTGCGCCTGCAGTTCAACCCGACCGGAGAGTTCGGCGAGCACTTCGTTTTCCGGCGCCGAGACCAGAATCACCTCGGCATCGAGGCTTTTGGCCAGATGCAGGTTGACCCGCGCGGCATAGCTGGCGCTGCGGGTCGGCACCATGCCTTCGACGACCAGCACGTCTTTGCCGATGGCGGCTTGCTGATACAGGGTGATGATTTCTTCGAGCAGCTCATCGAGCTGACCGTCGCCGAGCATCCTCTCTACGTGAGCGAGGCCCAATGGTTGCGGCGGTTTCAGGCCGTGGGTGCGCGCCACCAGTTCGGTGGAGCGCTCAGGGCCGGTGTCGCCCGGATGCGGCTGGGCGATCGGTTTGAAGAAGCCGACTTTCAAGCCGGCGCGCTCCAATGTACGCACCAGCCCGAGGCTGATGGAGGTCAGACCCACGCCAAAATCGGTGGGCGCGATAAAAAAAGTTTGCATGCGAATTCTCTAAGGGTGCATGGCAATGGTGTCAGCTTATGTCTGGCTGACTACCGAAATTCAGTCGCCAAGGTTATCGCTAACCGAGGCTTGAGCGCACCAACCGCAGGCAAAGGGTTGGCCTATTTTTTCAATACGTTGCGCCGGGTCGAGCACCCACGCCCGCGATTGCCAGGGCGGCTGGTGACGCAAGTGTTGGGTGTGGCCACAGGAAAGCTCGGCCACCCAATGGCCCTCTTCGTCCTGATGGAAGCCTGTGATCGTCGAAACCCGTTTGTCCGGGTTGTGTTCGCTTTCGCGCGATTGCTTCGCTAAACTTGGCCTTTCTATATTCTTCTGCAAAAGGTCTCGCCCCATGCTGATCGCCGCCAATAAGGCTGTCTCCATCGACTATACCCTGACCAACGACGCTGGTGAGGTCATCGACAGCTCCGCCGGCGGCGCTCCGCTGGTCTACCTGCAAGGCGCAGGCAACATCATCCCGGGCCTGGAAAAAGCTCTGGATGGCAAAGCTGTCGGCGACGAACTGGAAGTTTCCGTTGAGCCGGAAGATGCTTACGGCGAATACGCCGCTGAACTGGTCAGCACCCTGAGCCGCAGCATGTTCGAAGGCGTTGACGAGTTGGAAGTCGGCATGCAGTTCCACGCTTCGGCGCCGGACGGCCAGATGCAGATCGTCACCATCCGTGACCTCGACGGCGACGACGTGACTGTTGACGGCAACCACCCGTTGGCCGGTCAGCGCCTGAACTTCAAAGTGAAGATCGTTGACATCCGTGATGCCAGCCAGGAAGAAATCGCTCATGGCCACGTCCATGGCGAAGGTGGCCATCACCACTGATTTTCTGCGCTAAGCTTCGAGTACTGGAGAGGCGCCTGCGGGCGCCTTTTTAGTCCGCGGCTGTCCTTGGTGGCCTCGCCAAGTGGCTGTTTCGAGTAGAACATCGGAATCCTGGAGTTCGTCATGAGTGCTTTTCACGACCTTAAGTTGACAGCCCTGGATGGTCAGGAGCTACCGCTGGCGCCGTTCAAGGGCCAAGTCGTGCTGGTGGTCAACGTCGCCTCCAAGTGCGGCTTGACGCCTCAGTACGCGGCGCTGGAAAACCTCTATCAGCAATTCAAAGGCAAAGGCTTCAGTGTGCTGGGCCTGCCGTGCAACCAGTTTGCCGGCCAGGAACCCGGTTCTGAAAAGGACATTCAGGATTTTTGCAGCCTCAACTATGGCGTGACGTTCCCGTTGTCGAGCAAGCTCGAAGTCAACGGTCATGACCGTCATCAGTTGTACCGCTTGCTGGCGGGCGAGGGCGCGGAGTTTCCCGGTGACATCACCTGGAACTTCGAGAAATTCCTGCTCGGCAAGGATGGTCGCGTGCTGGCGCGGTTCTCGCCGCGCACGGCCCCGGATGATCCGACCATCGTGCATGCGATTGAAAAAGCGCTGGGCTGATAAAGCTAGTTCAAAAGATCGCAGCCTTCGGCAGCTCCTACAGGGAAACCTTATCCCCGTGTAGGAGCTGCCGAAGGCTGCGATCTTTTGCTTTGCGTCTTTTAATCCTTAATCACCAAAATCAATAATGCTGTTCAAAGGCCTCGGTCCTCCATATTATCGCCGTCATAAAGCCATCTCTGTGGAGCTTATCGATGCCCGTTCAAGCCTTGTTCAAACCGTTCCACCTCGGTGCCCTCGAACTGCCGACCCGTGTGGTCATGGCGCCGATGACCCGCTCTTTCTCGCCAGGCGGCGTGCCTAATTCGAAAGTCATCGAGTACTACCGCCGTCGCGCCGCCGCAGGGGTTGGCCTGATCATCACCGAAGGCACCACCGTCGGTCACGTGGCCTCCAACGGTTACCCGAACGTGCCGCAATTCTTTGGTGAAGCGCCGTTGGCCGGCTGGAAAAAAGTCGTCGACGCGGTGCACGCCGAAGGCGGCAAGATCGTTCCGCAACTGTGGCATGTCGGCAGCGTGCGTCGCATCGGCACCGAGCCGGACGCCAGCGTGCCGGGTTACGGCCCGTCGGAAAAGCTCAAGGACGGTCAGGTCGTGGTACACGGCATGAGCAAACAAGACATCCAGGACGTGATCGCAGCCTTCGCCCAAGCGGCTAAAGAAGCGCAAAGCATCGGCATGGACGGCGTCGAGATCCACGGCGCGCACGGTTACCTGATCGACCAGTTTTTCTGGGAAGGCAGCAACCAGCGCAGCGACGAATACGGCGGCAGCCTTGCCAACCGCTCGCGTTTCGCCATCGAACTGATTCAAGCGGTGCGTGCTGCGGTCGGCGAAGGTTTCCCGATCATCTTCCGTTTCTCGCAGTGGAAGCAGCAGGATTACACCGCGCGTCTGGTGCAAACCCCGGAAGCGCTGGGCGAGTTCCTCAAGCCGTTGTCCGACGCTGGCGTGGATATTTTTCACTGCTCGACGCGGCGTTTCTGGGAGCCGGAGTTCGATGGCTCTGACCTGAACCTGGCGGGCTGGACCCGTAAGCTGACCGGTAAACCGACCATCACCGTTGGCAGCGTCGGCCTGGATGGCGAGTTCCTGCAGTTCATGGTCAATACCGACAAGGTCGCGCAACCGGCCAGTCTGGAGAACCTGCTGGAGCGTTTGAACAAAGAGGAATTTGATCTGGTGGCAGTGGGCCGCGCGCTGCTGGTCGATCCGGACTGGGCGCAGAAAGTCCGCGAAGGGCGTGAGCAGGACATTCTGCCATTCAGCCGTGAGGCGTTGATGACGCTGGTTTAAGCGGCGGCTGTACTGACGCCATCGCGAGCAGGCTCACTCCTACAATTGGAATGCATTCCCCCTGTAGGAGTGAGCCTGCTCGCGGTAGCGGTCTCCAAGTTGCCTGAACTCAAGGCAATGTCTGCGCATTCGGCACCACCTGCTCCCCCAGGCAAGCCCCGCGCAAATGCTTTTCAAACTGCTCGATAATCGCCGCCCATCCCTGGCGACTCGCATGCTGTCGCGCATTCAGCCGCACGCAACGCAACCGCTCATCCTCTTCCAATAACCACACCGCCGCCTCGCAAAACGCCTCTTCGTCCCCGGGCATCGCCAGCACGCCGCTGTAGCCATGACGAATATGCTGCGCCGCCGCCGCCTGATCGTAAGCCACCACACCGAGGCCCGACGCCAAAGCTTCGAGCACAACATTGCCAAAGGTTTCGGTCAGGCTCGGAAACAAAAATACGTCGCCCGACGCATAGTGCGCCGCCAACGCCTCACCGCGCTGTGCACCGCAAAAAATCGCCTCAGGCAGTTCTTTTTCCAGCGCCAGCCGTTGCGGCCCGTCACCGACCACGATCAGTTTCAGATTGCGTTGTGGATAAGTGCTGCGCAGCGTTTCGAAACTGCGTTTGAGCAGACCGAGGTTTTTCTCCGGTGCGAGGCGTCCGACATGAATCACCGCAACATCGCGATCGCCCAATCCCCATTGCTCACGCAACGCATTCAGGCGTTTGCTCGGATGAAACAACTGGCTGTCCACACCGCGCGACAACAACGCCAAACGCTCGAAATGCCGACGCTCCAGTTCCAGACGCTGACTGGGACTGGGCACCAAAGTCATGGCCGAGCGATTGTGAAACCAGCGCAGGTAATGCGTGAGCATCCGCGTCAGCAGACCGAGCCCGTATTGACTGGTGTATTGCTGAAAGTTGGTGTGAAACCCGCTGACCACCGATATTCCCAAACGCCGCGCCGCGCGCAGCGCCGACAAGCCGAGCGGACCTTCCGTGGCGATGTACAGCACATCCGGCCGCTGGCGCTTCCAGCGTCGCAGCAGTTTGTGCATCGACGACTGACCCCATTGCAGCCCCGGATACCCCGGCAGCGGCCAGCCTCGACACAACAACAGCGCATTATCTTCACTACGCTGCGGATCGCCGGCCTGACGCGGCCGCACCAGATCAACCTGATGCCCGCGCGCGCGCAGTCCCTCGCACAAGCGGCCAAGGGTATTGGCCACGCCGTTGATTTCCGGTGGGAAGGTTTCGCTGATCAGGGTGATGTGTAGAGCTGTCGTCATGACCTCAGTGTCGGCTGAGGCCATGTCGTGCCTGTGACGTTCGGATGATGGATTTGTGACGCGCCTAGCGCTGGCTCACAAGGTTCTCGGCGCCACGCTCACGCACCCAGAACAGTGTCGCCCCGGCCACCGCAGCCGGCATCATCAGGATGTTCACCACCGGAATCAGCAGCACCAGATAGACAATCCCGCCAAAACTCATGCTCTGCCAGCGCTTCTGGCGCAGCCAGGCGAGCATCTCGTTCCAGCCCAGTTTGTGGTTATCCGCCGGGTAGTCGATGTACTGGATCGCCATCATCCACACCCCGAACAGCAGCCACAGCGGCGCGGCGACGATGTTGACCACCGGAATGAAGGAGAGGATGAACAGGCCGATCGCCCTGGGCAGGAAATAACCGAGTTTGCGCATTTCCCGAGCGAGGGTGCGCGGGACCATGGCGATCAGTTCGCCCCAGCTGAACGCCGGGAAATCATCGGTGCCGCGCACCACCACTTCGACTTTTTCCGCGAGGAAACCGTTGAACGGTGCGGCGATGACGTTGGCGAGCATGGTGAAGGTAAAGAACACCATCAACGCCACCAGCACCACGAACAGGGGCCAGAGGATGTAGCTGAGAAAACTCAGCCACTCGGGCAGAGACGGCATCAGCGTATCGACCCACAGGCTGAACTGGTGGCCGGCCAGATAGATCAATCCGACGAACAGCACCAGATTGATCGCCAGCGGCAACAACACGAACAGGCGCAGGCCTGGACTCAAGACCAGTTTGAGGCCTTCGCGCAGATATTGCGGACCGGACAGAACAGGGGCGGGCATAAGATGCTCCGAGCAAGGGAAATCGCGCCGACCTTACCGACTTTGCAACCGCTGCGAAAGCGCGGTAGAGCGATCGACATTCACTGTAACAAAGACGTCCATCTCGTCAGTGTGTCGGCATAGAGACCACCTATGAGCTGGATTGTTAAACCGTATTTCCTTAATCTTGCCCCCCTCGATACGCTGCACCCAACTTTTTACAGGACTGTCGAGCTCACGCCTTCCCCAAGGTTATCCACAGTCCTTTTTTATTCCCGCCGGCAGTCCGGCGATCCGTGCCCGTTTTTCGGCCCGGTCAACAGGAGCAGGTCATGTCTGAAGTCCGTCATTCGCGAGTGATTATTCTCGGTTCCGGCCCTGCCGGTTACAGCGCTGCGGTATACGCGGCCCGCGCCAACCTCAAGCCATTGCTGATCACCGGCATGCAGGCTGGCGGTCAACTGACCACCACTACCGAAGTCGACAACTGGCCGGGCGACGTCCACGGCCTGACCGGTCCAGTCCTGATGGAGCGCATGCGCGAGCACGCCGAGCGTTTTGAAACCGAGATCGTTTTCGATCACATCAACGCCGTCGACTTCGCTGCCAAGCCTTACACCCTGACCGGTGACAGCGCGACCTACACCTGCGACGCCCTGATCATCGCCACTGGCGCCAGCGCGCGTTACCTGGGCCTGCCATCGGAAGAAGCGTTCATGGGCAAAGGCGTTTCCGCCTGCGCGACCTGCGATGGTTTCTTCTACCGCAACAAGCCTGTTGCAGTGGTCGGCGGCGGCAACACCGCCGTTGAAGAAGCACTGTACCTGGCCAACATCGCCAGCACCGTGACCCTGATCCACCGTCGCGAAACCTTCCGCGCCGAGAAGATCCTGATCGACAAGCTCAACGCTCGCGTCGCTGAAGGCAAGATCATCCTCAAGTTGAACGCCACTCTCGATGAAGTCCTGGGCGACAACATGGGCGTGACCGGTGCGCGTCTGAAGAACAACGACGGCAGCTTCGACGAAATCACCGTCGACGGCGTGTTCATCGCCATCGGTCACACCCCGAACACTTCGTTGTTCGAAGGCCAGCTGACCTTGAAAGACGGTTATCTGGTGGTGCAGGGCGGCCGTGACGGCAACGCTACCGCGACCAGCGTCGAAGGCATCTTCGCTGCCGGTGACGTGGCTGACCACGTTTACCGCCAGGCCATCACCTCGGCCGGCGCCGGTTGCATGGCGGCCCTGGATACCGAGCGTTACCTGGACGGTCTGCAGAACGCTTCGTTCTAAGATCGCAGGCACAAAAAAACCGGCTTCGGCCGGTTTTTTTATGAGAATCAAAAGATCGCAGCCTTCGGCAGCTCCTACACTGATCCCATGATGATCGTTCCCACGCTCTGCGTGGGAATGCCTCATCTGGACGCTCTGCGTCCGTTGGGACGCGGAGCGTCCCCAGCTGCATTTCCACGCGGAGCGTGGGAACGATCAGATCAGTGTAGGAGCTGCCGAAGGCTGCGATCTTTTGATCTTGATCAGCGGCGGGTCAGGGGCTGGGCGGTGAATTTCACGCCAGCGAGGCCATGTTCGATCAACGCACGAATATTGCCGTGATCGCTGCCCTCAGGCGTCGCCACCACCGAGCGGTAATGCTCGCCAAACGCCAGCAGCGCTTCTTCATCACTCAGCCCTTCCAGCAGCGCCAGACCCAAAGTCTTGCACGAACCTTCGTTCTGCCCGGCAGCGTTTTCCACGCCACCGTTGTTGAAGGCTTGCGGCTGGTAGTCGTAACCGGCGGCAACAAAAGCCAGGGTGTCGGCGAACACGTGTTCGCCGCTGTTGAGGCTGACGCGCAGGGTGTTGAGGTCACTCATGGGTTTTTCCTTTGGCGAACGCCGCTTGCTGATCGGCGCTGGCTTCTTGCTGATATTGGGCTTTCCACTCGGCGTACGGCATGCCGTAAACCACTTCTCGGGCGTCATCGAGGCTGACGTCGATCTGGCGCTCGTCGGCTTCGGCCTTGTACCACTTCGACAGGCAGTTGCGGCAGAACCCGGCGAGGTTCATCAGGTCGATGTTCTGCACGTCCTTGCGGCTGTCCAGGTGAGCGACCAGCCGGCGGAAGGCGGCGGCTTCGAGTTCGAGGCGTTGTTGATCAGTCATGGGAGTCTCTGCGAGACAGCTTTAAGCGGCAAGCTTCAAGCTGCAAGATTGGATCGGGGTCGGCCGTTAGCTTACCGCCTGAAGCTTGAAGCTTGAAGCTCAGCGGCTTGCCGCGAGCGTAATTGATACCGACTCGGCAAAACGCAGCGCATGCGGCTTGTCGACTTCGACTTCGGCGTACAGCACCGAGCCATTACTCATCACCAGATCGAGCAACTCCTGAGTCAGGCGTTCGAGCAGCGCAAAACGGTTGCCCTCGACGTGGGCGATGATCGCCTTGGTGATCGTGCGGTAGTTCAATGCGTGATCGATGTCGTTGTCCCGCACCGCTTCCTGCGCGGCATACAGGATTGTCACGTTGATCAGCACATCCTGCTTGTTGAGGATCTCGTCCTCGTTGATCCCGATAAAGGTGCGCAAGCGCAGATCCTTGACCCGGATGCGCGCCATTCCCGGCTGAAGTTGTGGCATTTACTTGCTCCGTCCAATCAATTGCAGGAACTCCTGGCGGGTATTGCTCGACTCGCGGAAGGCGCCGAGCATGACCGAGGTGTTCATGGTCGAATTCTGTTTTTCAACACCGCGCATCATCATGCACATGTGTCTGGCCTCGATGACCACGGCAACGCCGGCAGCATCGGTGACCTGTTGCACCGCGTCGGCGATTTGCCGAGTGAGGTTTTCCTGAATCTGCAGACGCCGGGCGAACATGTCCACCAGTCGCGCGATCTTCGACAGACCCAGTACCTTGCCCGTCGGAATATAAGCCACATGGGCCTTGCCGATGAAGGGCAGCAAGTGATGTTCGCACAACGAGTACAGCTCGATGTCAGCGACGATGATCATCTCGTCGCTGTCCGAGGCAAACAGTGCGCCATTGACGATCTCGTCGACGCTCTGTTCGTAGCCGTGACACAGGTATTGCATGGCTTTGGCCGCGCGCGTCGGGGTGTCGAGCAGTCCTTCTCGATCGGGATCTTCACCGAGGCCGATGAGGATGTCGCGGTAATTCTCGGGCAGTGAGCGGGTCATGGAACATCCTCGCGAGGCGGCTTATTTGACGTGCCGTCCGCCGTTGACGGTCAGGGTCGTCCCGGTGACATAAGGGTTGTCGAGCAGATAGCGCAGGCTTTGGTAGATCACTTCGCTGCCAGGTTCGATGCCCAGCGCGGATTTCGCCAGGGCCTTGGCGCGGTAGGCCGCGTCGTCCTCGGGGTTGAACAATAGCAGGGCCGGGGCAATGCCGTTGACCTTGATGGCTGGCGCATAACGCGCGGCAAAAGACAGGGTCAGGCTGTCGAGCCCGGCCTTGGTGGCGCAATAACCGATGTGTTTGCTGCTGCCCTTGCGGGTGACGTCGTCGCTGATGTGAATGATGTCGGCAGGCGTCGAGCGTTGCAGCAGCTCGCCGCAGTGCAGGTTGAGCAGATAAGGCGCGAGCATGTGGATATTGAACATGCGCGTGAAGGCATCAGCCTCGTTGTCCGGCGACTCTGCCAACCATTCGGACGCATTGTGGATGATCGCCCGCAGGCTGTCGGTGTGGGTTTTCAGCTCGGTGATGAACGCGAGAATGGCCGCTTCGCTGGAAAAATCAGCGTACAAGCCGAGCGCGCCTTGGTCTCTCAGTGCCTGTACGCCGGGCCGTTCAGTGCGGTAGGTGAAGATGACCCGATGACCATCCTCGAGCAAACGCTGCGCACAATGCAGACCGACTCGCTGGCCGGCGCCGGTGATGAGGATCGGGGCTGCGGAATCAGGCATGAACGGCTCGCATCGCGGTGGGAGCAAAAACTATAACAGCGACGCGCCTGAAAAGATCGCAGCCTGCGGCAGCTCCCGCACCGGCCAGCTCACATCCCTGTAGGAGCTGTCGAGTGCAACGAGGCTGCGATCTTTAATGTTTCTGAGGTACTGCCGACACCGGCAGTCGTACCGGCGTGCTGTTCAGCCAGTTCGCCAGCAAGCGCGTCGACAGTGGAATAAAGAAGTAGACCATCAGCGGTGTCAGGCATGCCGTGCTGATCAATACACGCGGCAACAGGCTCAATTCAGCGAGCAACGGGCCGAGGGCAAAATTGAACAGCAGCGACACCGGAAAGAACGCCAGCCAGATCGCGACCGCCTGTTTCCAGCGTGGAGGACGCTGACCGGCCGCACCGAACCAGCCTTCGATGCCGCTGACTCGATGCTCCTTCGGATGTGCAAACAGATCGCTGCCACGATCGAGCCACGCAGTGCGCGACGCGGAGTACTCCCAGGCGTGCAGGGTCTGTTCATCGACAAAGCGGAAAATAATCTGGAATTCGTTATCGCCGGGCGGCGGAGCGAGCACGCCAGAACCGAGATAACCGGGAAAGTCGGTGGCCAGTTGTTCGCCTTCGCGAAGCCAGGCAATCAGATCCTGATAGCGGCCATCGGCGACGCGACGCGCGACCATCAGCGTGACGGGGGAAGTAGACATTGTGTATCTCCGTATTTCGATTGCGTCGTTCCGGGTAGGAAGTTCGCCTGACGCAGGCCGGGGTAGAGGCCTGCGCTTTTCAACAAGCAAGGATTATTCCTGATTTTAACGATTAAACCAGCGACTTTCGTCGCAGATAGCTACTTGAACGATGAAGGGGCATCAGGGGTAGAATGGGATCCAATTAACCAGCATGGAAGTTGACCGCACAATGCCTGTCATGACGGACGTAAACCCTGTTTCGCAGGCATCTGTGGCGATCGAGCGCGAAGATCTGTTCCCTATCCGCGAAGTCTCGCGGCTGACGGGCGTCAACCCGGTCACCTTGCGCGCATGGGAGCGACGTTACGGATTGATCGAGCCGACACGCACCGAAAGCGGGCATCGGCTGTATTCGATCACCGATATCGAGCGCGTTCGCAGCATTGTCGAATGGATCGACCGTGGCGTAGCGGTCAGCAAGATCGGCAGGATTCTCGCCAAGACCGAGCCCTTGAAAGCGCTGGCGCACATCATTTCCGACGATCTGGTGCAGGCTGACTATCAGCAGTGGCAGCATCAGGTGCAGCGCGCGATCAGTTCGTTTGATGATCAGGAAATGGATCGGGTGTATGCGCAGATATTTTCTTCGTATTCGCTCGCTGTGGTGTTTCAGGACATTCTGATGCCGCTCTGGCGGGCATTGTTGCAGCGTCAGGAGGCGTTCGGGCAAACCAGCGAATGGCTGTTTTTCGATGGTTTTCTGCGCGCGCGGGTGTTGCAGCGGATCGTCACATTGCGTGCTGCTCAGCCGCGCAGGATTGTTGTCAGCGCTTTGGCCGGTCAGTGCCGCGAACTGGAATTGCTGGTGGCGGCGTTATTTCTCAGTACCAGCGAATCGGGTGTGCGGGTGCTGACCACTGGGCAGCCGTTCGACGAGCTGACGCTGATTTGCGAGAAGATCAAACCGGAAGCGCTGGTGCTGTTTTCCAATCATGCGCCCAGCGCGGAATTACCGCGACGCTTGCAACGGCTGGCGTTGAGTCTCGATTGTCAGGTGTTGCTGGCGGGAGACGCGGCCGATCTGGCGCAAGACAGTCTGGCGGCCAGTTCAATCGGTTGCATTGGTAACGAAGGTGCAACCATGCGTCAGCGCCTGACGCAATTTCTCGCCGGTAAACTGGATACCTGAGAATCAGGTGTGCAGGGCAGGATGGGTCAAGCGATGCTGTTGCAGGATGAACTGACGCAGACGTTCGGTTTCATCGGCATCGGTCTGGCTCAGCTCGTAGGCGTAGAAACCCTGTTCGGTTTCGCGTTCGAAATTGCCGCGCAATGAAATCCGCTCATACCCCGAAGGGCTGAACCACAAGGCGAAATGCTTGGGTGGTTTGGTCTTGTTGCGCATTTCCAGCAACACGCCTTTATGCGAAACCTCGTGCACCCACATCATGCCTGGCTGGCCTTTGGCATTTTCCAGCGCGACCGGCTCTTCAAGTACCAGTCGCCATGGGCGCACCATCGGGCCGTCTTCGTAAATGCTCGGGACACCGAGGCGCAGGTGCAGCGCATGAAACTCGTCTTCCACCAGGTGCAGCGGAAAGGTCATTTGCTGGTTTTCGAAGTTGGCCTGAATGGTGACTTGTTCATGCGCCGCGAGGCGCGTGAGCAAGTCACGGATCTGCGAACCGCCATTAACCAGCAGACTCGACGTCGCATCCCGCACGTTCAGTTGCGGGTTGTGCTGCATGGTCTGGATGAAATCCAGCTCATCCTGAGTGAGAAGGGCGTCGCGTTGCATGGCTAGCTCGAAAGAAATAGTTACAAAGTCATTGGTGATTGTAGTTAATGACAATTAGTTCGCTGTTTTGTTTTAACCGTTTGTCGCTTTCAATGCTTCCAGCTCTGCCTGCAGCGCCGCAACCTGTGCTTCTAGCTGCACGACACGCTGTTGCGCCTTGACCTGGACAGTCACATCTTTCTGCACGCCGACGAAATAAGTCTGCCCGTCCGCGGCGTTTTTCACCGTCGAAAGCGACAGCTCATTCCAGAACGGCGTTCCGTCCTTGCGATAGTTGCGCAGGATCTCACGGCACGATCCATTGTTGTGCAACACCTCACGAATCAGCTCCAGACTTTCTTGGTCACGGTCTCCAGCCTGCAGAAAACGGCAGTCCTGGTAGAGGATCTCTTCGCTGGTGTAGCCGGTCAGACGTTCAAACGCCGGGTTCACATAAATCAGAATATTGTCGTGCTCGCCTTCCTTCTCGGCGACCACGATGCCGTCGTTCGACGCATTGATCACCATTTGCAGCAGACTGGCGTTGATCATCTTTGAATCCTTTCAGAGTTGTCAGTGGTTCGCATTCTAGAAGAACCGTAAGCGCTGTCTACTGGCCATTATCGCCAGTTGAGATCCAGTCGCAGCTTTGCGCTCGAGGCTGTTACTATCGCCGCTCTTTTTTTCCAGTTTCAGGATCAGATTGATGAAAGTCGCCATCCTCTCCGGTTCGGTCTACGGCACCGCCGAAGAAGTCGCTCGCCACGCCCAGAACCTGCTGAAATCCGCTGGTTTTGAAACCTTCTATAACTCGCGCGCCAGCCTGGCGGACATTCAAGCGTTCGGCCCTGACGCGTTCCTCGCGGTGACTTCGACCACCGGCATGGGCGAGTTGCCGGACAACCTGATGCCGCTGTACTCGGCGATTCGCGACCAGTTACCGGCGGCGTGGCGTGGTTTGCCGGGCGCAGTGATTGCTCTGGGCGACGCCAGTTACGGTGAAACTTTCTGCGGCGGCGGCGAGCAAATGCGCGAACTGTTCGGCGAACTGGGTGTGCGCGAAGTGCAAGAGATGCTGCGCATCGATGCCAGTGAAAGTGTCACCCCGGAAACCGACGCCGAGCCTTGGCTAGCGCAGTTGATCGACGCGCTCAAGGGCTGATCGTCCGCTCGCGCAACAAGCTCAGCCACGCTTGCGCGGCTTTCGACAAATACGCGCCCCGACGCCAGATGAACGCGATATCCCAGCGCAGATAATCTGGTGCTCGCAAGGTCAGTCGCACCACGCCAGGTCGCACCAGACCGCGTGCGACCACGCTGGGCAACAGCACCACGCCTTGCCCGGCGGCGACCAGCGCCGCAAGAAAATCGGCCTGACCGCTGCGTCCGCCTTCCTTCGGCGTGAAGCCCAATTGCTGGCATGCCTGCAGCAAGCGGTCGTTGAGCACGAAGCTGCGCTGATAGAGCAGAAAGGGCGTCTCGGCCAATTCTTCCAGACCGATCTCGCCCCGATCGGCCAACGGATGATCCACCGGCAGCAAAGCGTCGAGTTGTTCATCGCAAAACGGCTGCCAGTCGAATTGCTGATCCTTGGGCAACAGACTGCCGCCCAACTCCAGTTCACCGCTCAGCACAGCCTGCTCAATGTTGCGGCTGCCACCTTCGAGCAACTGGATGCTGATGTTCGGATAGCGCCGCCGGTATTCGGCAAACAGTTCTGCGAACAGTGCGTCGCTCCCCAGCAGCGGCAGACCAAGGCGCAGTTCTCCACGCGCCAGGTGACTAAGATCATCCAGTTCCGCGAGCAACTCGTTGCGCAGGCGCAGCATGCCCTCGGCCCGTTGCAGCACCACGCTGCCAGCGGCGGTCAGGCGCAATTGCGAACCGAGCCGCTCGAGCAAAGGCGTGCCGAGGCTTTGTTCGAGCTGCGCGATTTGTTTGCTTACCGCTGACTGACTGATGTGCAGGGTTTTTGCGGCTTGAGTGAAACCGCCCTGGTGCATGACTTCGACAAAACTGCGCAGCTGTTTGAATTCCATTGCCTGATTCCATTTTGGAATGGTCTTGAGTCTAACAATTCGCTTCGGGGATGGCAGGCCGCTTCGTAAAATAGGCCCCTGTCAGGAGCACAATCATGAACGCCGCCCGTCTCAAACACTTTTTCCGTCTCTTTGTCGAACTCGCCGTGTTACTCGGTCTCTACCTGCTCGGCTGCCAACTAGCCGCATGGCTAGCCTGGCCGATTCCCGGCGGCGTCATCGGCATGGCGCTGTTGCTGTTGGCCTTCGCTTTCGGCTGGGTCAAACCGGCGGCGCTGCAATTGGGCGCGGGTTTGCTGATGGCCGAGATGTTGCTGTTTTTCATTCCGGCACTGATGAGCTTGCTCGACTACGGCGCGTTGCTGCGCAATGACGGTTGGCGGATTTTGCTGGTGATCGCGGGCAGCACTTTGATGGTGATGCTGGTGACTGCGTTCACTGTGGAACTGGCCGTGCGCGCGAGGCGTTCCCATGAAGCTTGAATGGATGCCGATGTTCTGGCTCGCCTTCACCTTGTCGGCGTATTTGTTCAGCCGCTGGATTTATCGGCGCACCGGCCGCTACGTGTTGTCACCGCTGATTCTGGTCCCTGCGCTGTTGCTGGCGCTCGCCGTGCCGCTGCACACCGCGTATGCCGAGTATTCGAGCAACACCCACTGGTTGATGCTGGTGCTGGGCCCGGTGACCGTCGCCTTCGCCGTGCCGATCTGGCAACAACGCCGCTTGTTGATGCGGCACTGGTTGGCACTCCTGCTGGGGATGATTGCCGGCAGTGCCGCGTCGATCGGCACCTCGTTCGGACTGGCCAAGGCGTTGGCACTCGACAGCTCGGTGACGATGTCACTGCTGCCGCGTTCGATCACTACGCCGTTCGCCATGCCGCTGGCGCAGAATCTGGGCGGGGTGCCGGAGTTGACGGCGGTGTTCGTGATGTTCACCGGTGTGTTTGGGGCAATGCTCGGTGGCGTGCTGTTGAAGTGGCTGCCACTGCGCAGTGCCTTGGCCCGGGGTGCGCTGTTCGGGGTTGGCGCGCACGGTGCCGGGGTCAGCCGGGCCCATGAAGTGGGCGGCGAAGAAGGCTCTGTCGCCGGGCTGGTGATGGTCTTGACCGGGTTACTCAATCTGTTTGCCGCGCCATTGTTGGCGTCGTTGCTTTGACATGGATCCAAGCTGTTTGCATCGCTGACTCGATCAGTCATCAAGCTGGCTGCCAATGCAACTACGCGATCCTCTGCGCCTGACTAGACTGCTCACACGTGCAGAACAATAAGAACGCAGAGGTGCATACAGTGAGCGTAGCCCCCGTCCAATCGTCCCTTAATGTCAAAGATCAGGTCAGCGCCGCGGAGTGGCAGGCCCGTGTCGATCTCGCCGCTTGTTATCGTCTGGTCGCCGCCCACGGCTGGGACGATCTGATCTTCACCCATATTTCCGCCAAGGTACCGGGCACCGAAGATTTCCTGATCAACCCGTTTGGTCTGATGTTTCATGAGATCACCGCGTCGAGCCTGGTGAAAGTCGATCAGGCCGGCAACAAACTCATGGACAGCCCCCACGAGATCAATCCCGCCGGCTACACCATCCACAGCGCCGTGCACGAAGTGCGGCATGACGTGGTTTGCGTGCTGCATACGCACACTGCCTCCGGTGTTGCGGTGTCGGCGCAAAAGCAGGGCGTACTGCCGATCAGCCAGCAATCGTTGTTCGTGCTGTCGAGCCTGGCCTATCACGCCTACGAAGGCGTGGCGCTGAACCACGAAGAGAAGGCGCGCTTGCAGGCCGATCTGGGCGAAAACAATTTCCTGATGCTGCACAACCACGGTCTGCTGACCTGTGGCGGCAGCATCGCCGATACCTTTCTGATGATGTTCACCTTCCAGCGTGCCTGCGACATCCAGGTAATGGCGCAAACCGGTGGTGCTGAACTCATCGCCATCGAACCGCAGATTCTCGCAGGCGCCAAAGCGATGATCGCCGGCGTCACCAAAAGTGCTCAAGGCATGGGTGGTGCGTTGGCCTGGCCAGCGTTGCTGCGCAAACTCGATAAACAAGACCCCGGGTATAAACTCTAATGCCTCTCGCCGAGATTCCTCTGTGTGTCTGGCGCAAACGCAGCCAGACGTTTGTCTTTCGTGGCCAGCCGATCCGTTACTGGACAACCGGGCAGGGCGAGCCACTGTTGCTGATCCATGGCTTTCCGACGGCCAGTTGGGATTGGCACTACCTGTGGCAGCCACTGGCGCAGCGTTATCGGGTGATCGCCTGTGACATGCTCGGTTTTGGCGACTCGGCGAAACCGCTCAATCACACCTACAGCCTGCTGGAACAGGCCGATCTGCAACAGGCGTTGCTCGCGCATTTGCAGGTCGAGCAACCGGTGCATCTGTTGGCACACGATTACGGCGACAGCGTCGCGCAGGAATTGCTCGCCCGGCATTACGAAGACCGCATCGAAGTGGCCAGTTGCGTATTCCTCAATGGCGGCCTGTTCCCGGAAACCCATCGCCCGGTGCTGATGCAAAAACTGTTGTTGAGCCCGTTGGGCTGGATGATCGGCCGTGCGTTTACCCGTGATGCTCTGGTGAAAAGCTTCCGCCAGATCTTCGGCCCGCACACCCGGCCGAGCGAAAGCGAACTGGATGATTTCTGGAGTCTGGTCGACAGCAATCACGGCCCGCGCGTGATGCACAAACTGATCAGCTACATCCCCGAACGCCGGGTCCAGCGTGACCGTTGGGTCGCGGCGATGCAGCGCGGTGAAATTCCTCTGCGGGTGATCGATGGCGAAGTCGATCCGATCTCTGGTGCGCACATGGTGCAGCGTTATTGCGAGTTGATTCCTGATGCCGACGCTGTGCTGCTGCCGGGCATTGGTCACTACCCGCAAACTGAGGCGCCGGTGCAGGTGCTTAAGCACTACCTGGAGTTTCGTGAACGCTTTGTCTTGCCACCGCGCAGAGTGGCCTGCTCCTGAAGATCAAAAGATCGCAGCCTGCGGCAGCTCCTACATTGGATTTGTGTAGGAGCTGCCGCAGGCTGCGATCTTTTGATCTTCACTATCCCCCAACCTTATCGCGCACCATTCAGCCTCTGCCGTATTCGTTGTGACCGAAAGCCGCGTGCCTGACACTCGGGGTCAATACTGGCCTGCTGGAGTTGCCGCGATGAATGAGTCTGTGCGTTTCGAAGATAAAGTCGTAATCGTCACCGGAGCCGGTGGTGGCCTCGGTCGCGCTCATGCGCTGCTGTTCGCCAAGCAGGGCGCCAAAGTGCTGGTCAACGACCTCGGCGGCTCGACGCAGGGCGAGGGCGCGAATGCTTCCGCTGCCGATCGCGTGGTCGCGGAAATCCGTCAGGCCGGCGGTATCGCCGAAGCCAACCACGACTCGGTCACCGACGGCGACAAACTCGTACAGAACGCTCTCGATGCCTTCGGCCGCGTCGACGTGGTGGTCAACAACGCCGGTATCCTGCGCGACAAGACCTTCCACAAAATGGACGACGCCGACTGGGATCTGGTGTATCGCGTCCACGTCGAAGGCGCCTACAAAGTCACCCGCGCCGCATGGCCGCATCTGCGCGAGCAAAACTACGGCCGCGTGATCTTCACGGCTTCGACCTCGGGTATCTACGGCAACTTCGGCCAGTCCAACTACGGCATGGCCAAACTCGGCCTCTATGGTCTGACCCGCACCCTGGCCATCGAAGGTCGCAAGAACAACATTCTGGTCAACGCCATCGCGCCAACCGGCGGCACGCGCATGACCGAAGGCCTGATCCCGCCACAAGTGTTCGAGCAACTCAAACCGGAGCTGGTCAGCCCGTTGGTGGTGTACCTGGCGAGCGAACAGTGCCAGGAGACTTCCGGATTGTTCGAAGTCGGTGGCGGCTGGATGGGCAAAGTGCGCTGGGAACGCAGCCTGGGCGCCGGGTTCGATCCGCGTGCGGGTTTCTCGCCTGAGGACGTTGCCGCGCATTGGCAGCAGATTTGCGATTTCGAAGGGGCGGCGCATCCGAAGGACAATATCGAGGCGCTGAAGGAAATGATGGCGAATTTGCAGAAGTACTCGTTGTAATCGAAGCGAAAGCGAGCAGGCGTTGAAGCCTGCTCGCTTTTTTTTCATTCCTCGGTTTTGAATCCGGGTTTTCCGTTGGCTGCGCGCCAGGCTTTAATGGCTCCTAATACGCCTTCTGGGCTGTCCTCAATACCTTCTTCGGGGTAGTAGAGCACTCCGGTTCCATTCGGGTGTTCGGAGGTTTTTACGATGTGATCGACAAGCTCGTCATGCTGTTCTTCCGAAGGTAATTTCCCTTTAAATAAGCGCTGTATGATTTCTAGATATTCGGCCTCTGTATAGTCTGTTAGCGCATTTTTTAGCTTCAATTAAAAATCTGCCTTTTTATTACTGTTGTGTTTTGAATCCAGGTTTTCCATTGACAGTGCGCCAGGATTTTATAGTTTCTAATACCCCAGCTGGACTGTCGTCCGTACCGTCCTCGGGATAGTAAAGAACGTCTGTTCCATTGGGATGCTCAGACGATAGAATAATCTCGTTGACAATAGCGTCGTGTTCTTTCTCTGATGAGTAATCGCCCTCAACCAAACGATTGATGAGAGATATGTACTCTGCTTCTGTATATTCCTCAAATTTCTTATTAGGCTTCATTTTTTAATTTTCTCATTCTTGAATGGGTTTCAATGTGCTGCCTGGGTGTGAGTATGCGAAGGTTGTCTACGTCATACACCGAGCCACCATCGAAAATAGGCTCAATATGATGAATATCTAGTTTGATTTTTCCTCCAATTCGTTCTGATCCAGAGGCAGTCGGTGAAAGCCCTCGTTTTATGTCGAATTTGTTAAATCGAGAAAACTGTTCAACCAGAAAAACATCATTTGCAACCGCTTTCCAAAACGCCCTGCGAAACGCCCTGAAACTCGAAAACTCCCGCCCTCGAAACTTATGCGCAATTTGCGCCGGGATCGGGGCGCCTTCCGGGGTTTTTGCCGCTGCCAACCAATTGCTCGAAACCGCCTGTCCCATTCCGCTGACCACCCCGGGATCCTGCCTTCGATCCCGGAACATCGTGAAGATGGGCGGTAGCCCGGAGTCGATCGGGAAGACGGTGATCCAGCCACCGAATCCGTATTGATCCCATACCGGGTTGAGATCGATCCGACCGCTGTCGGCGGTTACCTCGGCGCCTTCGTAGATCGGCAAATCCATTTCGACCTGAGGGGCTTCGGTCGAAGGATTCAGCGGCGCGACCAATGGCGTCCAAGTGACCGTGGGGCCCTTCGCTCCAATGTCAGCGGCGCTCGAAACGTAAAGGTTTTTCTGCGCATCAAACCGCGCCAGTCTCACTGGCACTGTGTGCGGGACAACCACGCCATCAGTGCTGACGACGACAATGTCGACACGGTTGCCCAGCGACCTTGAGCCAAGCCGCACCGGCAGATCGACGGCACCGCCGGAGGCTGCCAATTGATACAGATCGACTGCCAGGTCAGGCGCAAGCTCTGCAAGAGGAACGCTCGCGGAATAGAGATCGCCGTTGCCCAGATCGGAGGGGACCAATAACGCGGCGAAACCCACCACAAACGGCACGGCGAAGGTGGAAGCGGCTGCTACCGCAAGGGCTACACCCGTGCGCAACGAGGTCTGCAGTGCCGCCGTCGTGGTTGCAGGGTTGGCAATAATGCCGAGTGTTCCGGCGAAGGTCGGGCCAAAAGCTGCGGCTGCGCCGGCATTGGCGAATGTCGGGCTTGTCCAGCGCGCTTCGGTTTGCTGCTGCCATTCGGCGTGCAGGCGTTTGCGCTCGGCATGCTCTTGAGCCTGCGCTCGGGCTTTGCGGCGTGCCTGTTTCTGGTTTTTTCTTTTCGCTGATCGATCGGCTTTTTGTTGCTGTTCGATACGGGCTTTTTCAGTCTTCTGCCGGGCTTCCTGCGCGGTACGGACTCTGTCGGCTTCAGTCTGGCGTTGCTGTTCGGCCAGCACTTCGAGTCGCCTCTTCTCAGCGACGATTTGTTGTGCGGCGGCTTCGGCAGCAACACGCGCCTGCTCGGCAGCCACACGCTGCGCCTCGGCCAATGCCGCCAGTCGAGCCTGCTCGCGTGCCTGTATTTCTGCCTGTTCCTGCTGGCGACGGACTTGTTCCTGCAGGTCTCGCTGACGCTGTTGCTCGACGGCGATTCGTGCCTGTTCTGCCGCCTGGCGCGTGGCTTCTGCTGCGAGGTTCTGCGTGTGGTCGTTGGCTTGTACCGCTGCGAGCCATTGGTGCACGCTGATCTGTTGTTGGTGCAGAACCGCCAGCGTCTGGGTCAGCAGGCGGGCTTCGAGTGCCGCGCGGTAGGACTGTTTCCACAGATTCATGCCCGGGCCGTCGGGCCGTAAGCGGTTGTCGATGACATTGGCGCGAGCAAGAAACTGATCGGCGCTTTTGTTAGTTGGGTCGCTGCCGTAAAACTGCTGTGACAGGGCTGTCTGGTGTTGCAGTTGCTGATTCTTGCGTTGAATCAGTTTGTTGCGTACGCCCAACTCGCGAATGATTGCGGCCGCCGGTGGCAACGGCTGTGTGGACTCTTCCAGACGCGTGGCGGCCAGTTCCACTTCAATGGTCTGGGGGATCTGTTCGGTTCTACTTTTGAACTCGCGTTCTTGCGGGATGATGAAACTTTGCAGTATCGGTTGATAACGCGCCGGACTTCGCACAGTACCGAAAGTGCCCCCATGGCGGTAATGATCGACTGTGCCGGAAGTTGGCAGCATCGACGGCGGCAACGTACCTATTGTATGAACCGGTTCCGTTAATTCAAACGGTGGAGGCCTTTGCATATTCATATCCTTTTGAATGTGCATTTTTTGGAAGTTGAAACTTCACAGAAACTGGTTGCCTCTGCCATTTGAAGTTACAGCGAAAGTGCTTCGGAAGTGTCCGGAAGGGGTGTGGGTTTTTGCTGTGGATAAAGTATGAAGTTTCAGCGCGGCGGCTTTAAGCCAGGGAAGTTCTTACACGGAGTCGGACATTTCCTGCATGAAATCAGGAAAGGTATTTCATGCGCCCATAAAAAAGGCCGCTGCAAACGCAGCGGCCAAGGTAAGACGTTGGATCAAGGAGCTACAAATCAACGTCAGTGAACAGCGGGACGGTCAACCGAATGCTTCGATTCACCTGATATCTGTTGCCAATCGCTTCGCTGACTGAGCGTAGCTGGCATTGTGCTTTGCGACGTATTCCGTGAAAGCCCGTTCAGAATAAGGGCTTGGGGCTGTAGGAAAAATAGCGATTCCGGACATGCACTGTTGCGGGGCATGCAACAGTCCGGTGGCCGATTGCGCACCATGCATTGCGCTGATGATCGTCCATCCAGCCGGTCCATGGCGCGCGCAACGCCCCGTGCGGTGCGGGCATTCATCCTTTCGAGCGACAACGCGAATACCTCCTTGGTGCGCTTATCGACCTGCTCGCCCGGCAGTAGGGTGGGGCCTTCTGTCACTCACCGGGGAAGACGCATGACAAAAACAACAATGCGCGCCATCTTCACACCGCAGGCGCTGGCAGCCGCGGTGGCTCTGGGTTGCTGCGCCCAGGCGCACGCGGTTTCGTTCAACATCGGGGAAATCGAAGGCACGTTCGACTCGTCGCTGTCGGTGGGCGCGAGTTGGGGCCTGCGCGATGCCGACAAGTCGCTGGTCGGTACGGTCAACGGTGGCACGGGCCAATCTTCGACCGGTGATGACGGGCGCCTGAACTTCAAGAAGGGCGAGACGTTCTCGAAAATCTTCAAAGGCATCCACGACCTCGAACTGAAGTACGGTGACACCGGTGTGTTTGTGCGTGGCAAGTATTGGTACGACTTTGAATTGAAGGACGAAGACCGCGAGTTCAAGCCGATCAGTGACAGTGGCCGCAAGGAGGGCGCGAAGTCGTCCGGTGCGCAGATTCTCGATGCCTTCGTCTATCACAACTACACCATCGCCGACCTGCCAGGTACCGTGCGCGCGGGCAAGCAGGTGGTGAGCTGGGGTGAAAGTACCTTCATCGGCAACTCGATCAACAGCATCAACCCGATCGACGTCTCAGCCTTCCGCCGCCCGGGCGCAGAGATCAAGGAAGGCCTGATTCCGGTGAACATGCTGTTCGGCTCGCAGAGCCTCACCGACAAACTTTCGGTCGAAGGTTTCTATCAACTGGAATGGGATCAGACGGTTCTCGACAACTGCGGCACGTTCTTTGGTGTCGACGTCGCGGCGGACGGCTGCAACAACGGCTACACCGTCGGCAGCCCGGCGATTGCGCCGCTGGCACCGCTGGCAGCGGCGTTCGGCCAACCCATCGAAGTGACCCGCGAGGGCGTAGTCGTTCCCCGTGGCGGCGACCGTGACGCGCGCGATTCCGGGCAGTGGGGCACGGCGCTGCGCTGGCTGGGCGACGACACTGAGTACGGCCTCTATTTCATGAATTACCACAGCCGCACACCGACAGTCGGTACCACCACGGCAGGCCTGTCGACGCTGGCGACATTGCCGGCGATGGTCGGCATCGCCAACGGCCTGGCGCCTGGCAGCGGTTCGGGCTTGGCGCAAAGCGTGATGCTCGGACGCGGTCAGTACTACCTCGAATACCCGGAAGACATTCGCCTGTATGGCGCGAGCTTTTCCACCACGCTGCCCACCGGTACTGCCTGGACCGGCGAGATCAGCTATCGGCCGAACGCACCGGTGCAGGTCAACACCAACGACCTGACGCTGGCGCTGCTTAACCCAATTGCCGCTGGCACAGCATCGCCACTGGTGACCACGCCGGGTGCAGACAACAAGGGCTATCGCCGCAAGGAAGTCACGCAGATCCAGAGCACCCTCACGCACTTTTTCGATCAAGTGCTGGGCGCTGAGCGTCTGACCGTGGTCGGTGAAGCGGCGGTCGTGCATGTCGGCGGTCTGGAGTCGCGCAGCCAGCTACGTTATGGCCGCGACTCGGTCTACGGCCAGTACGGTTTTGGTGGCGACACCGACGGTTTTGTCACCTCGACGTCGTGGGGCTATCGCGCCCGGGCGATCCTCGATTACGCCAACGTGATCGGCGGGATCAACCTCAAACCCAACCTGTCGTGGTCGCATGACGTCGCCGGTTACGGCCCCAACGGCCTGTTCAACGAAGGCGCGAAAGCGATCAGCGTCGGCGTCGATGCCGACTACCGCAACACCTACACCGCGAGCCTCAGTTACACCGATTTTTTTGGTGGCGACTACAACGTCCTCGAAGATCGTGACTTCGTGGCCCTGAGCTTCGGCGTGAACTTCTGATCTGCCCGAGAAGGATGAAAGCAATGCGCAAAATGATTCTGCAATGTGGTGTCCTCGCCCTGAGTCTGCTGGCGGCCAACGTGATGGCGGCGGTGTCGGCGGATGAAGCGAACAAGCTTGGCACCAGCCTGACTCCGCTGGGTGCCGAGAAGGCCGGTAATGCTGACGGCTCGATTCCCGCATGGACCGGCGGCATTCCGAAGAACGCCGGGGCGGTGGACAGCAAGGGCTTTCTCGCCGATCCGTTCGCCAACGAAAAACCGTTGTTCACCATCACCCCGGCCAACGTCGACAAGTACAAGGACAAACTTTCCGAAGGCCAGGTGGCGATGTTCAAGCGCTACCCGGAAACCTACAAGATCCCGGTCTACCCAACGCATCGCACGGTCGCCGTGCCGGCGGACATCTACGAGTCGGCCAAGCGCAGTGCGCTGAACGTGACGACAATCAATGACGGTAACGGCCTGGCCAATTTCACCGGCAATCGCTATTACGCCTTCCCTATTCCGAAGAACGGCGTCGAGGTCTTGTGGAACCACATCACCCGCTATCACGGCGGCAACGTCAAACGCATCATCACTCAGGTGACGCCGCAGACCAACGGCAGCTACACGCCGATCCGCTTCGAAGAAGAAATCGCCGTGCCGCAGTTGATGAAGGATCTCGATCCGGACAAAGCCGCCAACGTGCTGACCTTCTTCAAGCAATCGGTGACGGCGCCGGCGCGTCTGGCCGGTAACGTGCTGCTGGTGCACGAAACCCTCGATCAGGTGAAGGAGCCGCGTCTGGCGTGGATCTACAACGCCGGCCAGCGTCGGGTTCGGCGTGCGCCGCAAGTGGCGTATGACGGCCCGGGCACTGCGGCGGACGGTCTGCGCACCTCGGACAACTTCGACATGTTCTCCGGCGCACCGGATCGCTATGACTGGAAACTGGTCGGCAAGAAGGAAATGTACATTCCGTACAACAGCTACAAGCTCGATTCGCCGACGCTCAAGTACGACGACATCGTCAAGGCCGGGCACATCAACCAGGACTTGACCCGCTATGAATTGCACCGCGTCTGGGAAGTCATCGGCACGGTGAAACCGAGCGAGCGGCACATTTATGCCAAGCGCCACATGTACATCGACGAGGACAGCTGGCAGGTGGCACTGGTCGATCACTACGATGGCCGCGGCCAACTGTGGCGTGTCGCCGAAGGGCATGCGCAGTATTACTACGATCACCAGGCCCAGGCTTACACCCTGGAAGCGCTCTACGACATCATTGCCGGCCGCTACATTGCCCTGGGCATGAAGAACGAAGAGAAACACAGCTTCGAGTTCGGCTTCGAAGCCAAGGCTGCCGACTTCACGCCATCGGCCCTGCGCGCAGAGGGCGTTCGGTAACGTTTCGGATACATCGGCTGTACAAAAGGCGACCGCACGGTCGCCTTTTTTATGGCTGGCAATCAGCGCGCTGAATACTCGTCAACAAGCTCACTGGACAGGGCTAGGGTGACTGCACAACGATAAAAAGGCTCACCTGATGACCGCCATGACGCCGTGCCTGGATCGCCCCGGATTTCTTCCCCGACTGTCCTCTCATCATCAGGCGCGCGCACGCTTGTGCGAACCATTACTGGCGTCAGCGGCACGGGTGCGGCTGATCTGCGCGCCGGCCGGTAGCGGCAAGAGTGCATTGCTCACCGAATGCCTGTTGCAGGCGCCGGCCCAGTGTTCGCTGCACTGGATAGCGTTGGCGGGGGCCACGATCAGTCGCGGCGAATTCTCTCAGCGGCTGACGCAAGCGCTGGGCCTGATCGCAACGGATGAGGCCGGCCTGCTTGCTGCACTGGCGCGCTGGTCGCAACCGACGTGGCTGTTTATCGACGATTATTGTCGTCAGCCGGATCCGGCGCTGGACGCCTGGCTCGATCGACTGTTGGCAATCAGCGGTCCGGCCTTGATCTGGTGGATCGGCACGCGGCGGCGGCCACAGTGCAACTGGCCGCGCTTGCTACTCGACGATGAGCTGTATGAATGTGAAGCCGCAACACTGGCTCTCACGCAAAGTGAAATCGCCCAGGTGCTGCACCATTTACCAGCCGAACAAGCGCTGAGCGTTGCCGGGCGAATTGGGCAACGTACCGGTGGCTGGTGCGCCGGCGTGCGCATGGCGCTGCTGCAAAAGTGCGACTGGGCGCAGAGCAATCAGCCGCAGCAACGGGTGGACACGCTGCTCGATTACTTGCAACACGAACTCTTCAGCAGCCTGTCGCCGGAGCTGGCCGAGGCTTGGCGCGTGTTGGCGCATTTACCGCGCTTCAATAATGAATTGTGTGAGCATCTGTTCGGTGCCGGGGACGGTGCACAGCTCTTGCGCGCGTTGCAGAGCCTCGGCTGTTTTATCGAACCCTGGCAGGACTCGGCCGAATGGCTGCAGGTTTTTCCGCCGCTGACCCGCGTGATCCAAGAGTCGCGCTGGCCACAGGGGCGCTCCTGGCACCGGCGCGCGTGCCAATGGTTTACCGCGCGAGAGGACTGGCGTTCGGCGTTCGAACAAGCCTTGCTGGCGGAAGAATTCGAAGTGGCGGTGAGCTTGTTGCAGCACTTCACTTTCGAGCATCTGTTCGATGATCAAACGGTGGTGCTGCTGTTGCGCTTGCATGAGCAGCAAGGCGAAGAGTTGACGTTGGGCTCGCCGCAATTGGTCGGCTTGATCACGGCAGCGCTGCTGTTCGCCGGCCGTTTTGATCAGGCCGCTGCCAGCATCGAACACATGTCGCGATTCGTCCCGCAACCCTCGGCACAAAAACAGCGGCAATGGCTGGCGCGATGGCAGGCGCTGCAAGGCTGGTTGCTGCATTTGCAGGGGCGAATGGCGCCAGCGCGCGAGCATTTCCGCCAAGCGCTGGCCGAGTTGGCAAGCGACGCCTGGCCCGCACGGCTGTTGTGCCTGTCCGGGCAAACCCAGCAAGCCTTGCTCTGTGGCGAACTGGAACTGGCCCATGGCATAAACCGCGAGGCGTTGTGCCTGGCGCGCGCTCAGGGTTCATTGCTGTTCGAAGGTTTGCTCGAACTCGACCATGCGCAATTGCTGGAGCAGCGCGGTGCGCCGGCCCGCGCCGACGATCTGTTGGCCAGCACGCAGGAACTGCTGTGCCAGCGTGAACATCGCCCGGTGCCGTTGCTCGGCCGCATCGCGTTGCGGCGCGGCAGGCTGGCCCTGTGCATGGGCGACGAAGCGCGTGCTGCCGAGTGGTTCCAGCGCGGGCTGGAAGACTGCCTGCGCAGTCACGACAAACGCGTGCTGTATGGTTTTCTCGGGCTGGCGCAACTGGCGGCCAATCAGCAGGATTATGCGCAAGCGTTTGTGCGCCTGCGCGATGCGGAACGGTTGATGCAGCAACGGCAGATTCCGGACACGGTGTATCGCGGCGTGTTGCTGCAGGTCAGCAGTCAATTCTGGTTGCAACAGGGCCGGGCGGAACTGGCGCATGAAGCGCTGAGCCGAGTTTTACGCCACTTTCACGGGCCGCACGCGCGGCAAGCGCCACCGGCAACCCTCGAGCTGATTCCGCGCCTGGAGTATTTGTTGTTCACGGCCAGGGCGCAAATACAGCCATCGCTGATTGATCTGGCGGAAATCCAGCAGGCGTTGAGCGGCGCGCAACAAAAAGGCATGTTGAGCCTCGAAGCCGAGTTGCACTTGGTGCTGGCGCAACTTGCCTGGCACAAAGGTGAAGTGTCATTGGCACAACGGGCGCTGCAACAGGGCCAAGCGCTGGTGGTGCGGTGTCAGTTGCAGCAGTCGCTGCTCGAGTGGCGCTTGCGTCATCCCGATACAGCGCTGATCCGCGCAGCCGCCGAGCTCTGCGCTGAAACGCCGGCGGTCGCAGCCGAAGCGCTGTTGAGCCGGCGTGAAGTTGAGGTGTTGAAGCTGATTGCCCAAGGCGAATCCAATCAGAAGATCGCCGAGCAACTGTACATTTCCCTGCACACGGTCAAGACCCATGCGCGCAGGATCAACGCCAAGTTAAGCGTGGAGCGCAGAACCCAAGCGGTGGCCAAGGCCAAAGTGCTCGGGCTGTGCTGACGAGGTTGGCGTCGAGGTCAATCAGCCTGCGTCATAACCCATGCGCCAGCTCACCGCGCGCGTTGCCGCGAGCAAACGCTGGGCAGCAGGGCCATTTTCGTCAGCGTGAAACAACGAGGTCGGGCCGACAATTGTCAGTACCGCTGCGATCTGGCCGACGGCATTGAATACTGGCGCCGACAACGCATCGACTCCCGGCATCAGCAGGCCGTGGACATGATGCAGGCCGCGCGCGCGGATCTGTTCGCACTGCGTCGAATAGGCGTTGTCGTCCTTCAGCGGATGATCGGCGACGGCGATTTCCCGTTCGCGCAGCTCATCGGTTTCCCGAGGCGGCAAATACGCGCTGAACACCAGTCCCGTCGATGAACTGAGCAACGGCAGCACCGAACCCAATTGCGTCACCACCGTCACCGCGCGCACCGCCGGTTCGATGTGCACCACGGTTGCGCCCTGATTGCCCCATACCGCCAAAAAGCAGGTCTCGTTCAGTTCGTCGCGCAATTCGGCCAGCGGCAGGGCGGCGACTTTCAGCACGTCCATACTGTTCAGTGCAGCGAGGCCTACGCGCAACGCTTCACGGCCAAGACCGTAATGGTTGGTGGCGGCGTTCTGCTCGGCAAATCCCGAGGCGATCAATGCCTGCAGATAGCGATGGACCTTGCTCGCCGGCATCTGCACATGCTCGGCCAGACGCGACAACGACGTCGATGGCGACAACTCGGCCAGGGCCTTGAGGATGTCGGTGCCGACTTCGGCGGAGCGGACTTTCTGTTTGCCGTTGCTGTCGCTGGTTTTTTCCATGGTGCGGCCGGGTTCCGATACGAATGGGCGTCTTTATAGCTTGACGCTGGATAGCGAGCAAATTACGTTATGCGTAATCGAATTACGATAATAACAACCCCGGCGTGCCGAAACCTCTGAGCCAGAGCGATGGGCCACTGCCGACTCCCTGTTCAGGAGGCTCCATGAACCTCGATTCAACCGCTCAGGCGCTGGCGTATCAGTCCGGTTTCGGCAACGAATTCAGCACTGAAGCGTTGCCCGGCGCGCTGCCCGTCGGCCAGAACTCCCCGCAAAAAGCCCCGTACGGCCTCTACACCGAATTGTTCTCCGGCACTGCGTTCACCATGACCCGCAGCGAAGCGCGCCGCACCTGGATGTACCGCATTCAGCCGTCGGCCAATCACCCGGCCTTCGTCAAACTGGAACGTCAATTGGCGGGCGGTCCGTTGGGTGAAGTGACGCCCAATCGCCTGCGCTGGAATCCGCTGGAAATCCCGGCCGAGCCGACCGATTTTATTGACGGTCTGGTGAGCATGGCGGCTAACTCTGGAGCGGAAAAACCGGCCGGGATCAGCATCTACAACTACGTCGCCAACCGTTCGATGGAACGGGTGTTCTTCAACGCCGACGGCGAGCTTCTGCTGGTGCCGCAATTTGGCCGTCTGCGTATCGCCACCGAGTTGGGTGTGCTGGAGGTCGCGCCGCTGGAAATCGCTGTGCTGCCGCGCGGGCTGAAGTTCCGCGTGGAATTGCTCGACCCGCAGGCGCGTGGTTACGTCGCCGAAAACCATGGCGCGCCGCTGCGCCTGCCGGATCTGGGGCCGATCGGCAGCAACGGTCTGGCCAATCCGCGCGACTTCCTGACCCCGGTCGCCGCTTACGAAAACCTCCAGCAACCGACCACACTGGTGCAGAAGTTTCTCGGCCAGTTGTGGGCCACCGAACTCAATCATTCGCCGCTGAACGTGGTCGCCTGGCACGGCAATAACGTGCCGTACAAATACGATCTGCGCCGTTTCAACACCATCGGTACGGTGAGTTTCGATCATCCGGATCCGTCGATCTTTACTGTACTGACCTCGCCGACCAGCGTGCATGGTCTGGCCAACCTCGACTTCGTGATCTTCCCGCCGCGCTGGATGGTTGCCGAGAATACCTTCCGGCCACCGTGGTTCCACCGCAACCTGATGAACGAATTCATGGGCCTGATCCAGGGCGAATACGACGCCAAGGCCGAAGGCTTCGTGCCCGGTGGCGCCTCGCTGCACAGCTGCATGAGCGCACACGGCCCGGACGGTGAGACCTGCACCAAAGCGATCAACGCCGAACTCAAACCGGCAAAGATCGACAACACCATGGCCTTCATGTTCGAGACCAGCCAAGTGCTGCGCCCAAGCCGCTTCGCCCTCGACTGCCCGCAACTGCAATCTACTTACGACGCCTGCTGGGCCACTTTGCCCGCCACGTTCGACCCGACCCGGAGATAACCCATGACGCAGAATTCCATCACCCGTAGCTGGGTCGCTTCAGCCAACGGCCACAGCGATTTCCCGTTGCAGAACCTGCCGTTGGGTGTGTTCAGCACCAACGGTTCGGCGCCGCGTGCAGGCGTGGCGATTGGCGAACACATCTTCGATCTGCAAGTGGCGCTGGAAGCCGGCCTGTTCGACGGAGCTGCGCGCAGTGCAGTGGAAGCCATGCACGGCGGACAGTTGAACGCGTTCTTCGATCTCGGTCGCGAGGCGCGTGTTGCCCTGCGTACGCGCCTGTTGGAACTGTTCAGCGAAGGCAGCACCCTGCGCGGCAACATCGAAGCCCAAGGCGCGAAACTGCTGCCATTGGCGGCCGATTGCCAACTGCATCTTCCAGCACGCATCAGCGATTACACCGACTTCTACGTCGGTATCGAACACGCGCAAAACGTTGGCAAACTGTTCCGCCCGGATAACCCGCTGCTGCCGAACTACAAGCACGTGCCGATCGGTTATCACGGTCGCGCCTCTACCGTGCGCGCCTCCGGAACCGATGTACGTCGGCCGAAAGGTCAGACCTTGCCAGCGGGTGCGAGCGAGCCGACCTTCGGCCCGTGCGCACGTCTGGACTATGAACTGGAACTGGGTATCTGGATCGGCCAGGGCAACGAGATGGGCGATTCGATCGCCATCGGTGACGCCGCTGATCACATCGCCGGTTTCTGTCTGCTCAACGACTGGTCGGCGCGCGATATCCAGGCTTGGGAATACCAGCCACTGGGGCCGTTCCTGTCGAAGAGTTTCATCACCAGCGTCTCGCCATGGGTCGTCACGGCAGAGGCGCTGGAGCCGTTTCGCACCGCGCAACCGGCGCGTCCTGAAGGTGATCCGCAGCCGCTGCCGTATCTGTTCGATAAACGCGATCAGGACGGCGGTGCCTTCGACATCGAACTGGAAGTGCTGTTGCTCACCGAAACCATGCGCGAGCAAAATCTGCCGGCCCATCGCCTGACCCTGAGCAATACCCGTTACATGTACTGGACCGTCGCGCAGATGGTTGCGCATCACAGCGTCAACGGCTGCCAGTTGCAGGCCGGTGACCTGTTTGGTTCGGGCACCTTGTCCGGCCCGGAAACCGGTCAGTTCGGCAGCCTGCTGGAAATCACCGAGGGCGGTAAAAAGCCGATCGAACTGGCGTCTGGCGAAGTGCGTAAATTCCTTGGAGACGGTGACGAAATCATCCTCCGTGCGCGTTGTGCCCGTGACGGTTTTGCCTCGATCGGTTTCGGCGAATGCCGCGGCAAAGTGCTCGCGGCGCGCTGACAGGAGCGGCTCATGGATCTCTATACCTACTACCGTTCGACCTCGTCGTACCGGGTGCGCATCGCGCTGGCGTTGAAGGGCCTCGACTATCAGGCCTTGCCGGTCAACCTGATCGCAGCGGCCGGTGGCGAGCATCGGCAAGCGGCGTATCTGGCGATCAATCCACAGGGGCGCGTGCCGGCGCTGCGCACCGATAATGGCGAGTTGCTGATTCAGTCGCCGGCGATCATCGAGTATCTGGAGGAGCGTTATCCACAGGTGCCGTTGTTGCCGGAAGATCTGGTTGCCCGCGCCCATGTGCGCGGCGTCGCGGCGGTGATCGGTTGCGATGTGCATCCACTGCACAACGTCAGTGTGCTCAATCGTCTGCGCCAGTCGGGGCAGGAAGAGCCGCAGGTGGTGGAGTGGATCAGCCACTGGATCCACCAGGGGTTGGCGACGGTGGAGCAGTTGATTGGTGATAGCGGTTTCTGTTTCGGCGAGTGGCCGTGTGTGGCGGATGTGTATCTGATTGCGCAGTTGTATGCGGCTGAGCGGTTCAATGTTTCGTTGGAGGCGTACCCAAAAATTCGCCGCGTTGCTGCATTGGCGGCTGAGCATCCGGCATTCATCAAAGCCCATCCCGCGAATCAACCTGACACCCCGTAACCAAAATTGTGACTGATCGTTCCCACGCTCTGCGTGGGAACGCATCCGGTGACGCTCTGCGTCACAGTGGACGCAGAGCGTCCCCGGCGGCATTCCCACGCGGAGCGTGGGAACGATCCGGTTGCCACAGCAAAAAATCATAAAAACAAAACAGGTACCTTGCGATGCATAACCAGATTGCCAGCTTCCGCGCGGCACTCGACGCCCGTCCTGTGTCCCGCTATCAGTGGTTGCTCTTGATCCTGCTCGCCTTGCTGCTCGTCACCGATGGCTATGACGCGCAGGTACTCGGTTACGTTGTCCCGGCACTGGCGCAGGACTGGGGTCTGGAAAAAGCCGCATTCGGACCTGTTTTCAGCGCCAACCTGTTGGGCCTGACCATTGGCTCGCTGGTGGTAACGCCATTGGCCGACCGTTTCGGCGTACGCCGGATTCTGCTCGCCTGCGTGCTGATCTACGCCACCCTCACAGTGCTGATGGTGTTCGCCGATTCGCTGAATACGTTGATGATTGCGCGCTTCATCTGCGGCATCGGCATGGGCGGTGCGATGCCCAGCGCGATGGCGTTGATGTCGGAATATTCGCCGCCGCGCCTGCGCACCTTGATGGTGACACTGGCCGCCTGCGGCTTTTCTTTCGGCGGTGCGGCGGGTGGTTTTGTCGCGGCCGGGTTCATCGATCAGTTCGGCTGGCAGGCGGTGTTTCTTGCAGGCGGCGTGACGCCGTTGCTGCTGTTCCCGTTTCTCTGGTGGATGCTGCCGGAATCGCTGCCACGCCTGCTGCGTGATGCGCCACCGTATGCGCGCCTGTGCAAAGTCACCGCGCGGATGCTGCCGGACTGGCAACCGCCAATTGCCTCCGTCGAACAGAACGAGCGCGAGCAGGGCAGCAAACTGACTGTGGTCGAGTTGTTCCGCAACGGCTACGCGCGCCCGACGTTGCTGATCTGGGCGACGTTTTTCGTCAGCCTGATCCTGCTGTATTTCATGATCAGCTGGCTGCCGACGCTGTTGCTGGAAAGTGGCCTGAAGCTCAACGAAGCCAATCTGGTGACGTCGATGTTTCTGTTCGCCGGTACTCTGGGGGCGATTTGCATGGCCTGGTTCGCCGACCGTTTGAAACGCAAAGTTCGCCTGTTATCCGGCGTGCTTGCCGGAGCTGCGTTGTGCACGATTCTGCTCGGGCTCAATCACGACAATCCGCGTTATCTGGTGGCCTGCGTGTTTGCCGCCGGCTTCTGCATCATCGGCGGGCAACTGACGCTGAATGCGTTCGCCAGTAATTTCTACCCGGCGCATGTCCGCGCCACGGGCACCGGTTGGGCGCTGGGCGTGGGGCGTTTCGGCTCGATTCTCGGGCCGCTGTTTGGCAGCCTGCTGCTGGCGATGCACATTCCGGTGGAGCAGATTTTCTTCTTCTGTGCGATTCCGGCTGTCATTGCAGCACTGCTGATCATTCAGGTGCGTTCGCCTGCCGACACAGCGCAATCTCCTGTGGGAGCTAGCCTGCTAGCGAAGAACGATAACGCGGTTTAACTGAAAGACCGAGCCGCCTGCTTCGCTAGCAGGCTAGCTCCCACAGGGTATTCAGTGGACCACGGAGTTGGGCGGGAGGTGGCCGAGGCGTTCGGTCAGGCGCAATCGCTGGATCGGGTCGTCGCTCAGCAGCAGGGCATGCTCAAGGTCGAAACGTTCGGCATTCGGGCAATCCAGCCGCTGATACAGACTGGCCCGCGCCAGGTAATCGGCGGCAGCGCCGTTGCCCAGTTCGAGTACGCGTTCGGCGTCGATCAGCGCGGCAATAAAGTCGTCCTGCGTCAGGTGCAACTGGCGCAGGTTGCGCGACAGGCGCTGGAGCATCTGCTGGGGTGAGGCGGTCAGCAAGTGCTCGGCGGAGAGCTTCATGTTCGGCCCGTATTGGCGCTGTAACAGCTCGCGACAATCATTCGGGTACAGGCGTCGACCGCCGCAAGGATCGAGCAAATGATCCGCGCCGGGTACGCGCAATAAAAAGTGCCCGGGAAAATTGACCCCGACCAGCGGAATCTCCAGACCATGCGCCAGTTCCAGAGCAATCAGTGCCAGCGCCAAAGGCTGACCGCGTCGCGTCTGCAAGACTTTATGCAGTAACGCCGCCTGTGGGCGCAATGGCAGGAAGTCGTCCTGAGCGAATCCCAATTCAATCATGCGCCGCAGCAGCGGCTGCGCCAGTTCGCTGACCGATAGCATGGGCAAGCCGTAACTGACCTTCTGTTGCAGCTCTTTGAAATCCAGCAGGAGTGCAGCGGGATCAACCTCTTTCTCATGCTCGGCCGCGATCCACAGCGCAGCTTCCAGCAGCGCGGGCGGTGAACGGTGCAGACACTCGAAAAAGCGTTGGCGCGGACTCATTGAAATCTCCGGGGAATGCCTCGTTTTAGCCCCGTGCGCAAGATTCGTCCAGTGGCTCGCGGCAAGGGCGGCGAGATATGCCGTAAAGCCATCGTTAGCAGCGCCGCTTATTCCGGCGCGCTCCAGCAATTTTCAGGCGCGAGCCTATACTGGCGTTCTACAAGAAGTGATTCGGGAGCCCAACGATGTTTGCTCTCATGCAAAGCACTCGCCTGGAATCGCTGCACCTTAGCGTTGACCCGGTGTCCGGGTTGAAGGCGGTCATTGCCATCCATAACAGTCGCCTCGGGCCAGCCCTTGGCGGATGTCGTTATCTTGCCTATCCCAATGACGAATCCGCTGTCGAGGACGCCATTCGCCTCGCTCAGGGCATGAGCTACAAAGCCGCTTTGGCGGGTCTGGAGCAGGGCGGCGGAGTTGCGGTGATCGTGCGCCCGGCGCATGTGGAAAACCGTGGCGCGCTGTTTGAAGCGTTCGGTCGCTGCATCGATCAGCTCGACGGCCGCTACATCACCGCCATCGACAGCGGCACTTCCGTGGTGGACATGGATTGCATTGCCCAGCAGACCCAGCATGTCACCAGCACCACGTCGGCCGGAGACCCGGCGCCGCATGCGGCGATGGGCGTGTTCACCGGTATTCGCGCGACGGCCATGGCGCGGCTGGGCAGCGATAACCTCGAAGGTTTGCGCGTGGCGATTCAGGGGTTGGGCAACGTCGGTTTTGCCCTGGCCGAACAACTGCACGCGGCGGGCGCCGATTTATTGGTCAGCGATATCGACCACGGCAAAGTGCAATTAGCGATGGAACAACTCAACGCACATCCGATCGCCAACGACGCGCTGCTCAGTACGCCTTGCGACATTCTTGCGCCGTGCGGTCTGGGTGGGGTGTTGAACAGTCATACGGTTACGCAACTGCGCTGTTCAGCGGTGGCGGGATCAGCGAACAATCAACTGACGCACCTGGACGTGGCTGATCAGCTGGAGCGGCGCGGGATTCTCTATGCGCCGGATTATGTGATCAATGCCGGTGGGCTGATTTATGTGTCGTTGAAACATCGTGGCGAGGAATTGACGACGATTACCGCGCATCTGTCGAAGATCAGTTCGCGGTTGACCGAGGTGTTTGCGCATGCGCAGGCGGAGAAGCGTTCGCCGGCGCGGGTGGCGGACGAGTTGGCAGAGCGGGTTTTGTATCGGTGACGGGGAAGATCAAAAGATCGCAGCCTTCGGCAGCTCCTACAGGGGCTGCGATCCTTTGTTGATTACTTCGGGGCCTTTGCTGCTTTGGCTGGCTTCGCCGGCGCTTCAGCAGAGTCTGCAGCTTCAACATTCTCGACAGGCTCTGCCGGTGCATTGAGCAGCTCCGACAGCGCGTCAGGCTGGCTCTTGAACGCGCGGGCAAACACATCGCGGTTCTTCGCCATGTAGATCCCGGCTTCTTCCACTTGCTGTTCAGTCAGGGACGGAACGGCTTTTTGCAGGACATCGGCCAGATATTCGGCCAGCTCGAGCATTTTGTCATGACGGTCAGCTTCGGCTTTATCCATGAACAAGCGCTCCAGATCTCGGCTGCTGCGGTATACCACTTCGACGGCCATTCACCACCTCACATGCCTTCACATTAAGTTGTCTTGACGACTACTGTATCCATATACAGCGAAAAGGATAAGCGAATCCCTGCGCCATGGGTAGTGGCTTTTGAATGTAGACCGGATTTCGGGTTTGTCAGGGGGATCGTGTTGAGGCCATTCGCGAGCAGGCTCGCCCCCACAGGGGGCGGTGCACAGCGAATACCTGCGACCAAACGCCACGGCGCGGGTTTGGCGGCGGCTCGCCATGATGGCGTGGCCTCTTTTCTGCATGACAAGCGTTACGTGCAGAAAACCGTCACGTCCAACACGCATCATCCGCTCGAATCGGGCTAAGGAACATCATCGTGAAAATCAACTGGGCCGAGAAACTGCGGCAAAACGTGCATCAACTGGCCGAGTCCCTGGGCAACCTGTTCGTCGAAACCTTCCACTACCTGGCGCTGTTTGCCATCGGTGCAGTGACGGCGTGGGCCGCGGTGATGGAGTTTCTCGGCATGCTCGAGGAAGGCCACATCAAGATTGATGACATTCTGTTGCTGTTCATCTATCTGGAACTGGGGGCGATGGTCGGGATTTATTTCAAGACCAATCACATGCCGGTGCGCTTCCTGATCTACGTGGCGATCACCGCGCTGACGCGCCTGCTGATCTCCAACGTCTCGCACCACAACCCGCCGGACATGGGCATCATCTACCTGTGCGGCGGGATTCTGCTGCTGGCGTTCTCGATTCTGGTGGTGCGTTACGCCTCGTCACAATTTCCTTCGGTGAAAATCGACAAACCGCAACGCAAACTCGGCGCCGGCTCCAGCGAGCATCCTGAAGTCGAGAAGGGCGAACTTTAAAGTCCCGCGACTTGCCGGGATTGGCCGAGGACTTGTGGTGGCGGGGTCAGCCCGTCGCCATTGGTCATCGCCTCGAGGATCGCCATGGCGCTGTGGCCCTGTTCGATGGCGATGCCGAATTGGATGCTTTGCACCAGACGCTTGAGGCGCGCCGGATCGTTGCGCTGCTCGGCACTGATCATGCGTTTGGCGACGATATGGCCGCTGTTGGACAGGGTCAGCATGATGCTGCCGTCCAGGCCCTGAATGCTCAGGTTGATCTGATAGTCCGGCGCGAAGGCATCGGTAATGATCTGAAAGGGATTGTCCATGATGCGTCACCGCCTGATTGAACGTGCAGTTGTTGACCGGCCATGATCGGGTTGGTTCGCCATACCAGACCATCGGCCATTCCGTGTCCTGTACTGGTTTCATGTAGGAGCTGCCGGAGGCTGCGATCTTTTGCTCTTCAATGTTTTGATTTCGGTCATGAAGATCAAAAGATCGCAGCCTCGTTTCACTCGACAGCTCCTACAGGGGGGAGTTTGCAAGGGCTGTGCCGGGAAATTTGTCGAACAATGAACATGGGGATAAAAAAGGCGAGCCACATGGCTCGCCTTTTTTTGTAGCGCGTTTTCAGGGCAGGAATGAATAGATGATCGCTGACAGTGCAATCAGGCCGATCAGCACCACGAACACGTTGGAAACCTGGCCCGAATACTGGCGCAAGGCTGGCACGCGGCGGATGGCGTACATCGGCATCAGGAACAACAGACAGGCAATCACCGGCCCGCCAAACGCTTCGATCATGCCGAGGATGCTCGGGTTGAACGTGGCCACTGCCCAGCACGCGAGAATCATGAACAGTGCAGTCACCCGGTTCAGCCAGTTCGCCGACATGACGCGGCCACGGCCGCGCAGGCTTTTCACGATCAGACCCTGAAAGCCTTCGCTGGCGCCGATGTAGTGGCCGAGGAAGGATTTGGTGATCGCCACCAACGCAATCAGTGGCGCAGCGTAAGCGATCACCGGGGTCTGGAAGTGGTTGGCCAGGTACGACAGGATCGAAATGTTCTGCGCCTTCGCTGCCGCGAGATCCGCCGGCGACAACGCCAGCACACAGCTGAAGCAGAAGAACATCACCGTCACCACCATCATGCCGTGCGCCATGGCGAGGATGCCGCTGCTCTTGCGTTCGGCTTGGTCGCCGTAGCGCTGTTTCTGATCCACAGCGAACGCGGAGATGATCGGCGAATGGTTGAACGAAAACACCATCACCGGGATCGCCAGCCACAGCGTTTTGAAGAACACCGACATCGGCATCGATTCTTGAGCGCTGGCGAAGAAGGCGCCGTTCCAGTTCGGGATCAGGCTGACCGCGAGCAACAGCAAGGCGGCGACGAACGGATAGACCAGCACGCTCATGGCTTTGACGATCACGCTCTGGCCGCAGCGGACGATGGCCATCAGACCAAGGATCAGCGCCAGCGAGAGGATCGCCCGGGGTGGCGGGGCGATGTGCAATTGATGTTCGAGGAAACTGCTCAGGGTGTTGGTCAGCGCGACGCTGTACACCAGCAGGATCGGGAAGATCGCAAAGAAATACAGCAGCGTGATCAGCTTGCCGGCACCGATGCCGAAGTGTTCTTCAACCACCTCGGTGATGTCACCGGAGCGCCCGGACAAGACGAAACGGGTCAGCCCGCGGTGGGCAAAAAAGGTCATCGGGAAAGCCAGCAGCGCCAAAATCAGCAACGGCCAGAAACCACCGACACCGGCGTTGATCGGCAGGAACAAGGTGCCAGCACCGATCGCCGTGCCGTACAAGCCAAGCATCCAGGTGGTGTCGAATTTGCTCCAGCCCTTGTGGGCAGTTTCTGTATTGCGTGTGAGGTCTACAGCGGGATTTTCGGCAGCAGGTGTACGTACATCGGTCATCGTTATCGCCTCGTTATTATTCTTGCTCGGGCTCACGGTTGGCAGACCGTCGAATGCGGTCTGCCGGGGCGGTCAGGGAATGCGCCTCAGCATTCCACCCAGTTCACAGCCAGGCCGCCCCGTGAAGTCTCTTTGTATTTGTCGTGCATGTCGGCGCCGGTATCGCGCATGGTGCGGATCACCCGGTCGAGGGAAATGAAGTGGTTGCCGTCACCGCGCAAGGCCATTTGCGTGGCGTTGATCGCTTTTACCGCAGCGATGGCGTTGCGCTCGATGCACGGCACCTGGACCAGACCGCCGACCGGGTCGCAGGTCAGGCCGAGGTTGTGTTCCAGGCCGATTTCAGCGGCGTTTTCCAACTGCTCCGGGGTGGCGCCGAGCACGTCGGCCAGGCCGGCAGCGGCCATCGCGCACGCGGAACCGACCTCGCCCTGACAGCCGACTTCAGCGCCGGAGATCGAGGCATTTTTCTTACAGAGGATGCCGACGGCTGCTGCACCGAGGAAGAACGCGACGACATCATCGTCAGACGCGTCCGGATTGAATTTCATGTAGTAGTGCAGAACCGCCGGAATGATCCCGGCGGCACCGTTGGTCGGCGCGGTGACCATGCGCCCGCCGGCCGCGTTCTCTTCGTTGACGGCGAGGGCGAACAGGTTGACCCATTCCATCGCCGACAGCGTTGAACTGATGACATTCGGCTTGCCGATTTCCAACAGGCTGCGGTGCAACTTCGCCGCTCGACGCGGCACATTCAGACCGCCCGGCAGGATGCCTTCATGGCGCAAACCCTGTTCGACGCATTCGCGCATCACCGACCAGATATGCAGCAGGCCCTGACGGATTTCCGCGTCGGAACGCCACGCGCGCTCGTTGGCCATCATCAGCTCGGACACGCGCAGGTTGTGCTGTTTGCACAGCGCCAGCAGTTGCGCGGCGCTGGAAAAATCGTACGGCAACACCACGTCACCGGCTGGTGCGACACCGGATTCGGCTTCTGCCGCTTCGATGATGAAACCGCCGCCGACTGAATAGTAGGTTTGCTCGAACAGCTCGGCGGTTTCGCCGAAGACGGTCAGCGACATGGCGTTGGGGTGGTAGGGCAGGCTCTCGTCGAGCAGCAGGAGATCGCGCTGCCAGTCGAAGGCAATTTCTCTTCGCCCGGCGAGGCACAGTTGGCCTGTCTCGCGCAGTTGCTGGATGCGTGGATCGATGGTCGACGGATCGATGCTGTCTGGCCATTCGCCCATCAGGCCCATGACTGTTGCGCGGTCGGTGGCGTGACCGACACCGGTGGCTGACAACGAGCCGTACAAACGGATTTCGACACGACGCACATCGTTCAGCAAATGCTGATCGATCAGCGCCTGAGCGAAGGTCGCGGCGGCACGCATCGGCCCGACGGTGTGGGAACTGGACGGACCGATGCCGACTTTGAATAGATCGAAAACACTGATAGCCATGCTAAACCCTTACAAGCAATGGAGTAGGAATCGCTGCCATTTTTTGTAGGACAAGCGCAATGTCGGCGATACTGCCTACCTCGGTCCTACGTGACTAACGAAACTTCCTAAGTAAGCCTTTAGCAGGACTAAACGATGAGTCGTCAATTGCATGCCCAGACTTACGTCTGGCTGCAGGTGTTTTCCTGTGCCGCGCGGCACCTGTCATTCACCCGTTGTGCAGAAGAGCTGCACATCACTCCCGGAGCGGTCAGCCAGCAGATCCGCCAACTGGAAGAGCGCCTCGGTTTTCGCCTGTTTCATCGGCGTGCCCGTGGCGTTGAACTGAGCGCAGAAGGCCAGCGGCTGGCGATCACGGTGAACGAGGCCTACGGCAGCATCGACGCTGAGTTGCGTCGCCTCGATGCGGGAATGATCAGCGGAATTTTGCGCGTGCGCTCGATTCCATCGTTCCTCAGCAAATGGCTGACGCCGCGCTTGCCACGTCTGCAACAGCGTTATCCGGACATTCAGTTGCGCCTGGTTGCCGAGGACAGCAGCGTGCCGTTGCACGAGGGCGACTTTGATCTGGCGATCGATCTGAACGACGGCAGTTACCCGGGATTGTTATCCACAGCCTTGCTCGACGAGCAGATATTCCCGGTGTGCGCGCCGAGTCTGTTGCGCGGGCGGCCACCGCTGCATGGCCCGGCGGACCTGGTGCATTTTCCGTTGCTGCACGACATCACCGCCTGGCGTGGCAGTTACGAATATGCCGAGTGGGAGTTTTATTTGCATGCGATCGGCTTTGAAGGCGCCGACGTACGGCGCGGGCACACCTTCAACCGCAATCACCTGACCATCGAAGCGGCGATTGCCGGGATGGGCGTGGCGATCGCCCGGCGTACGTTGCTCAACGATGAACTGGAGCGCGGCACCCTGATCGTGCCGTTCGGCCTGTCGGTGCCCAACCATAAACGTTACGTGTTGCTGTACGCGCCAGGGGCGTTGAGCCATCCGGGCGTGCGTGCGGTGCATGACTGGCTGGTCGAAGAGGCGGGGATTTTTCGCGGTTTGCACCCGTTGAATGACGGGCAATTGTGAGCAGATTTTGCCGGGTTGCGAGGCGACCCAACTCCCGACCTTACCAGCGCTTTGCTCGGTTGTCCGACTTTTTTTGCGAATGAATATTTATCTTTTTCCAGGGGTTGAAATGTTCGCCGGTCGGGCCGATTGTTGTAACCAGGAGGTCAGGAAATTCAACTCAAGGCCTCTCACGAGCTAGCTGAAATAAGGGATGGAACTATGCAAATCCAAGTCAACAGCGATAACCATGTTCAAGGCAGTAAACGACTGGAGGAGTGGGTACGTACAACCATTGAGAGCACGCTCGACCGTTATGAAGAAGACCTGACCCGTGTCGAAGTCCACCTGAGCGACGAGAACGGCGAGAAACCAGGTCCCCATGACATGCGCTGCCAACTGGAAGCGCGGCCAAAAGGCCATCAACCGATTTCCGTCACCCATAAAGCCGATTCGCTGGAACAGGCAATCGATGGCGCCGCCGAAAAACTCGAGCACGCGCTGGAGCACCTGTTCGGCAAACTGCGAGGTAAACCACGCGCCGCTGTGGTGCCATTCACGGGCAAAGCCAACGACAAGCTGCTCGCTGAAGAATTTGATGAGAATGAGCAGGCAGCGATCAACAGTTGATGCGCTGATTATTTAATTCACCCAATGAGAACGGGCCTGCTTTTGCAGGCCCGTTTTTGTTTGTGTGGCGGTTATTGCGCAGGGCATGAATGGGCTGCCCCTCACCCCAGCCCTCTCCCTGCGTGAGAGGGGGCCGACCGAATCGTATTGCGAGGTACATCGACCTGAAAGACCGAGTCGATTATGGATTCGGTAAGGCAGAATCAGGTCGGCGTAGCTCGCAAGTATCCCCCAATCAGCCCCCTTTCCCTGTGAGAGAGGGGTCGGCCGAGTCGTATTGCGGGGTACATTGACCGGGAAGATCGAGTCGATTATGGATTCGGTAAGGCACTTTCAGGTCGATGTATTTCTCAAACATCCCGCAATCAGTTCCCTCTCCCTGTGGGAGAGGGTTAGGGTGAGGGCAGTCTTCGAGCTGCCGCAATTTGTATGATCTGCTCCAGTACGTCATCCATCTGCTGAAGTATTTCCAGGTTGCTGAAACGTACGACCTGAATGCCTTGCTGATACAGGTGATTTGTTCGGCGCTGGTCGTATATCAATCCCGACGCTTCATAGTGCTGACCACCGTCCAGCTCAATCGCCAGTTTCAGCTCAGCACAGTAGAAATCCAGCACGTAGGGCGGGGAGGGAAACTGCCGACGAAATTTCAGATTGGCGATCTGGCGGGCGCGAAGCTTTTGCCAGAGCAGGTATTCACAGTCGGTTTGCTGAACGCGTAACTGGCGGGCGAATTGGGCGAGGGTGGGGCGATTTTGCATGCTTCACGATCCTTGTGAAGTTGATTTGAAGTTTTACTGTAGACCATGACCTGCTGACCCTCACCCCAGCCCTCTCCCGTAGGGAGAGGGGGCCGACCGAGGTGTCTTGCGGAGTACATCGACCTGAAAAACCGAGTCGATTATGTATTCGGCAAAGCAGCTACAGGTCGAGTCGATTATGTATTCGGCAAAGCAGCTACAGGTCGAGTCGATTATGTATTCGGCAAAGCAGCTTCAGGTTCAAACGATTATGGATTCCGCACTGCACGTTCAGGTCGACGGAGATCATGAGCATCCCCCAATCAGTCCCCTCTCCCTCCGGGAGAGGGTTAGGGTGAGGGGCTTTTTAATCCTCAGAACGCTACCGATGTCTGCACATAAACCGTGCGCGGTTCACCGACATACTTGCCTTTGTTGTTGTCATCAAACGAGCGTGTGAAGTACTGCGTGTTGAAGATGTTTTTCACCCCGACCGCGACGTTGAGATCCGACAATTGCGGGCCGAAGTCATAACCGGCGCGGCTGCTGAACAGCATGTAACCGGGGATCTTGCCGGTGCTGCCGTCGGCGCTTTCTTTCGCGGTGTTGGCGTTGTCGGCGAACTGGTCGCTCTGGAAACTGCTGTCCAGATTGAGTTTCCATGGCCCTTCGGTGTAACCCACGCCAACCGTGCCTTTGTGCTTCGACGAGAACGGTACGCGGTTGCCTTTGTTCGGGCCGTCTTCGCGAATGCTCGCATCGACGTACGCGTAGGTGGCGTAGACATCAAAACCGGCCAGCGCCGGGCTCAAGTCATCCAGCGCATAGTTGACGCTGGTCTCGATGCCCTGATGGCGGGTTTCGCCACGGGCGATCACCGAATCGTTGGTCTGATTGCTTTCGTACTGGTTGTCGAAGTTGATCAGGAACGCGCCGATCTCCGCGCGCAACGCGCCGTTGTCATAGCGCGTGCCGAGTTCCCAGGTGCGCGCCTTCTCCGGTTTCACTTCGCCGCTGCTCACACGGTTGGGCATCTGGCTGTACTGCACGCTGCCGAACGAGCCTTCGGTGTTGGCGTACAAATTCCAGCTGTCAGTCAGGTGATAGAGAACGTTCAACGCCGGCAGCGCGGTGTTGTAGTCACCTTTGTATTTGACGTCGGTGAGGTTGTTGGTCTGCTGCGAGTCGATCATCTCGTAGCGCACGCCCGGGGTGATCGTCCATTTGCCGATGTCGATGCGGTCGTCGACGAAGAACGCATTGGCCTCGGTGCCGCCCCGGGTGTCGCGGTCGTTGCGGCTGTTGGTGGTCGGGTATTCGTTGCTGCTGATCGGCGTGCGATAACGCAGTTCGTGGCCGGCCTCGTTGATGTAGCGGTAGCCGACGCCGACTTCATGGCTGGTCGGGCCGAGGTCGAAGCCTTGGGCGAAACGGGTTTCCAGACCGCGCACCCAATACTCACGCGGCGACAGCGAAAGGAAGGTGCCCTGATCGAGATATCCGCTGCGCAGGGTCTTGTTGAAAAAGGTGTTGGCGGTGAATTCGCGGCGATCTTCCTGATAGCGATAGCCGAAGTTGAACATCGTCCGGCGGCCCCAGAACTGATCTTTCGGGCGCGTTGACTGATACGGATCGGCATCGTAATCGGCGACGTTGAGGCCACCGGGCATGTCGGCCTTGCCCTCGTAATACTGGGCCATGGCGTTGAAGCTGTTGGCTTCGTCGAGCTGATATTTGCCCTTGAGGATCAGGTCGTCGATCTCGGTGTCGCTGTGTTCACGCCAGTCACCGCCACGCGTGCCGGAGTAAAGCAGGGCGCCGCCGAGACCGTTGGCATTGGTGCCGCCGGCCAACAGGTTGGCGCTGGTCTTGAAGCCGTCATGGCTCGACGATGGGCTGGTTTCGGTCTGGAAGCCGCCCTTGACCGTTGGTTCGTCAGGAATCGCCCGAGTCACGAAGTTGACCACGCCGCCGACGTTCTGCGGGCCGTAGCGCACCGCGCCGCCACCGCGTACGACGTCGACGGCGTCCATGTTGCCCATGCTGATCGGCGCGAATGACAACTGCGGCTGACCATACGGTGCGAACGGCACCGGGATGCCATCCATCAACACCGTCGAGCGTGCAGCCAGGCGTGGGTTCAAACCACGAATGCCGAAGTTCAGCGCCATGTCGTGGCTACCGGTGCCGTTGTTTTCCGGCGCGTTGACCCCGGGGATGCGGTTGAGCACATCGCGGGCCTGGGTCGCGCCCTGGCGTTCGAATTCTTCGCGGCGGATCACGTCACGGGCACCGGGATGTTCGAAGACATTGATCTGCGCCGCGTCGCCGAGCCAGTCACCGACGACTTTCGAGGTGTCCAGCTCCAGCGCGGCATCGCCCGCCGATTGCAGGCTGAAGGCGTTATTGCCCTCGGCGCGTGCTTGCAGGCCGGTGCCTTCGAGCAATGCATTCAAGCCCTGCTCGGGCGTGTAGCTGCCTTCCAGGCCACGGCTTTGCACACCGCTGGTGACTTGCGAGCCAAAAGAAATCAGCACGCCCGCTTCCCGGCCAAACTGGTTGAGGGCATTTTCCAGCGATGCTGGCGCGATGTGGTAAGCCTTGGCGTCGGCGGCCAGTGCGACGGGCAGGGCGCTGAAGCTCAGGCTGGCGCCGAGGACAAGATTGCGCAGGCTGCGGGCCAGCGGCGTGAGGCGGGTGGGGTGCATGTCGGATCCTGAGAAGGTTGAATCAAGGGAGCTTTCCTTCTCTGTCACGCCAGATCTGAAAAACGGCTCATTTATTTTTCAGGATCAAAAGATCGCAGCCTGCGGCAGCTCCTACATTTGGAATGCATATCTCCTGTAGGAGCTGCCGAAGGCTGCGATCCTTTGATCTTGCTCCTTAAACCCGCGCCTCAACGGTCACCCAATAACGGGTAAGCCGCTTCACCTTGACCGGCAAACTGATTTCCAGCAGATCGAGAATCCGCTCGCTGTCGTCCAGCGGATACGTCCCGGAGATCAACAGGTCGGCAACTTTGCTGTCGCACTTGAGCTGCCCGCGACGATAGCGGCCAAGCTCATCAAGGAAGTCGCCCAGACGCATATGCGCCGCCACCAGCATGCCGTCGGCCCAGGCGCCGCTGTTGGCGTCCAGAGGACTGGCTGCGCTGACCGAGGTGGTGCTGAAGCTCAATTGACGAGCGACCGGCAGCAGCATCGGCGTGCGACCGGCAATGCTCAGTTCGACCCGGCCTTCAAACAGCGCAACCTGCGTGCGATCAGCAAACTGACGCACATTGAGACGGGCGCCTTGGGTTTTCAGCAGGCCTTGCGCGGTACGTACTTCGAATGCTTGCGAGGCAGTCAGAAGAATTTCGCCTTCGAGCAAACGGATCAAACCCTGATCGACACGTACATCCGCCGCACTGGCGGTGTTCAGTTGCAACTGATTGCCCGCGCCCAAAGCCACTCTGCGCCGCTGACCGATCGGGCTGCGGTAATCGGCGAGCAACGATGGCAGTGGATTGTGCTCGCGCATGCCCCAGGTCGCCGCGCTGCCGGCCCCGAGAATCAGCAGCAGCTTGAGTGCCTGGCGGCGGCTGGCGGACTTCGGCCCGTTCAGCGCCGCATGCGCCAGCGGCGAAGACACACCGCGCAAACGCTGGTTGACCCGCTGAATATGCTCCCACGCCCGACGATGTTCGCTGTGCGCATCCAGCCATTGTTGCCAGGCATGTTGCTGACGTGGGTTGAGCGCGCCTTGCTGCATTTCCATCAGCCAGTGCACCGCCTGCTCGGCGACTTGTGCGGAGAAATCCGGCGCGTGGTTCATAGCGCGAAATAGCAGCGCATTGCCGCTTTGTTCAGGTGACGTTTGACCGTGGCCACGGAGATGCCGAGTTCGGCGGCGATCTGGGGATACGTCAGGCCATCGACCTGTGCCAGCAGAAACGCGCGTTTGACCTGACGCGGCAAGCCGTCGAGCAATTGATCCAGCTCCATCAGGGTTTGCAGGATGATCGCTTTGTCTTCTTCGGACGGCGCGACCATTTCCGGCATCTGCGCCAGGGTATCGAGGTAAGCGCGTTCGAGGTCCTGGCGGCGGTAATGGTTGAACAGCACGCGCTTGGCCAACGTCGTGAGGAACGCCCGCGGCTCGATGATCAACGGCGCTTCGCGGGCCGTCAGCACGTTGATGAAGGTGTCCTGCGCCAGATCCGCCGCGCTGTGCGGGCAGCCGAGTTTGCGCCGCAGCCAGCCGGTGAGCCAGCTGTGGTGGGCTTGATAAAGCGCTTCGACGGGATGGGCGGACGGCAACGGTATTACTCCGGGCGCTTTCTTTAGCGAGTAAAGAGCATGCGTTAGAGAACAAGAACTGTTCGCATTGTAGGCGGCGATGATCCTCGCCGGCAATCAGATGCTTTTGCGTATGAGAATATTTATCATTAATATTGCTGGTCTGTTGGTTCGGCCTGTCGGCCGGACGATTCCGTTTCAGGGTCGAAACATGAAAGGCAAACTCGCGACACTTCCCATGTCCTATCGTCTGGCCGTCACCTCGCGGGTGCTGGCGGCAGTGTTTGGCGGCTATCTGGTCGCGGCGCTGGCCAGCGTCACCCTGACGATGTGGCTGCCACTGAGCCGCGCCGAAGCCGTGGTGACCGGCATGACCATTTCCTTTCTGGTCTATCTGGTGGCGGTGCTGTGGTGCTTCGCCTGCCGCACGGCGTGGTCGGCGTGGGTCGGCTTGCTGGTGCCGAGCGTGATTCTGGCGACCGTTTCCGGCGCTGCACGCGGGTTGGGTTTTGCATGAAAGAGGGTTTTCGCCAGGCGATGGCCTGGCTGCACACCTGGACCGGCCTGGTCTTCGGCTGGCTGCTGTTCGCGATTTTCCTGACCGGGACGCTGGCGTATTTCAAAGATGAAACCAGCCACTGGATGCAGCCGGAGATCCCCGCGCGGCCAATCAATGCTGAGGCGAGCCTGACGCTGGCGCAGGATTATCTGCAACAACATGCGGCCGGCGCCTCGCGCTGGCTGATCGACTTGCCCGATGCCCGCGACCCTGCGCTGACGGTGCGCTGGCAGCAGGAACCGGGCAAACCCGGTGAGCGCGGGCGCTTCGAATCGACAACGCTCGACGCCCAAACCGGCGCCGAAGTGCAGGGCCGCGACACCATGGGCGGCGAGTTCTTCTATCGTTTCCACTTCCAGCTGCAAATGCCCTATCCGTGGGGGCGCTGGCTGGCGACCAGTGCGGCGATGCTGATGTTTGTCGCGCTGATCACCGGGATCATCACCCACAAGAAAATCTTCAAGGACTTCTTCACCTTCCGCCCGCGCAAAGGCCAGCGCTCGTGGCTCGACGGGCACAATGCCGTGGGGGTGCTGGTGTTGCCGTTTCACTTGATGATCACCTACAGCAGCCTGGTGATTTTCATGTCGATGGTCATGCCGGCGAGCATCGTGGCGTCGTACGGCAGCAACATCGATGCGTTTTACGATGAGGTTTTTCCAGAAACGGCAATTCCCGAACGCGCCGGACAAGCGCTGACATTACCCCCGCTGACAGCGTTTTTGACTCGGGCGAGCGAGCATTGGGCGGGCGGGCATATCAAACGCGTGACGGTGAACAATCCCGGCGACGCCAATGCCTCTGTGCAAATGTCGCGTGCCACTTCCGACAAGATTGCCTACGAATACGGCAGCGATGTGACCTTCAACGCCATCACCGGCGAGCAGCTCGGCGCGACCCCGGACAAACCCGTGCCGATGACCATTGCCGGTGGTTTTTACGGTTTGCACATTGGCCACTTCGCCGGTCCGGTTTTGCGCTGGCTGTATTTCCTCTGCGGTCTGGCCGGTACGGCGATGATCGGCACCGGGCTGGTGATCTGGCTCGGCAAGCGTCAACTCAAACACGCCAAGAGCGGCGTGATGCCGTTCGAATTGCGCCTGGTCGAGGTGCTGAACATTGCCGGCATGGCCGGTCTGGTTTCGGCAGTGGCGGTGTTTTTCCTCGCCAATCGGCTGCTGCCATTGAGCCTGAGCGGGCGAGCGGATTGGGAAGTGAACGGGTTCTTTATCGCTTGGGGCCTGAGCGTGGTGCACGCCTCGTTGCGCAAAGGGCGCGCGGCGTGGATCGAACAGCTTGCGCTGGGGGCGCTGTTGTTTAGCGCGGTGCCGTTGATCAATGCGCTGACAACGCCGTGGAACCTCGTAACTAGTGTGGCGCAGGGTGACTGGGCCTTGGCCGGTTTCGACCTGACGTGTCTGGGCGCGGGCCTGTTCCTCGCCTGGGCTGCCTGGAAAATGCGTCGCGCCGCCAGCACCGTCGGCGCGAAAAAACCACGCCGTGAAGCGGCGCCGCCGATCACGCTTGAGCAAGGAAGCCACTGATGCTGCTGGCGCTGTTGCTGTGCTACGCCGGGTTTACCGCACTGTGTCTGTCGATGCCGCGCCATCACGATGAATTGCTCGGCAGCAAGCCCTCGGCGCGTCGCCGCCAAGGGCTGAAGCTGGGTGGATGGCTGTTGCTGGGCTTGTCGTTGTCGGCAGCGGTTGCGGCCAACGGCTGGAGTTTCGGCCTGGTCGATTGGTTTGCCGTGCTGATGTTCAGTGCGCTGGCGCTGGTGTTGTTGCTGCCCTATCGGCCGCGTCTGGCCTTGGCGTTGGCGGGTGTCAGTCTGCTGGCTTGCCCGGTCGCCGCATGGGCGCAGTGCTGAGGTGCTGATCGGTCTGCCGCCGGAATCGCGCGACGACGAGCCGCGTGGCGCACGTGCGCATTTTCTGCAGGTGTTTCTGTCGCAGCGTTCGCAGATGGAAGCGCTGGTGAATCGGCGCGTCGGTTGCCGGGCGACTGCGGCGGATCTGGTGCAGGACCTGTTTCTGCGCTTCTGGCGACGGCCGCTGGTGCAGGTCGAAGAACTCAGCACCTACCTTTTGCGTTGCGCCGGCAACATCGCCATCGATCATTTGCGCAGCGAAGGCACGCGTGTGCGGGTCAACGAAGGTTGGCAGCCGGACGAGCCGGACAGCCACGGCAGTGAACCGCAAGCCGCGCTCGAAGCCGGCAATGATCTGCGCCATGTCGAAGCCGCGTTGCGTGCGTTGCCTGAGCGCACCCGGCAGATCTTTTTGCTCAATCGCATCCACGGCCGCAAGTACGCAGAAATCGCCAAAGCCATGGGCCTGTCCCAAAGCGCTGTGGAAAAACATATGATGCGCGCCCTCGAGGCCTGCAAGGCCAGCCTGCGCGACCCCGCGCCACGTCCGCCAGGGAAAGCACCGTGAAGCACACCGATTGCATCCGTCCGACGCCTGTTCAGGAACAGGCCGCATTGGCCTGGCTGAGCCTGCTGCACGATCGGCCGAGTGCTGGCGATCAACTGACATTCAGCCAATGGCTGCGCGCGGATCCGGCGCATGCCGAGGCTTACGCGCAGGCCCAGGTGCTCTGGGAACTGAGCGAAGGCCCGGCGCGTACCCTGGCCGATGAAGAGGCTGTGGCGCTGCAGGATTATCTCGATGCAATGGATCGCCCACGACGCCCGCAGGTTTTGCGCTGGTCAGGTGCGCTGGCGATGGCGGCGTGTCTGTTGCTGATGGTCAGCCTCGGTACGGGCTGGCAGCCACAGCGCTGGATCGACGATCTCGGCGCCGATTATGTTTCGGCGCCGGGCGAGATCCGCACGGTGACCCTCGCCGATCAATCGCAGGTAACCCTGGATGCCGACAGCGCGATTGCCGTGGACTTCAGCCATGGCGAGCGACATGTGCAGTTGCGCCGTGGCGCTGGTTTTTTCAGCGTGACGCACACCGGTGATCCGTTTGTGGTGGCGGCGGAACAAGGTGAGGCGCGAGTGCTCGGCACGCAATTTGAAGTGCGTCTGCAGCCGCATGGTGCGCAGGTCACGGTGTTGTCCGGGCGCGTCGGCGTCACGGCGGATCGCCAAGGCGAACAGCAGATTCTCACGGCGGGGCAGCAAGTCGCTTACGGTCAGGGCGCAGCGCAAAAACTCCATGCCGTGGACAGCGAGGCGCAACTGGCCTGGCGGCAGGGCTGGCTGACTTACTACAAGTCGACGCTGGCCGAGGTGGTCGAAGATCTGCGGCGGTATTACCCGGGGCGGATCGTGCTGCTCAGCGATGAGCTGGCGGCGCGCAAGGTCAGTGGCAGTTTCCCGAGCAAGGATCCGCAGGCGGTGTTGAGTTCTCTGCAAGGGGTGTTGGGGTTTGAGCAGCATCAGGTGCTGGGGCATCTGATTATTTTGCGCTGAGGCAAAGTCAAAAGATCGCAGCCTGCGGCAGCTCCTACAGGGAACGCATACCCATGTAGGAGCTGCCGAAGGCTGCGATCTTTTGATCTCGAAAAAATATTTTCAAATAGTGATGAGGTAAACCCGAACCCCATCCGTGTAGTGACTGAAACTGCGAGTCATTCGCATCCGTTGCGGTTCTACACAGGTCATTGAGCAATGAAGTCCAGGGCAAAATCGGGTTCGGTCAAACAGTGGTTGAGCGTATCGGCGTTGAGTTTTTCGGCATTGGCGTTGTTGCCGATGAGCGTTGCGCTCGCGACCGAAGCGGTCAGCAGCCCGGCGCAAAAACAGTTCAACTTCGCACTGGCGGCCAAACCACTGCCACAAGCCCTCAGTGACTTCAGCCGCGTCACCGGGCAAAGCGTGGTCTACACCGATGAGGCGCCTTACGGCCTCATCGCTCCGGCAGTCAACGGTCAGATGAGCGCCGAACAAGCGCTGCAACGCTTGCTCAGCGGTTCGGGCCTGAGCTTGCGCCGCACCGACAGCCACACCCTGGCGCTGGAGCCGCAACCGACCGAAGGCGCGCTGAACCTCGGCGCCACCACCATCACCTCGACGCGCGACGAGTCGATGAGTTATCAGCCGCCGGAAACCAGCTCGGTGATGCGCTCCTCGGCCTCGTTGCAGGAAGTCCCGCAGACCGTCAACGTCATCCCGGCGCAAGTCATCCGCGATCAGGCGCCGCGTAATCTTGACGACGCGCTGGCCAATGTCAGCGGTATCACCCAGGGCAACACCTTGGGCAGTACCCAGGATTCGGTGATGACCCGCGGTTTCGGCGACAACCGTAACGGCTCGATCATGCGCGACGGCATGCCGATCGTGCAGGGCCGCGGCATGAACGCCACGGTGGATCGCGTCGAAGTGCTCAAAGGTCCGGCGTCGTTGCTGTACGGCATTCAGGATCCGGGCGGCGTGGTCAACATGGTCAGCAAGAAACCTGAGCTGGCGCAGTACAACGCGCTGACCTTGCGCGGCTCGACCTACGGCGACGGCAAGAATGGCAGCGGCGGCACCTTCGACAGCACCGGCGCACTGGGCGATTCCGGGCTGGCTTATCGCATGGTACTCGATCACGAAGATGAAGATTACTGGCGCAACTTTGGCTCCCATCGCGAAACCCTGATCGCGCCGTCGCTCGCCTGGTACGGCGAAAGCACCAAGCTGCTGTTCGCCTACGAACACCGTGAATTTCTGACGCCGTTCGACCGTGGCACGCTGATCGATCCGCGCACCAACCATCCGCTGGACATCTCGCGCAACGAGCGTCTCGACGAGCCGTTCAACAACATGGAAGGGCGTTCCGATCTCTATCATTTCGAAGCCGATCATGAACTCAACGACGACTGGAAAGCCCGCTTCGGCTACAGCTGGAACCGCGAGACTTACGACGCCAGCCAGGTGCGCGTCACCGCCATCGACACCAAAAAGGGCACGCTGACTCGCAGCATGGACGGCACCCAAGGCGCGATCAGCACCGACCGTTTCACCACCGCCAGCCTTGAGGGCAAAGTCAACATACTGGGCATGCAACATGACCTGGTGTTCGGCGTCGACGACGAGTACCGCAAGATCTACCGCGCCGACCTGATCCGCCAGAAAAGCCTGAGCACCTTCAGCTACGTCAACCCGGTGTATGGCCGTGAAGTCGAAGGCACCACGGTCAGTGCCGCCGACAGCGCGCAAACCGATGAACTGCGCAGCGATTCGCTGTTCATGCAGGACTCGATTCACCTCACCGACCAGTGGATTCTAGTCGCCGGCGGACGCTTTCAGGAATACGACCAGTACGCCGGCAAAGGCGTGCCGTTCAAGGCCAACACCGACAGCAACGGCCAGAAGTGGGTGCCGCGCGCCGGTCTGGTGTATCGCTACACCGACGCTCTGTCGTTCTACGGCAGCTACACCGAATCGTTCAAACCCAACTCGACCATCGCGCCGTTGAGCGGCAGCAGCAGCGTGCTCGACGGCAGCATTGCGCCGGAAGAAGCCAAGTCATGGGAGCTGGGCGCGCGCCTCGATATGCCGGGGCAACTCACCGGTAACATCGCGCTGTTCGACATCAAGAAACGCAACGTGCTGGTGGCCAACGCCGAAGGCCCGACGACGATTTACAGTGCCGCCGGCGAAGTGCGTTCGCGCGGTCTGGAAATGGACCTGACCGGTCAACTGAGCGAGCACTGGAGCATGATCGGCAGCTACGCCTACACCGATGCCGAAGTCACCGAGGACCCGGACTACAAAGGCAAGCGTTTGCAGAACGTGGCGAAGAATTCCGGCTCATTGTCGGCGGTGTATGACTTCGGCAGCGTAATCGGTGGCGATCAGTTGCGTGTCGGCGCTGGCGCTCGTTACGTCGGCGAGCGCGCCGGTAACGCGGTGAATGATTTTGACTTGCCGAGCTACACCGTCGCCGATGCGTTTGCCACTTACGACACCAAAGTCGAAGGGCAGAAGGTCAAGTTCCAGCTCAACGTGAAGAACCTGTTTGATCGCACCTACTACACCTCGGCGGCGAGCCGGTTCTTTGTGTCGATGGGCGATTCGCGGCAGATCTCGCTGTCCAGCACCCTGGAATTCTGAGGCAACAGCAAAAGATCGCAGCCTGCGGCAGCTCCTACATTATTCCCGTGCAGGAGCTGCCGAAGGCTGCGATCTTTTGATCTTCTAACGCAAAAACGCCTGCCGATATTCGCCAGGAGTCCCGCCCAGCACCTGCTTGAACCGATTGGTAAAGTGGCTCGCACTGGCAAACCCGCAAGCCAAGGCAATCTCCCCCAACGGCAGCACCGTGCCCCGCAACAACTCACGCGCCCGATCCAAGCGTCGCGCCAGCACGTATTGATGCGGCGGCAAGCCAAAGCTCACACGAAACATCCGCGCAAAGTGGTATTCCGACAATGCACACAGACCAGCAAGCTGACCGAGGCTGATCGGTTCAGCCATCTGGCTGTCGATGAACTCCACCAGTTGCCTCCGCTGATGCGCGGCCAGTCCGCCCTTCAGGCGTAAACCCTGACGTGCACCGACCTGGCTGAGCAGGGTGTGGCTGATCAATTCATGGGCGAGGCTGCTGGTCAGCAAACGTTCGGCGGGCTCATCCCAGTTCAGCGTCAGCAGTTGACGAAAGCGCTGCGCCTGCTGCGGGTCTTCAATAAAGGTCTGTTCACGCAGCTGCATTTCCCGTGGCTCGCGATCGAGCAGCGTGACGCAACCAAGGGCAAATTGTTCGGCGCTGAAATACAGGTGCGCGAGGCGAATATCGCCGTTGATCACCCAGCCGGACTGGTGATCGGCCGGCAGAATGCACAACTTGTCCGGCCCGCCCTTGTGCCCCGGTTGCCCACGGCGGAAGGTGCCAGTGCCACCGGCGATGTAGCAGGAGAGCGTGTGGTGGCTCGGCGCTTCGTACTCCTGAGCGTCGTGGTGATTGGTCCACAGGGCCGCAGACAAGCCGTCACCGAGCTCGGCGCTGTGCACAAGGCGTGCATTGGGCGAGCGGTTAAGCGCTTGAAAGACTTGCAGGGTATCGATGGCGGACATGATCGGCTCTCTCCAACGCCTTGCATCCTACTCCGTAGATTTCGCCCTGCCAGCCCACCGCCGGACAAAAGCGCAAGAATCTGCAAGCGCCCCGACGCCGGGTGTATCACGCTCAATCCCTATCCAGCGCAAACCTGTGGCGAGGGAGCTTGCTTGCGCTTGAGTGCGCAGCACTCACTAAACGGCGTGGCAGCCCGGCAAAAGTGGGCCGCTGCGCAACCCGGCGCGAGCAAGCTCGCTCGCCACAGCAAGTGCTCGGCATTATCTCCAGGAGTGGGCGTCATGAATCTTTCGTTGTATCTGCTGACCGTGCTGATCTGGGGCACCACCTGGATTGCCCTGAAATGGCAATTGGGCGTGGTGGCGATTCCGGTGTCGATCGTCTATCGCTTCGGCCTCGCTGCGCTGGTGCTGTTTGTGTTGCTGCTGCTCAGTCGGCGCCTGCAACCGATGAACCGGCGCGGTCATCTGATTTGCGTCGCGCAGGGGGTGTGCCTGTTCTGCGTGAATTTCATGTGCTTCCTGACGGCCAGTCAGTGGATTCCCAGTGGCCTGGTGGCGGTGGTGTTTTCTACCGCGACGCTGTGGAATGCGCTGAACGCGCGGGTGTTCTTCGGTCAACGTATTGCGCGCAATGTGCTGATGGGCGGCGCGCTTGGCCTGTTTGGCCTGGGCATGTTGTTCTGGCCAGAACTGGCCGGGCATCAGGCTACCCCGCAAACCTTGCTCGGCCTCGGTCTGGCGCTATGCGGCACGCTGTGTTTCTCGGCGGGCAACATGCTTTCGAGCTTGCAACAGAAGGCCGGCCTCAAGCCGCTGACCACCAATGCCTGGGGCATGGCTTACGGCGCGGCGATGTTGTCGGTGTGGTGCCTGGTCAAAGGTATTCCGTTCGACATGGACTGGTCACCGCGTTATGTCGGGGCGTTGTTGTATCTGGTGGTACCGGGTTCAGTCATCGGCTTCACCGCTTACCTGACGCTGGTCGGGCGCATGGGTCCGGAACGCGCGGCGTATTGCACGGTGTTGTTCCCGGTGGTGGCACTGAACGTTTCTGCGTTTGCCGAAGGTTATCAGTGGACAGCGCCGGCACTGGCCGGTCTGGTACTGGTGATGCTGGGTAACGTATTGGTCTTTCGCAAACCTCGGCCAGTGCAACTTTCAGGGCAGGGGAAGTTAGTCTGATCGCCGTGAAGATCGAGCGCTGATTTGTCACTGCTCGATCTTCAGAGCGATGTAAATCATCAGCGGGAAGATAAAGTCGACAATATGCCTTGCCCAGTCCTTGGCGTTCCATGCTTCCGAGTTGTCCATGTCGAACCATTCGACACCAATGACTTGCAGGCAAAAGTAGTAGATGAATATTGCGATCAGTAATCCGATAATTGCGTACTTCTTGGCTTCATGAAAGTCCGCTGCCGATTGTTTGATCTTTCGGTAAAGTTGATAAGTGCCCACCAGGCAGAAGCTGGTATAGAGCGCTTCCAGCGTGATGATCAGCCAGTAGATCCGGTGGTGCAGCATGGGCGAAGTGATTGCCCGATAGCGTATGTTGGGGTTTTTCAGGCTGGTGTCCATGCTCAGGACATGGCCGACATACTCATAATTTGAAGCGTAGTCGGTGAAGTTGCTGAACATTACCAGAATGCCAAATAAGCTGATGAACGCCATCAGGATGACTTTGCTATATCGTACTATTTCGTCGGTGCTAAGGTTGTTCAAGATTAATGCTCTCCATAACTTCATACCGTGAATTCGATAGGTCGGGAGAGTTTATAATGGTTATTTCCGGTTTTGGCTGGGGTTCAATTACAAGGTATGTGTAGCGTTATGTTTTTATAATGAAACGGGCAAGTACCCTGGAGTACTTGCCCGTATTGTTATCCGCGCCAGACTTGCGGATTGACCAGATCCTTCGGGCGTTCACCGAGCAGGGCGCTACGCAGATTGGCAAGGGCGCGATTGGCCATGGCTTCGCGGGTTTCGTTGGTCGCTGAGCCAATGTGCGGCAGGGTCACAGCGTTTTTCAGCTGGAACAGCGGCGATTCGGCCAGCGGTTCCTTTTCGTAAACGTCCAGACCAGCGCCGCGAATGCGCTTGTTTTGCAGGGCTTCGATCAGTGCGGGTTCGTCGACAACCGGGCCACGGGAGATGTTGACGAGGATGGCGCTTGGTTTCATCAGGGCCAGTTCGCGGTGGCTGATCAGGTGGCGGGTCTTGTCGCTGAGTGGCACCACCAGGCAGACGAAGTCGGCTTCGGCCAGCAACTGGTCAAGGCTGCGAAATTGCGCGCCAAGTTGCTGTTCGAGTTCGCTTTTGCGGCTGTTGCCGCTGTAGAGGATCGGCATGTTGAAGCCGAGGTGGCCACGGCGGGCGATGGCGGCGCCGATGTTGCCCATGCCGACGATGCCGAGGGTTTTGCCGTGCACGTCACAGCCGAACAGCGGGGCGCCGACGCTGGCTTGCCATTGGCCGGCTTTGGTCCAGGCGTCGAGTTCGGCGACGCGGCGGGCGCTGCTCATGATCAGCGCGAAGGCGAGGTCGGCAGTGCTTTCGGTGAGAACGTCGGGGGTGTTGGTGAGCATGATCCCGCGTTGGTTGAAGTAGTCGAGGTCGTAGTTGTCGTAGCCGACGGAGACGCTGGAGACTACTTCGAGTTTGGTCGCGGTTTCGAGTTGGGCCTGGCCGAGTTTTCGGCCGACGCCGATGAGGCCGTGGGCATGGGGCAGGGCTTCGTTGAATTGGGCGTTGATGTCGCCGGCTTTTGGGTTGGGGACGATGACGTCGAATTCTTGTTGCAGGCGTTCGATCATTGGGGGGGTGATGCGGCTGAAGGCCAGGACAGTTTTTTTCATTGGTTTTGGCTCTTGTTCGGCTTGATACCAAGCACGCTAACATTTCTGGCTTGGGGTTGTCTTGGCGGCTTGTACGCCGAACAGCCTCTCGGGCTTTTGGGCCAATCAACAGTTTTTCGGGGGGCGGCTCCGTGTTCATCCCGAGTCTCTCCTAGTGCTGCTGTTCTAAACGTGCGCTGAACTTTTGATGACTTCAGTTATAACAAAAAAGATCGTCGATAAAGGATTTTGTTGCGAATATGTTTCTAAGACTGTCAGTTCTGACAGGTGCGGGTAAATAATAATAATGGCAGTCTTTTGTTTCGCATTTTCCGCGACAATCAACTTTGATAAAAGGACTTCTCATGAAAAATGAATTTTTTCTGTCTTCAAAACAACAAAAAGATGTGAGCGGTACGGCCAATGTTCTCATTGATAGTCTTGCACCATTCAACGGCGTGGTTGAAACCTTCGTAACGAATGGTGAGGAAGTTTACGTTATTGCACATCAGAAATTTGATGCCACGCGATCAGGGTCTCTGATGTTCAGTTTTAAGACTGATATCACTAATGGTAAGCATGATTATGAGACTGGTTCAGGGCTGTCTATTTTTTATAATTTGATCGAAAAGACCGATGATTGGGAAAAACTCACGCCGTATCCGGCTGTTTATGGCAGTGGAACTGTAACTGTGAGTTTCGACTATGCTAAAGGTACATTGGCAGTTGAGTTTGATTTGGAAGTTCAAAATAATCCAACAGAGCCAAAGTTAAAAGCGATTGGTGCATTCAGAGATGTTTCAGGTCTTGAGCATGTTAAGAAATAACGCGGCTCTATTTTTATTCAATCAATTTTTTGAGTGATCGCCGTCCATCGGGACGTCCACGTTTATCGATAGATGTGGACGTCCCGCGCTGTGCTCAGGCTGCTCCTACGGATTAGCGATGCGTGGCGGGCAGTGTCACTTCCACAGAAAGTCCCTCGGTCACAGGCTGTGGCTGATCTGCGCGAATATAACGTTCTGTTTAAAGTCTGCCCCGATGGCCGCAGCCGAACTTACATCCTGCCCGCTGGATGGGAAGACACGCGCTCGGCTTTTGTTTCGCGGTGAATTTACCCCTCATCGGAACGCCGCCCGCCCAGCCCTCTCCCCTGGGAGAGGGAGCCGATTTACGGGCTTTTCAATATCGGAATTCGACCGGGTATTTCACGTCGGCGTGACTCTCCCAAACACCTCGATCAGTCCCCTTTCCCTTTGGGAGAGGGTTAGGGTGAGGGGCTTTTAGTTGTGTGGCGGGGACTGCGGGATTTCGTGGTTATCCAGCACTCGATTCACCGCCAGTTCAGCGAGCATGATGATCTGCTGGATCGCCAGAATCGTCCTCCGCTGCGGAAGATCGATGTAGGTGGCGATGTCGCTGGTCATGAGGCTGGCTTGTGCCAGTGATTCGCAGGCGTGCACCAGCAGGCTTTCGTTGTCCTGATCCGGGGCGATCTGGAACATGGTGCTGGGTTTGTGGAAGCGCAGGGTGAGTGCGTTGGGTTTGAGGTAGTGGTCGAGGGCGCGTTCGGCGGCTTCGTGGAATTTCTTTGAACCGGGGAATTCGTAGGGGGTGGTGTCGTCGGTTTCGGGTGGGTTAGGCGTTGGTTTGAACATAGGAAACATACTCGTGGCAAGTTGAGTTGAAGCGGCCACTTTTCGTTTTCCAGGCGAAAGGGTGGCAGCTGCGCGCGGACTGGAAAAACCGGTCAACTCACCAAAACCGGCAGGCCCAAGGGCCTCCCGCGCACAGCCGCCATAACATTGCGAGCTAAAAAGCGCCGCAGTATGCCATGAGCTTTGGTAGTTGAAATCGGGTTTTCCAGACCCGGTCGCTGATTCGTCAGCGACACCCAAATCCGAGCCACCTCACTTCCGACGGACAACCGTCAAACCCTGTCGGAAAAATCCGCGAAATCCTCAATCTGTAGGAGCTGCCGCAGGCTGCGATCTTTTGATTTTTAAACAGCGAGATCAAAAGATCGCAGCCTGCGGCGGCTCCTACACGGGCGTGGTGTGTTTAATCAGTTGGCGACTCGGGCGCCGGCGAGGCTGCCGCTCAGTTCGTAGGCGGCCAGTTCGGCCTGATGGGCGGCGAGGATTTCCGGCAGCGAGCCGCGCAGGTATTCGACCCACGTCTTGATCTTCGCATCCAGATATTGCCGCGACGGGTAGATCGCGTACAGGTTCAGCTCTTGCGAGCGGTAGTTCGGCATGACCCGCACCAGTGTGCCGTTACGCAATCCTTCTATCGCCGCATACACCGGCAGCACGCCCAGCCCCATGCCGCTAATGATCGCGGTTTTCATCGCGTCAGCGGAGTTCACCAAAAACGGTGAGCTGTTGATGGTGACCATTTCCTGGCCTTCCGGGCCGTCGAAGGCCCATTTCTCCAGCGGGATCACCGGACTGACCAGACGCAGGCAGGCGTGGTTCAGCAGGTCGCTGGGCTTTTGCGCGGCGCCATTGGCTTTCACGTAGGCCGGTGAGGCGCAGACGATGCTGTAGGTGATGCCCAGGCGTTGCGAAACGAAGCCTGAGTCCGGCAGTTCGCTGGCGAGCACGATGGACACGTCATAGCCTTCGTCGAGCAGGTCCGGCACGCGGTTGGCCATGGTCAGGTCGAAGGTCACGTCGGGGTGGGTCTTGCGGTAGCGGGCAATGGCATCGATGACGAAGTGCTGGCCGATGCCGGTCATGGTGTGCACTTTCAATTGCCCGGCCGGGCGCGCGTGGGCGTCGCTGGCTTCGGCTTCGGCCTCTTCGACGTAGGCGAGGATCTGTTCGCAGCGCAGCAGGTAGCGTTTGCCCGCCTCGGTCAGGGCGATGCGCCGGGTGGTGCGGTTGAGCAGGCGGGTTTGCAGATGGGCTTCCAGGTTGGAGACCGCGCGCGAGACGTTGGCCGTGGTGGTGTCGAGTTGCACGGCGGCGGCGGTGAAGCTGCCGGCTTCGGCGACGCAACTGAAGGCGCGCATGTTTTGCAAAGTGTCCATGGGGTGCTCTCAAGGGAGATGGCAAATTGTGACACGAAGTTTCCGGGGCGAGACCCCCGACCAAGGGATTATCTCGTTAACCGTAACAAAGATTCACAGAAATCCCAGCTTATCGCCGCACAGGGCCTTCCATAGAATTGCGCCGATCCCTGTAGGAGCTGCCGAAGGCTGCGATCTTTTGATTTTGTTTTAAGGGAATCAAGGTCAAAAGATCGCAGCCTTCGGCAGCTCCTACAGAGGAAGCATCGATCCCCTCTCTCAGGAATTCGCAGCTGTGCCGCGTCGCATCAACAGAGCGCTTTTGCCGCTCAGTGTTCTGGCTTTTACCCTGGGTCTCGGCGGCTGCATCTCAACCGAAGGCATTGCTCCGCAAGGCAACGCGTTGGACGCCAATTCACTGGCCACCGACGACGCCATCGCCCACGCTGCCCGTGACGCCAATTGGCCCACCGCACAATGGTGGCAAGCCTACGGCGACCCGCAACTCAATCGCTGGATCCACCTCGCCGTGCACGGCAGCCCTAGCATGGCCATGGCCGCTGCGCGAGTGCGTCAGGCCAAAGCCATGGCCGGTGTCGCCGAAGCGGCCGAGTCGTTGCAGATCAATGGCGAGTCGACCCTCAAGCGCCACAACTGGCCGACCGATCAGTTCTACGGCCCGGGCGATCTGGCCAACACCACCACCTGGGACAACAACGCCGCGCTCGGTTTCAGCTACGCCCTCGACCTCTGGGGCCGCGAAAGCAATAGCAGCGAGCGCGCCGTGGATCTGGCGCACATGAGCGCGGCCGAAGCGCGACTGGCGCAGCTGGAATTGCAGAACAACATCGTCCGCGCCTACATCGAACTGTCGCTGCATTACGCCCAGCGCGACATCGTCGCGGCGACGCTCAAGCAGCAACAGCAGATTCTCGATCTGGCGCAGAAGCGTTTGAACGGCGGGATCGGCACCCATTTCGAAGTCAGTCAGGCCGAGGCGCCGTTGCCGGAAACCCATCGGCAAATCGATGCGCTGGATGAGGAGATTGCCCTCAGTCGCAACCAACTGGCGGCGTTGGCTGGCAAGGGACCGGGCGAGGGCGCGCAGTTGCAACGCCCGACTTTGTCCCTCGGTGCTGCGCTGAAAATGCCGTCGGCGTTGCCGGCCGAATTGCTCGGCCAGCGTCCGGACGTGGTTGCCAGTCGCTGGCAGGTTGCGGCGCAGGCGCGCGGAATTGATGTGGTGCACGCCGGGTTTTATCCCAACGTCGATCTGGTCGGCAGTCTCGGTTACATGGCCACCGGTGGCGGAGCGCTGGAGTTTTTGACCGGCAAGAAACTCAACTACAACGTCGGCCCGGCAATCTCGCTGCCGATCTTCGACGGCGGGCGGTTGCGCTCGGAACTCGGTGAAGCCTCCGCTGGTTATGACATCGCCGTGGCGCATTACAACCAGACGCTGGTGAATGCGCTGAAGAACATTTCCGACCAGTTGATCCGCCGTGAATCGATGGACAAGCAGCAAGGCTTCGCTGCCGAGTCGGTGGCGACCGCGCAGAAAACGTACGACATCGCGATGATCGCTTATCAGCGTGGGCTTACCGATTACCTCAACGTGCTCAATGCGCAGACGTTGCTGTTCAAGCAACAGCAAGTGCAGCAGCAGGTGCAGGCGGCGCGCCTCAGTGCGCATGCCGAACTGGTGACTGCGCTGGGTGGCGGCCTCGGTGCCGGCAACGACGTACCGACTGCTGAAAAAACCCAGGCCCCGCAAACCCCGGCACTGCTGCGGTGAACCCAAAATATCTGGTGGGAATTTCCTCCTTTGGAGTTGACCCCAAACGCTGTGGCGAGGGGATTTATCCCCGTTCGGCGGCGCAGCCGTCGCAAAGCCAGTGCACGCGGTGTGACTGTGGGAATCGGGTCGTAGGTTTTGGGGCCGCTTCGCAGCCCAACGGGGATAAATCCCCTCGCCACAGGGGCTGTGTACGCCGTAGCAAATTCTTCAATTCTCGATCATTGAGCAGAATGTAATGACTCCCTTGCCCGCACCTCTGCGCTGGCTTTACTCCCTGGAATGGCGCCGTGGATTTTTCGACTGGGCGCGCAGCGATGGCGTGACCTGGGTCTACATCTTCAAGGTGTTGATCGCCGCATTCCTCACGCTATGGCTGGCCATGCGCCTGGAACTGCCGCAACCGCGCACCGCAATGATCACCGTGTTCATCGTCATGCAGCCGCAGAGCGGCCAGGTGTTTGCCAAGAGTTTCTATCGCTTTCTCGGCACCCTCGCGGGGTCGGCGATGATGGTCACGCTGATCGCATTGTTTGCGCAAAACACCGAACTGTTTCTCGGCTCGCTGGCGATCTGGGTTGGCATCTGCTCGGCCGGCGCCGCGCGTTGCCGCAACTTCCGCGCCTACGGTTTTGTCCTCGCCGGTTACACCGCCGCGATGGTCGGTTTACCCGCGCTGGCCCACCCGGACGGCGCGTTCATGGCCGCCGTATGGCGAGTGCTGGAAATCTCGCTGGGCATCCTTTGCGCGACCGTGATCAGCGCCGCGATCCTGCCGCAAACCGCCAGCGCCGCCATGCGCAACGCCTTGTATCAGCGCTTCGGCGTGTTCGCATTGTTTGTCACCGATGGCCTGCGCGGACGCAGCAAACCCGAGTCTTTCGAAGCCAGCAACGTGCGCTTCATCGCCGAAGCGGTGGGCCTTGAAGGCTTGCGCAGCGTGACGGTTTTCGAAGACCCGCACATGCGTCGGCGCAACGGTCGACTGAGCCGTTTGAACAGCGAATTCATGGGCATCACCACACGCTTCAACGCTTTGCACCAGTTGCTCGAACGCCTGCGCGGCAACGGCGAAGAACATGTGGTCGCAGCGATCAGACCAGGCCTGCAGGATCTTGCCGAAGTGCTCGACGGCTTCAGCGGCCGCGCCCTGACCAGCCCCGATGCCGCTCGTTTGGCAACTGCTCTGGCGACCTACAAAGAAGGTTTGCCGGCACGTGTGCGCAGCTTGCGCGCGATCTTTCAGGAGAGTGATCCGAGCGACGCCGAGCAACTGGATTTCCACACCGCGTACGAATTGCTTTATCGCTTCGTCGACGACCTGCACAGTTATGCACAGACCCACGCCTCTCTGGCCGATCACCGTCACGAACGCGAGCGCTGGGACGAGCCGTTCACCCCGCAGACCAACTGGTGGGCGGCCGCTGCCTCGGGCATTCGCGCCTCGTTCATTCTGGTGGTGCTCGGCAGTTACTGGGTCGCCACCGCGTGGCCAAGCGGCGCGACGATGACGCTGATTGCTGCCGCCACAGTAGGTCTCTCCGCCGCCACGCCGAATCCGAAACGCATGGCTTTTCAGATGGCCTGCGGCACATTTCTCGGTGCCCTGGTCGGCTTCGTCGAGATGTTTTTCATCTTCCCGTGGATCGACGGTTTTCCACTGCTGTGCGTGATGCTCGCGCCAGTGATCGTGCTCGGCTCGTTCCTCACATCGCGGCCGCAATACGCCGGTGTCGGCCTGGGTTTGTTGATCTTCTTCAGCACCGGTTCTGTGCCGGACAACCTCACGATCTACAACCCCTACACCTTCATCAACGACTACATCGCCATGGTCATGGGTATGTTGGTCTGTGCCGCTGCCGGCGCAATCATTCTGCCGCCGAACAGTCGCTGGTTATGGAAGCGTCTGGAGCAGGACCTGCGCGGCCAGGTGGTCTACGCGATCAGCGGCAAACTCAAAGGCCTCGCGTCGAGTTTCGAGAGCCGTACCCGCGATTTGCTGCATCAGGCCTACGGTCTTGCGGCCGGGGAGCCGAAGGTGCAAAAGAATCTGCTGCGCTGGATGTTCGTGGTACTCGAAGTCGGCCACGCGATCATCGAGTTACGCAAAGAACAGGCGATCCTGCCGGTGCACCCGGCCTACGCCGAATCGCAGCCGTGGCGGCAGGCGATCCGCGTGATGGGTCGCGCGCTGGTGCGGCTGTTTCTGCAACCGAACGCCAGCAATCTCGAACGCGCACTGGTCGCCGTCGATCACGCCATCAGCCGAGTCGCGGCCACCGACGAACCGTTCGCGCCGCACTTCGATACCTCGGCGTTGCGCCGGGTGAAGAGCTATCTGCATTTCATCCGCACCTCACTGCTTGACCCGCAATCACCGCTCGCTGCCTACGCCATCGCCAAGCCCGAAGGACTTGCCCATGCCTCGTGAAATCGCCTTCCACGGCGTGTACATGCCGACCATGACCCTGATGTTTTTCATCGCTGCAGCGCTGGCCTGGGCGGTGGATCGGTTCCTGTCCGGGTTCGATCTGTACCGCTTCTTCTGGCACCCGGCGCTGCTGCGTCTGAGTCTGTTTACCTGTCTGTTCGGCGCCATGGCGCTGACTGTCTACCGTTGAGAACGTCACGATGAAAAAGTTTTTCAGCCTGCTCGCGACCCTGCTGGTGCTCGCCTTGGCGCTGTGGATCGGCCGCACGTTGTGGGAGCACTACATGAACACGCCGTGGACTCGCGATGGCCGCGTTCGCGCCGACATCATCAACGTCGCCGCCGACGTCACCGGTGAAGTGATCGATGTGCCGGTGCGCGACAACCAACTGGTGAAGAAGGGCGATCTGCTCATGCAGATCGACCCCGAGCATTACCGCATTGCGGTCAAGCAGGCGCAGTCGCTGGTCGCCTCGCGCAAGTCGACCTGGGAGATGCGCAAGGTCAACGCCCACCGCCGCGCCGACCTCGACAACCTGGTGATCTCCAAGGAAAACCGCGACGACGCCAGCAACATCGCCGATGCCGCGCTCGCCGATTACCAACACGCTCAGGCACAACTGGAGGCCGCCGAACTCAACCTCAAACGCACCGAAGTACGTGCGGCGGTCGATGGTTACGTGACCAACCTCAACGTGCATCGCGGTGATTACGCGCGCATCGGCGAGGCGAAAATGGCCGTGGTCGACATGAACTCGTTCTGGGTTTACGGCTTCTTCGAAGAGACCAAACTGCCCCACGTGAAAGTCGGCGATAAGGCCGACATGCAATTGATGAGCGGCGAAGTGCTCAAGGGCCATGTGGAAAGCATTTCCCGTGGCATCTACGACCGCGACAACCCGCAAAGCCGCGAGCTGATCGCCGATGTCAACCCGACCTTCAACTGGGTACGGTTGGCCCAGCGAGTGCCGGTGCGCATTCATATTGATCAAGTGCCGGAAGGTGTTCTGTTGGCGGCGGGGATTACCTGCACGGTGGTGGTGAATCAGGACGCTGTGGATAACTGATAGATCGAGTCGCTCCATTCGCGAGCAGGCTCGCTCCCACATGGGTAAGCATTTCAAATGTGGGAGCGAGCCTGCTCGCGATAAGGGCAACTCGGTGTCTCAGACCGATACCGAGTGATCACGAACTGCAAAACGTCTCCTGCAAATGCCGCCAAATCACTCGCCCGGACTCAAGTTTTTCAAACACCACCGTCGAACGCCGATCCGTATGCAATCCGTTCGCGTCCGCCTGCTGTTCGCGGTAGGTCACCGTCGCACCGCGCTCGTGTAATGCAATCCCGCACAGTTCGCTGAGCTCGATTTTGAACCCGCGCTTCTTCCCTCCAGCCATTTGAAACAATCCGCTCAACGCCTCGAAATCCAACACCCGGCCCAACGGCGAAACCATAGAGAATTCAGGCGAAAACCGCGCTAGCAGTCGCTCCAGTTCAGCGTCGTCTCCCTCCACGGCAAACCATCGTTCGATGGCTTCGTGTGCCTGAATCACTTCTTCAAAGTATTCGCTGTAGTCAGTCATGTAGATTTTTCCTTGAGGGGAGTTTGAGTCAGCAGCGCGAGCACTGCCGTCGAATCGAAGCGCAGCACGCTGACCATCGGCAGCATCGTCAGCAACGCGGCAGCGAGGAAGCAGTAGCGAAAACCATCGCCGCCCAATGCCCCCAGCAATGAGCTGAGCAACGCCGCGCCGAGGCAAAAACCAAGCTGGCGATTGATATTCCACAGCGCACTGGAGTGGCCCATTTTTTCTGTCGCGATGCCGACAAAGGCCAAGGTCTGCGCAGTGACGCTGCACAAACTGCCGCCCAGCCCCATCAGGGCGTAGGCGATGATCAGCGGGGCGCTCGCCGGTTGTTCGATGCGCATCAGCAGAGCAATGCCGAGGCATTGCAAAAGCATGCCGGCGCCGAGCAACGGCTTGGGGCCTACCCGGTTGAAGCTGCGTTTGCCGAGCATGATCGCGATGCCCGAACCCGCCGCCCATGGCAGCATCAGCGCACCGGTTTGCGCAGCGCCGACGCCGAGGTTGTGCAGGTACAACACGGCGATCATGTGAGTACCGGTGAACACACCGGGCACACACAGGTAAATCAACATCGCCAGACGTAATGACGGGTTCTTGATCAGTTGCAGATCGAGAATCGCCTCGGGTTTACGCCAGCCGTCGCGCAGATAAATGCACAGAGTCACAACGCTGAGCATCAATACGAAGAGGCCGAGCGTTCGGCTGTCGGTCTCGCTCACCAGACTGACGGCGATCAGCAACAAACTCAGGGCCGTTGCGGCCAGTAGCAAGCCGCGCGCATCCAGCGTCGGGCGTTCACTCGAAGGCTGATCGGGTTTCAACCAAAACAGGCCAAGGCCAAACGCGAGCAGCGCCACCGGCAAGTTCAAATAGAAAATCCATCGCCACGACAACGCCTGAACAATCAATCCACCCGCCGCCGGCGACAATGCTGGCACCATCAGCGCCACCAACAACACCACGCCGGTGAAATGCGCACGCTGCGACGGCGGAAACTGTCGATACGCCAACGCCTGACCGACTGGCAGCAGCAATCCGCCACCCAGCCCCTGCAACAACCGCCAGCCAATCAAGCTTTCAATTGATCCAGCTTGCGCCACCAGCGCCGAGCCAATCCCGAACAACAGCAGTGAAGCGAGAATCAGCCGTCGCTCACCCATCCGCGCCGCCAGCCACACGCTCAGCGGAATGATCAGCGTCAGGCCAAGCATGTAGGCGTTGCTGATCCACGCCAGTTGCGTGACAGACGCGTGCAATTGCTGAGCAATGTCGGGGTAGGCAATGCTGGCGACAAACATGTTCAGCAGGTCGAGGGCAAACCCTAGCAGATACACCAACGCGACTTTCGAGCGATAAGCCATGGCAGCTTCCCTGTAATGAGACGTGCAGGGTAAGGCGCTTACAGTCGTAGGAAAACGCTGGTTTGACTGTTAGTTTGTCAAAATGATTTTGACAGGGAGTACGCTGTATATGGTCAGCCTGGATCGTTTTGACACGTTCAAAGCCGTGGTCGAGGCCGGCTCATTGACGGCGGCCGCCGATACTTTGGGCCAGACCCGTGCCGTGGTGAGCTTCAATCTCAAGCGACTCGAAGAAGAGCTGGGTGTGACCTTGCTCACCCGCAACACGCGGCAACTGGCCCTGACCGATGCCGGCGAGCGTTTTTATCGCCGCTGTTTGCGCACCCTCGACGAGGCACGGCTGGCGATCGAGGAAGCGCGTTCAGAGCATTCACAGCTCAAGGGCACGTTGCGCATCACCACCACGGTGGAATTTGCCTTGGCTCAGGTGGTGCCGGCGCTGGAGGTGTTTCGCCAACAGCAGCCGCAGTTGAATATTCACCTGTCGACGTCTTCGACCCACGCCGATCTGATCTCCGAACGCTTCGACATGGCGATTCGCCTGGGGCGCATGCACGACTCCAATCTGCGCGCGGTGCAGCTGTCGACGTTCGAAGTGTTTGCGGTGGCGGCGCCTGCGTTGATCGAGCGTTTTGCGCCAGTTGCCACACTGGCGACGCTGGAGTCGATGCCAACCTTGGGCCACGGACGAGTGCCGGAAATGACGGTCGCCGACCCGGCCGGCGCCGAGCATGTCTACCAGCCAAAACCGGGGACCACCGCGATCGTTGCCGACAACTCGGCAACGCTGCGGGCGTTTGCATTGACCGGGCAGGGCGTGGCTATTCTGCCGCAATGGCTGATTCAGGATGATCTGGAGGCCGGGCGGTTGCAGCGTTTGCTCCCCGACTACCGCTTTGCCCGGCAAGGGGTCTACGCGCTATACCCGGACACCCGACATCTACCGCTGAAAGTGCGAGCGTTCATCGACTTCATGAAAACCTGGAACTAACGACTCCCCTGTAGGAGCTGTCGAGTGAAACGAGGCTGCGATCTGTTGATCTTCAAATCAACGTCAAAATCAAAAGATCGCAGCGTGCCGAAGCTCCTACAGTTGCCCACCCAAACCGAACCGCTTCATCAATGTCGACTCCAGCAATCCCTTGGGCACCAACAGCGCCAGCAACGGCAACGCCCGGCAGCCATTGCCGATACGGATCAAGCGCGGCGGCTTGCGCTGCTGCACCGCTTTGAGCAACTCGACAGCAAACTCATTGGCCGGCGTCGGTTTGTCCTGCGAAGCCCTGGCCCGGGCGCGAATGCCCTCGCGCAATGGAAACCATGGCGATTGTTCATTGATCAACAATTCGGCTTCATGCCCGGCATTCCTGGCGAAGCTCGACTGAATCGCCCCCGGTTGCACTTCCATCACGCGAATGCCGAAGGGCGCCAGTTCCATGCGTAACGCGTCGGTCAGCGCATGCACCGCCGCTTTCGACGCGCAGTAAGCGCCGGCAAACGGCGTAACCAGCACCCCCGAGACACTGCCGATATTCACCACCAGGCCTTTGGCCCGGCGCAATACCGGGAACAGCGCTCGCGTCACGCCGACAACTGAAAACACGTTGGTTTCGAACTGGCGCTGCATCGCCGTGACACCGCCATCGAGCAGCGGCCCCATGGCGCCATAACCGGCGTTGTTGATCAATACATCGAGGCCGCCGTGTTGCTGGTTGATCCGCTCGCCGAGTTGTTCCAGCGCCGCACTGTCATTGACGTCCAGTTGCACCGCAGTGAATCCGGCACTGCTCAATGCAGCAACATCCTCAGCCTTGCGCGCACTGGCCCAGACCTCGTAACCGGCGGCTTTGAACGCATCGGCGAGGGCGCGGCCAATACCGCTGGAACATCCGGTAATCAACGCAACGGGCATGGCGCATTCCTTGTGCAAAAAGTGGGGAAGGGGAATCAGTCGGAGAAACTGCCCTGCAAACGCTCGGCGCGGAACTCCAGGGTTTGCGGGCGATAACCGGGACGCAGCGGCGGCAGCGGCAAACAGTCTTGCCAGTTGCCACCGGCCTGCAATTCACCGGGGCCGCGATAACGTGGGGCAGTGTACTGATTGTCGGCGAGATTGACCGTGTCCCCCGACGCGTAGGCGGCGATGCGCCAGCGCAGTTCGGTCAACGGCACGCTGTTGCCATTGTTCATGTTCAGTTGCAACGGACGATCAGCCGGGCATTGCTCGGGCGCGTAACTGATGCGCAGCTCAAGTCGCGCCAGTTGCTTGATCTCGCGGTTATCCAGCCAGACGACCCACATCGCCACCAGACCGAGGCCAATCGCGGCAGCCACTGAAACCGGCAAGGCCTTGGCCGGGTAGCGCAGCAACAGGACCAGCCAGGTGATGACCAGCAAAACGCCGATGAACATGTCGCACAACCTCGCGGGGATAGAGGGGCATCCTACCTAAGCGTAGGTGAGGTTGGCGATGGGCATCGGGACTTGCGGTGTCTGACCGGCCTCTTCGCGAGCAGGCTCGCTCCCACAGGGGAATGCATTTCAAGTGTGGGGGCGAGCTTGCTCGCGAAGGGGCCAGTTCGGGGAACGCTGAATCGGGACAAAAAAAGCCCCCGCCCAACCCACTGCGGATAGGGGACGCAGCGGGCTGGACGGGGGCTTCTTGTCTTGCTGAACGTTATTGCGCGATGGTCTTCACCGACACGCCGCGTTCGATCGGGGTGGAGCGGCCGTAGATATCTTCGAAGCGTTCGATGTCGTCTTCACCCAAGTACGAACCCGATTGCACTTCGATGATTTCCAGCGGGATCTTGCCCGGGTTGCGCAGGCGATGCACCGAAGCGATCGGGATGTAGGTCGACTGGTTTTCGCAGAGCAGGAATACGTTTTCATCGCAGGTCACTTCGGCAGTGCCGCTGACCACGATCCAGTGTTCGGCGCGGTGATGGTGCATCTGCAGCGACAGGCACGCGCCCGGTTTCACCGAGATGTGCTTGACCTGGAAACGCCCGCCCATGTCCACCGAGTCATACGAGCCCCACGGACGATAGACTTCGCAGTGGTTCTGGGTTTCGCTGCGGCCCTGCTCGTTGAGCGTGTTGACCATCTGCTTGACGCCCTGAACCTTGTCTTTGTGGGCAATCATCATGGCGTCTTTGGTTTCGACCACGACAATGTTTTCCAGACCGATCACCGACACCAGTTTGCCGTTGCCGTGGATCATGCAGTTCTTGCTGTCCTGGATCACCACGTCGCCTTTGGTGACGTTGCCGTTGGCGTCTTTCTCGTTGACTTCCCACAGCGATGACCAGCAGCCGACATCGCTCCAGCCTGCGGTCAGCGGCACGACGCAGGCACGCTGGGTTTTTTCCATGACGGAATAGTCGATGGAGTTGTCCGGGCAGCAGGCGAAGGTGGCTTCGTCGAAGGTCACGGTGTCGTTGTCCTGCTCGCTGCGCTCAAGGGTCAGCAGGCAGGTGTCGTAGATGTCCGGATCGTGCTTTTTCAGCTCTTCGAGGAAGCGGCTGGCGCGGAACAGGAACATGCCGCTGTTCCAGTAGTAACCGCCGGATGCGACGTACTCGGTGGCACGTTTGACGTCAGGTTTTTCGACGAAGTGCGAGACGCGGCTGACGCCCTCGGGCAACAGCGAATCACCGGTGGACTTGATGTAGCCGTAACCGGTTTCCGGTTTGGTCGCCGGTACCCCGAACAGGACCATTTCGCCGTTTTCAGCCGCGACGGTCGCGAGGGCGAGGGCACGTTGCAGGGCTTTCTGGTCTTCCAGCACGTGGTCCGCCGGTAGCACCAGCATCAGTTCGTCACGACCTTCATTGACCAGCATCATCGCGGTCAGCGCCACGGCCGGCGCGGTGTTGCGGCCGAACGGTTCCATCAGGATGCGCTGGCATTCGAGATTACGATTGGCCAACTGCTCGTTGACGATGAAGCGGTGATCCTTGTTGCAGACCACGATCGGAGTGTCCATGCCTTCGAACACCAGACGTTCGAGGGTCTGCTGGAACAATGTGTGTTCGCCGGTCAGAGCGAGGAATTGCTTGGGGAACTGCTTACGCGAAAGCGGCCAAAGACGTGAACCGCTACCACCTGACAAGATCACCGGAATCATATTGTTTACTCCATAAAATCGATTGGTTAGAGGCACGAACGCTGTGTCGTTTCACTCTTGTTTTTGTCTCGTACCGAGAGGCGGTCTCTGTAGGAGCTACCGAAGGCTGCGATCTGTTGATCTTGATCCTGAGAAAAATCAAAAGATCGCAGCCTCGTTTCACTCGACAGCTCCTACAGGGGTCAGCGTCTCATCGGGAAATTTGTTATCGAGTCGATACCGGGCGTTTTACCCAGACTGGCGACAGGCTGCTGCCGCTGCCGGTGACGTACAGCACTGCGGCTTCACCGCGCTCCAGGGCGACCGGTTTTACGTCGCCGACTTTCTTGTCACCTTCGTACAGCGCCAGGCTGACTTTCACCGGGTTGATTTCACGTTCGCCACGGCCCTTGGCGGCCACGTTCGGCACCACGTCGGTCTTGCCGTCGGCGGTCTTCAGAGTCAGCGGCTTGTCGCTGAGGTTCTGCACGCGCACCAGGGATTTCTGCTTGTTCTTGAACGGCGGTTCTTCGATCAGTTGCGGCGCGCCGGAAGCGTTGTTGACCAGGGTGTAGTAGTGGTCACCGGCGAGCTTCACCGGCAGGGTCTGGCTGCCGACCTTGGCGCTGTAATCACCGCCCGGCATGAAGCTGAAGTCGCTGCTGGCCAATGGCGCAACGTCGCTCAGGTTGGTGCTGCCAACGGTGGCGCTGACTTCAGCGTTGCTGGCGTTGTAGACACGCACGAAGGTCGAGCCTTTCGGTGCGGTCGGGCCGTACAGGGCGGCGTCGCCACCGGCGAAGGCAGGGACGGAAAGCACGCTGAGGCCAGCAACCAATGCGAAGCTTTTAGCGAGACGACGAGGAGTAGTAGTGAAAGTCATGGTGTACCTCTCTTTCAGTTTTGCGCCCGATCGGGCGTCTCGGATTTAGTGTTGATTGCTACGTTTTGTTGGCGCGCGCCGGCTTGTTTAAGCTCTGCGACCCACTGCGGGTCGGCGTCGCCGATTTCGTTGTTCACAGGCAGATATCGTTCAGGAAACTCCCAGATCAGCACCTGTGGCGGGCTGTTCTTGAAGTCATCGCTTTTCAGGTAGCTGAGCATGGGTAGGATCGGCCCGTGGCCGTCTTCGGCGTAGCTCACCACGTCGCTGTGCAGCGCTTGTTTCAGTGCTCCGACGAAGTTCCAGTTGGGGTTGGCGCTGTAGCTGGTGCCGACCAGTGCCACCGGCACTTCATTGCTGGCGAACAGCGCGTCGCCGCCGGCAGGCTGATCACCGGCCGCGACGGTGTTGCGCTTTTGCAGCGGCTCTTGCGCCGGCATCAGGTTTTCGAACAGCGGATCGAGCGGCAGGAACAAGCGCAGATCGCCCTTGTGCGTGACCTTCTCCGCTGGCGTGGTGACGAAGCGTTGCGGCTCGCCGCTGAGCGGGAACTTGTCGGCGATGGTGTTCGCCAGGGTGTTCGCGGCGATCTCGGCGCCTTCCGGCGTCCAGTGCGTGTCGGTGCGCAGGAACACTTGCTGACCGCTTTGCTTGGCCTGTTGGAACGGCTTGAGCAGGTCAGGGGCGAGGATCTTGTCGGCGGCTACACGAGCATGGAAATCCTGATAGAGATTTTCGTGGATGCTCGCCGGTTTCACTTCACCCAGATGCTCCGGGTACAGACGAACCTTGGCCGGGACGATCGCCATCACCAGTTTCACGCCTTTCGCTTTGAGGGTCTGGCGCACGCCTTCGACCAGCGCGTAATTGCCTTGCAGGTTCAGCTCTTCGTTGACGATCGGGTTGAATTCTTCATCGCTGTACAACCACTGATCGCGACCGAGCACCACGCCCGGACGACCTTCGTTGAACAGTTTGAAATCCAGCGCGGCCCAGAGGTTGGTGCCCAGGCGCTTGATCGGGAATTCATCGTCGTAATGGGTTTCCACAGCCTTGGTCCAGCGGCCGTTGAGCACCGTCGCCTCGGCATTGGTGCTGAAGCCGAAGAAGCTGCGAACCGACCATAAACCGAGGACCAACAGGGTCACCAGGAACAGGGCGATGTAGAAGATGCGTAATGAGCGGGTCATGTCAGATCCCTCAGAACTGGAAGTAAAGGAACGGCGAGAAGCTTTGCGCCGAGAGTTTGAGAATCGAGGCGATGAACAGCAGCAGAATCAAGCCGCGCATCACGTAGCGGGACCAGTCCGCGCTCCAGTAGGCCGGTTGCACCTGGGCTTCGATGCCGACGGTGTAGCCAGGCTCATGGATGCTCGCCGGGTTTTCGCCTGGCGCGGCTTTGATCATTCCCGGCGTCGCTGTGGCAGGGCCGTTGGCCTCGACGTTGACTTCAGGTTTGGTCTTGGCCGGCGGCTGATGGGTGTACAGATCACGCAGACCGAAGAACGCCAACGTCACGTACGCCACCACCAGGGTCGCCACTTGCAGACCGGTGAGGCTGGCCTGATTGAGTTCCGACAGCGACCAGTCGCCGAAGCTGAACATTGCGCCGTACATGCGGCCGGCAACGTGCAGGTTCTCGGCACGGAAGATCACCCAGCCCATGACCACCAGCAGGAAGGTCAGCGCCCAGCGGATCGGGTTGAGACTGCGTGGCGAAGTGTTCAGGCCCAGCGCTTTTTCAATCGCCAGCCACATGCCGTGCCAAGCGCCCCAGACGATGTAGGTGATGTTCGCGCCGTGCCACAGACCACCAAGGAGCATGGTCAGGAACAGGTTGCGATAGGTCATCAGCGTGCCTTTACGGTTACCGCCGAGGGTGATGTACAGATAGTCACGCAGCCAGGTGGACAGGCTGATGTGCCAGCGGCGCCAGAACTCGGTGATCGACTGGCTGATGTACGGCTGTTTGAAGTTTTCCATGAAACGGAAACCCATCATCAAGCCCAGACCAATGGCCATGTCGCTGTAACCGGAGAAGTCGAAATACAGCTGCGCGGTGTAGGCCAGCGCGCCGAGCCAGGCGTCACCCGTGGTCGGGTTTTGCAGGGCGAAGCAATGGTCAGCAACCACCGCGAGGGTGTCGGCGATGAAGACTTTCTTGATGAAACCCTGCATGAACCGCGTGCAGCCCTCGGAGAACTTGTCGAGGGTGTGCGTGCGGTTGTTGAACTGGTCGGCGAGGTCGCGGAAACGCAACACCGGGCCGGCAATCAAGTGCGGGAAGATCGCTACGAAGGCGGCGAAGTCGATCAGATTGCGCGTGGCCGGGGTGTCGCCGCGATACACGTCGATGATGTAGCTGATCGATTCGAAAATGTAGAACGAGATACCGATCGGCAGCAGCACGTGGGTGAGGATGAACGGCTCAAGACCGACCGACGTCATCATCGCGTTGATGCTGTCGACACCGAAATTGGCGTACTTGAAGTAGCCGAGGATGCACAAATCGACTGCGACACCGAGCAACAGCCAGCGCTGCGCCGGTTTGGTTCTGACGCCAGCGGCACCGACTTTGAGGCCGATCCAGTAGTTCCACAGCGTGACCGCGGCGAACAGCGCGAGGAAGTCCACCCGCCACCAGGCGTAGAAGACGTAGCTGGCGATCAGCAGCAGCAAGTTGCGATAGCGTTGCCCGCTTAAGTAATACAAGCCGAGAAAGATCGGCAAGAACAGAAACAGGAACACGTTGGATGAAAATACCATCCCGATCTCTCCATGTTTGAACCAACAGTCAAGGGCCAAAGCCCCCCCAAACCCCCCGTGGTAGTGGAGGGGTGAAACGGTGTTTCTGTCAGGGTTGTGCCGGGCCTTGAAATCTTTCCCTCACCCCCCGCCCTCTCCCGGAGGGAGAGGGAGCCTGATCTCCATGGTTTTCAGAAAAGGAGATCAACTCGGTATTTCTGTGCAGCCTGATCTCGGTTGTTTTTCAACGCCTGAGATCAACTCGGTATTTCTGTGCAGCCTGATCTCGATTGTTTTTCAACACCTGAGATCGACTCGATATTTCATTTCGGCGTAACTCGCACAGCCACCTCGGTCAGTCCCCTCTCCCTTTGGGAGAGGGTTAGGGTGAGGGGCTTTTGCTTTTCGCCTTTCATGAACCCTTGTTGCCCTTTTCATGGGACGGGTCGTAGACCTTGGTCAGGTCGCCGCCGAGGCGGAAGGTCTTGAACGGCTGCATGCCATGCTTCTTCTCGATGACATCCGGCGGGCATGTGTAGAGCGTGCAGAACGGTTCGAGCCAGGCGAATTTCATGTCCTCTTTCAAGTCGGTCATGTCCTGCTCTTTGCCGTTCTTCTTCTCGAATTCATCCGGGTCTTTCACCCCCGACAACACCCGATCACCCAGGCGTTTCAGCGCACCATTGTTCTCCTGACGCAAATCAACCCCGTTGACCTGGGCGAAACTGGCGATCATCGCCAGCGGCGGCAAGGCGTAGTTGTGATAGGCGAGGGCGCGTTGCTGGCGCTTGAGTTCGTTCGGCAGGAAACCGTCGGCATCGACTTGATTGGCGCCGACCTTGTATTCCTTCACTGCCCAGTCAAACAGGTCGCGGCGGTTGGTCGCGACCGAGGTCGCCATCACCGACCAGGCGGCCCAGTACGAGTGGTTGTTGGTTTTTTCCAGCGGCAGGTTGTCCCAATCGCTGACCACCTGGTCGGCCATTTTGCTGAACCACGCCTCGATCACCTGCGCTTCCTGCTGATGCTGCGCCAGCGGATGCGAGTCGGAGAACTTCAGGCGAATGTACGAAGAGGCCATGCTGCCCAACGCCCATTTGCGCATCGACTTGCCGGTGTGGTTGAAGTCTTTCGACATCAACGCATCGGCCTTGGCCCAAGCGGTCAGCCAGTTCAGCGTGCAATCAAGCTGCTCCGGACGACCGTCGCGCATGAACTGCATCACCCGTTTGGCGGTGCCGCGTTCCAGCGTGGTGATGTCTTTGGTGGTGTCGCGGAAGGCTTTTTCCGACTGCACGTTCAGCGTCGAACGCGCCTTGTCCGAACCTTCGTATTTGCTGCGAAATTGCAGCGGCCCGGTGTACGGCGCCGGCATTGCATCGCAGCCTTCGCTGTTGTCACCGGTCTTGAATTTATCCACAGGCGCAAAGTAACCCTGTGGTGGACGCAGTGGCGCGGCGGCCTGAGTCGCCCCGGCGAACATCGCCAGGCTCAGCAGCGTTGGTGCCAGAAAAGATTTCAATTTCGGATTTCGCATAGCAGACCTCATTGCCCGACCTGAGCGGTTTGTTGCCCAGCGCCCGGGAATACGTTGCGTTTGCAGATTTTCGCTTCGACTTTCTGTGGCGCGGTACCCGCTTCCGGGCCCTGGACTTCGACCGCCAGCAGGTTTTGCGAGGCCCAGTCTTCGTCCGTGCGCAGCTCAAAGGCGAAACGACCGTCGGTGTCGGAGGTTTCCGGTTTCTCGATCTTGATGTCCTCGTGGCGACCGTTCATGTACCAGAGGGTGGCTTGCAGGGTTTTCACCGAAGGGTCGGCGAAGCGGATGTCGACCTGATGGCTGCTGTTCTGCAGGTTCAGGTTCTTGCTGTTGACCAGCAGTTCTTGTTTGCCGCCAGGCTTGAGCGTGGTGCTCGCGGTCATCTGTGCGTCTTTGCCTTCGCAGCCGTTGTCGAGAAGAGACATCATCTGGCGATAGATGGTTTCCTGGTCGAGGCGATACAGCGGCGAGAATTCCCAGATGAGGATTTTCGGCGGCGTCTTCTGGAATTCGTCGCTGCCGAGGTACTGCAACATCGAACCTTCCAGACCACCGCCGGGGAACGCGACGTTGAGAATGTCGGCGCCGATGGCTTCTTCGAGGAAACCGGCGAAGTTGTAGTTCTTGCCGCTGTGCGAAGTACCGACGAGGGTGATTTGCGGGTTGCCGGAATCGCCGAACAGATCGCCGTCGCCTGCCTCGCCTTTCGGCTCGGTGGTGAACTGATCCATGTACTGGATCGCGTAACTGGTGCCGCACAGTTGCCCGGCCATGTTGTGCAGGGTGCCGGTCTTGCCCATGCGCCCGGAGCGCTTGGTCTCGAATTCACGCTTGGGCACGTCGGCGAAGGCCGGGATCTGCTTGACCTTCTCGGCGACGATTTTCGCCGTGCGCTGTGCGCCGTATGGCGTCCAGTGTTGGTCGCCACGGAAGTAGAAATCGTGGGCGGGCAGGGTGTCCGGCAGCGATTCGTTGGTCAGCGGCGACAGGTCTGGCACGACGTAACCCATCTTGGCGAAACGGCCGAGCATGGTCTTGTAGTTGCCCAGCGCTTTCTCGTAATCGAACGCGGCTTTTTCCTGCGGGTTGAGCTTGTTGCGATTCACCAGGCCACGGGTCGGCTGGTAAACGATCACCAGCTCAACGCCTTTGGCCTTGAACGCATCGTGCAACTGTTGCAGGCGTTTGTAGCCGGCCGGGGTGGTGTTGAACTCGGTGCGCAGATCTTCCTGAGTGCGGAACAACCAGTCGCCTTGCGCCTGCACCAGCGTGGTGAAGTTCTGCTGATAGCGCGTGGTGTAGTTCTTCGCGTCATGCGCAGCCGGGCACAGGTTGCAGCACGGTTCGGCGCTGAACTTCGGCGGTGTCGCAGCGGCGCCTTCATCGGCGCGGGCGCCGTTGCTGGCCGCGAGAATGCCCACGGTCAGGGCCGACAGGCTGAGTAATTTGATCAAGTGTGGGTGCATAAAATTATCCTCAGTCCTGCATTTCGGTCTGGCGTTCGACAGGGTCGATCAGCACGGCTTTCTGCTGGCGCACCAGCAGGTCGAGAATTTCATCCTGGCGCTCGCCGAGGATGCCGTTGAAGCTGATGCCGCTGGATTTGGTCGGCGCCAGCATCGACACGCGATACAGCTCGACACTCAAAGGCGAATCGATCGACAGCGGGCCGCTGCCATTGGCCGCCAGCTCACCGCCAACGACGATCAGCGACACCTGCGCATCGAACGGATCGAGCTTGATGTCACGGTCGGTGTCGCTCAGGTCCTTGATGTGGCCGTAGACGCCGGTCAAGCCGTTGGCCATGGCGACGTTTTCGTAGAGGCGGATGTTCACGCTGTTACGAATGCGGATGCCGTGGCGCTTGTTGCTGATGACCTTGTTGCCCCACAGCAGGTTGTCGGCGGACTCGTAGAGGGTGATGCCGTCAGTGTGGTTCTTGTAGATCTCGTTGTAGGCAATGATGTTGTTGACGCTGTTACGGTCGATCACCAGGCCCGAGAGGTGGTTGTCGAAGCTCTTGTTGTTGAAGATGAAGCTGTCGTTGACCTCACGGGAAATGATGATCCCGTGCTTCTTCTTCGTGCCGTGCACAGTGTTTTCGGCAATGATCAGGCCGTGGGAACGGTCGTGCGGGTCGATGCCGTAAACGATGTTGTCTTTGTAGGTGTTGCCCTTGACCACGAAGTCGCGGGTCTCGTAGCAGTAGAAGCCGTACCACATGTCGGAGAACTCGGAGCCGACGATCCAGCCAGTCGGTTCAGGACGCTTGAGGACCTTGGCCATGTTCGGCGTGTATTGGGAAATACTCACGCCGTACGACTTACTGTTGGCGTAGCCGAAGCTGGCCATCTTGCTGTTGACGATGTAGGTCTCGGTGCCACCCCAGGCGAGCAGGAACGGACGGAATTCCTTCGGCGAACGGAAGGTCGCCGGGCCGTTGTCCTTCTCGCGCCAGCCCGTGATTTTGGTATCACGCACGAACAACTGACCGTCGTTGACCAGGAACGAACCGGCCTCTTGCGACAGGCGCAGTTCCTGAGTCTGGCCGTCGATTTCGAGGATGCCTTTGCGGCCGACAACGATCGGCAGCTTCGACAGATACACGCCCGGCGAGGTCTCGCTGAAGTACTGCTTGGGCAGTTTCTTCGCCAGATCCTTGAGGTTCATGTAGCCGTCGTCGACGAAGATCGCCTGCGGGATACCGTGCTGACGCACCACCCATTCGGCCATCTTGTTGTCGCCGCCGATGAAGTCCTTCAGGGCGTCTTCCTGCATCATCCGGCGCACGCTGATCTTGCCTGGTTTGCTACGGACGATTTTCGCCGCAGCGGCTTCGGCAGTGAAGCCGGAAAGGTCAGGCAGTTTCGGCTTGGCCAGTTGCAGCGCCTCGGTCGGCGCGCTGCTGACGGTGTAGGTCTTGGCTTGCTGCAGCTCTTTGGCCACGGTGGCTTGCTTGGCCGGTTGTGGCGCCGTTGGCTCCACATTGGCAAAGGCGCCGGCGCTGGCCAGCAGCATCGCGCCGGCCAGCAGGCTGAGTGAGCCTGTCCTGGTGCTGATCATGTCGGGCACTCCCTTGGCGGTTTGCATCAGAAGCGCCAGATCACGTCGATGAACGCGCGGTGCATGTACGAATCAACCTGCTTGCCGTAGGCATCGCCCGGTTTGAACACACCGCCACGGAAGCGCACGAGGGCCGAAGGCTCGTCGATCGACTGGCTCAGCGCCGCCGGCAACAGGCCTTGCTTGAAGTACTTGGTGACGACCAGATCCATTTCCTGACCGAGGTCCTTGTTGCCGTCTTCAAGCGGCAGCGAGGTGCTGGACAGGATCGCGCCGGTGGCGTCGTCGGTGTTGTTTTCCACGGCATTGATGCCGTTGCTGCCGACCGGCTTGTTGCCGTCGACACGCCAGAATTTGTGGTAGATCAGGCTGGCGTCGTACTCGTCGTTGACCATCCACGAACCGAACAGGGTGGCGGTCTGCATGTTGTTCATTTCGCCACGGAAGGCTTCGCCGAAACGATGAACGCGCGAACGGGTACCGGTGTAGTTGGAGCGGTTGCTCTCCAGACCGTTCTGCTCGTAATCGGCACTGGCGCGGGCATACGCACCGCCGACTTGCCATTGCGGATCGAGGCGCAGGCGCACACCGATGTCGGTGGCCCAGCCGTTGACGTCGTCGCTGCGCTTGGCTTGTGCCGGGCGCGTGCCATCGGCGTTCAGCGCGTTGACCGAGTCGCGGTCGCCGCTCATGCCGGTGATGCTGCCCCAGTAGTTGACGGTGTTGGTGTTGCGCCAGTTGTAGGCGTCGCTGTCGGCGGTCAGGCCGAGCCAGCTGATGTCGCCGTTCTGGGTTTTATCCAGCGAGTCGCGCGGAACGCCCGGCTCGGCGTAATCGAGTTTGCCGTCATCGTGGGTGTGATGACCGCGAATGCCGACCCACTGGCCCGGTGTCCACTGATAAGCGGCGTCGGCGTAGGCGTGCAGGCGATCCTTGTCTTTTGGCGCCAGCTCTTTCAAGTCGGTGCGGTATTCGCTGAAGCGTTCGGCGACACCGGCGTTGGCGCGCAACAGGGTGGTGTCGAAGGTCCAGTTCAGCGCTTCGATGTTGGTGTCGCGCCATTGGCCGTCGTCATTGCGCAGACGCTGGCGACCGAGCTTGAGGATCTCGCCGGGGTAGGGCGTGAAGCCGCTGTAGCCGACCCAGAACTCGCGCATCGCCAGGTAGTTTTTCTTGGTTTCACGATCACCGCTGTCGGTGGTTTGTGCACCGTCGGATTGTTGCAGGGTGTCGGTTTCAATGATGTCGGTCGAGGTCACGGCCTGGCCCATGGCGTAGGCGCTCCACGCGCCGCTTTCGCCGTAGATCCACGGACGCAGGTCGAGGCCGACGCCGTTGACGTCGCCGCCGCTGGCGGTGCCGAGGTCACGGTCGTCTTCGGACTGGCCGGTGACTTTCACTTCGAGGCCGAAGTTCTTGGTTTCAGTCATCGCGGCCAGTGTCGGGCAAGACCAGATCAGCGCGAAGGTGAGGCCAATACCGGCCTTCACGAATGGATTCAACTTCATAATTTTTCCTCGCCGTCTTCTTCTTGCAGGGCGTGCAGTTGCAGCGTGTTCTGGTTCAGAGCGCCACGGCTGGCTTGCTCCTGTTGCAGCAGGCGTTGGGCTTCGGCCAGACGCTCGGGCGGCAATTGCGCAGCGAGGGTGGTCGCCAGCTCATCGGCTTGCGGGGTGTTTTGTGCTTTGGCCAATTGGCTGAACACGTAGGCGTTGAGCGGATCGGGCTTGGTGCCCTTGCCTTGGGAGAACAGTTGGGCGATGGCGAAGTCGGCGCTGTTCTGGCCGTTGCGTGCAGCGGTCAGCAGGTGGTCGAGAGCCTTCTGCGGATAGACCTTGCCGAGGTAGCCACGGCGATAGATCTGGCCGAGGTAGTAGTCGGCGGCGACTTCGCGGCCAACGGCTTTCTGGAAATGTTCTTCGGCGACTTTGGCGTCGGCCGGAACCATTTTGCCTTCGTAGTAGAGCTTGCCCAGCAACAGCTCGGCGCGCGGTTGATCGGCGGCGCGGCCGTTGTCGAGGTACTTCATCATCTGATCGACGTCGCCCAGTTCCGGGTAGTCGTAGAGCAATTGCGCGAGGGTCACCCACGATGCCGGGTAGCCCGGAGCGATCGGCTCAAGCAACGACTGCGCGGTTTTTTCGTCGGGCTTGCCGAGGGTCGAATCGGCCAATACACGGGCCACCGAATCGACGCGCTGCGCGGTGACGGTGCCACGGCTGTAACCGGCCTGCATCTGCTTGATCAGCTCGGCTTGTTGCTCTGGCTGCGCGCGTTTCTGGTAAACGGTGGCCAGTTCGACGTAGCAGATGTCGGTGGTGTTGAGCGCGGCTTTGCAGATCTTTTCCACGTCATCCAGGTGCTGGTCGTAGGTGCCTTGGGTGCGATACAGCAGCACTTGGGCCAGACCCGCTTCCGGGTAACCGGATTTGCGCCACTGATCGATCTGCTGCTGAGCGTTGATGTTCGGGAAGCTGTGCGGGTATTGCAGGTACAGCATCGCCAGCGGGATCAACGTGTTGCCTTCGCCATTGGCGGCGGCTTTTTTCAGCAGGCTTTCGGCTTCCTGATGCTCGGCTTCGGTGGAGCCCGGTTTGGCCACCAGCAAGCGGCCGAGACGCGCCTGAGCACGCGGCGAAACACTGGCCGCTGCACGATAAGTCGCTTCGGCCTGTTTCATTTGCTCAGGGTCGCGGCTGTCGACCTGGATATCGGCGAGGCCGACTTGCGCTTCGCTGTAACCCAGATCGGCCAGTTGTTGATAGTTCTGCGCTGCAGTGGCGGTGTCGCCACGCTTCAGCGCTTCGTTGGCCAGACGCTGATCGGGCAGGCCGGCGCAACCGGCGAGACTCACCGCCAGCGCCAAGGCACACACCGTCCCCATGTAGGAGTGAGCCTGCTCGCGATTCAGGCGGCGCGGTACATCAGACACACCGCGCTGATCCAATCGCTGGCAGGCCAGCTCCCACAGGGATCGCGGTGTTTTCAGGATGGGTGGAGTAGTCACAGGCATGTCCTCGACTTAAAGACCGGCAGCCATGGCTTTGTCGATCAGCCAGTTCAGGTTCGGGCCACGGTCGCTGTTCACTTCCACCGGGCGGCCGGCGAAGCTGCTGTCGAGCGGCTCGTCTGGCTGGATCTGCACGCGGATGTCGGAGGACAGGTCGGCGCTTTTCAGGCTGGTGCTGCTGACGATCTTGCCGGTGCGGGTCTTGTCTTCGCCGGCGATCTGGAAGCTCACCGGGGTACCCGGACGCACGTCGCCGAACTGGCGATAAGAGAAGCGCGCATCAACGGTGGCCTGGGTGTTGCGCGGCACCAACTGGAAGATTACATCGCCCTTGCTCGCGTACTGACCGTCAGCCACCAGTTGCTGCGCCACGGTGCAATCGCACGGCGAAGTCAGGGTGCCGGTCATTTGCTTGCCAAAGAGTTCTTCAACCTTGGCCGGGGCCAGTTGGTCTTCGTCCAGATGCCCCTTGAGCACGTCGAGCATGCTGGTGCTGAAGGTCGCCAGTGGCGCGCCTTTCGCTGCGACGCCGTCGGACTTGATCAGGCTCTGCACGGTGCCGTCGCGCGGCATGGTGATGTTCATCCCCGGCACGCTGACGAGGCCAGCCTGCGCGTGGCTGACGAAGTACATGCCGTACACCGATTTGAAAATGAAGCCCGCCGCAACCAGACCGACGACAAACACGCCGGCGCTGAAGGTCACTGCCTTCAAACGACCGAACGGGGTCATGCCGGAGCCACCGTCCTTGACCTTGCGCGCCTTGGTGAAATTGTCGCGCTGCAGGGTCGCCAGCACTTCGCCGATGCTGACGATGTCGCCGGCCAGGTGCGAGGTGATCAGGTGGCGCAGGGTGGAAATGTCCTGCTGCTCGAGGTTCTGGAACTGGCAACCAACACGGCCGGTCTGGCGGTCGTAGGAACGCACTTGCAGTTCAACGTCCATGGCCAGGCCGAGGTTGTCGATGACGAATTGCAGACGCGCCTTGTACACCTCGCCAAGGGTCAGCGGCATTTGCCCGGCGTTGAACGCCAGACCACCGGCAGACAGGTCGATGACCCGCGCTTCGACCGGTGTCCGGTCAGGGCCGAAGAAGCGCAGTTTGGCCGGGATTTTCACGCGGGCGTGTTGGCGCTGGGCTTCGGATTCATGCACTACGTTGACGTTCACGGCGGTATTCATAGGGGCGATTTCCTTGTTAATTCAATAGGGGCGGGTCAGACCATCATCAGCAGCACGGCGACAAAAATGCTGCCGGCGGAGAAGGTCATGGTCCGAGACGACCAGGTGTTGAACCAACGTTGAAAGCTGGCGAGATCACGGGTCAGGGAAGTGGGTTGGCGCGTCCAGGATTGTTGGTCGAGGCGGAAGAACACGTAGATCTTCACCATCGCGCCGACGATCTGGTTGTAATAAAGAATCGCTGGATAAGCCGGGCCGATGCGGTGACCGGAGCACGACAACAGCAGGGTCAGGATCAGGCGGGTGATGCCGATCCACAGCAGATAAACCAGGATGAACGCGGTGCCGTATTTGAAGCTGGCGATGATCGCCACGGTCAGGCCGAGCAACGAGGTCCACATCGATACGCGCTGGTCGAACAGCACCACCGAGGTGAAGGCGCCGAGGCGTTTCACACCCAGGCCCAGCGCGCGCGAGTTCTGGCGCAGGTTGTTGCCGTACCAGCGGAACATCAATTTGCGGCTGGCCTTGATGAAGCTCTTTTCCGGCGGGTGTTCAACGGTGTTGATCGCCGCGTCAGGCACGTAGAAGGTGTCGTAGCCGAGGCGCATGAGGCTGAACCAGCTCGACTTGTCGTCGCCGGTCAAGAACTTGAAACGGCCCAGACGCCAGTGCTGCAGCGAGTCGCTTTCAACGTCGGCGATGAATTCCGGGTTGGTCACCACTGACGCTTTGAACACCGACATACGACCGGTCATGGTCAGTACGCGTTTGGACAGGGCCATCGAGCACATGTTGATGTGGCGCTGGGCGAAACGCAGCTTGTGCCATTCGCTCATGATGTAGCCGCCACGCACTTCGCAGAACTCGTTGGTGGTCAGGCCGCCGACGTTGCCGAACAGCTGGAACCACGGCACGGTTTTACGCACGGTGCCTTCGCCGAGCACGGTGTCGCCATCGATCACGGCGACGACGGCGCGGTCGTCCGGCAGGTGACGAGAGATCGCGCGGAAACCGTAGGCCAGGCCATCACGTTTGCCGGTGCCGGGAATCCGCACGAAGTCGAGCTTCACACGCTCTGGCGGATTCATCCGCGCCCACAGCGCCTTGACCAACAGCTCATCGGACATTTCCACGATGGAGCAGACCACGGTGGTCGGCAGTTCGCAGTCAATGGCTTCGCGGATCACCGAGCTGTAGACCTGAGCGGTGGTGAGCGCGTCGATACGGAAACTGGTGACCATCAGAAACACATGCGACGGGTCTGCAGCCTTACCCAGCTTGCGCACTTTGCGGCGCAGGTGCGGGTAAACGATGTAGAGAAAAATCATGCCGCGCACAAAGTGCGTTGCACCCATCGAGTAGCGCCAGATACCCACGGCGCCAATCAGGAAAATGAAGTCCTTCGACTCGGAGTCGAATGTGGACGTGGGCAGCATCAAGGCCAGGCCCATCAACAAACTTAGGTAAAACAGCCAACCGGCGGCCTGAAGTAGGCCGTGTTTTAGCCTGTGCATAATCTGCATCCGTCTCTATCTCGGGGCGGGCCCGATGGGGTTAAGGCAGGCTTACAAAAAACTGCGTTGTCCCGCGCAATTCGGGTGATCCCTGTAGGAGCTGCCGAAGGCTGCGATCTTTTGATCTTTGCCGGTTCACTCGGAGCTCAAGTGTTTCCGGTAAAGATCGCAGCCTTCGGCAGCTCCTACATTTGGGTTCTGTCGCACGGCGTCGCGAGGGCGGCGCCGTGCAACGTCTGCCTTACCAGCAGATACCTTCGGTACGCGTACCGGTGTCGGTGGCTTTGGCCATGAAGCCGACCAGGTCGATGACCTGTTTGCCGTGCGGCGCTTGTTGGGCCAGCGCGCGGAATTTCTCGTCGCGGTTACCGAGAATGATCACGTCGGAGTTGTCGATCACCGAATCGAAGTCCGCGTTGAGCAGGGACGACACGTGCGGGATTTTCGACTCGATGTAGTCCTTGTTCGCGCCGTGAACACGGGCGTACTCGACGTTGCTGTCGTAGATGCTCAGGTCGTAACCCTTGCCGATCAGCATCTCGGCCAGTTCCACCAGCGGGCTTTCGCGCAGGTCATCGGTGCCGGCCTTGAAGCTCAGGCCGAGCAGAGCGACTTTGCGTTTGTCGTGGCTTTCAACGATGTCGAAGGCGTTTTGCACTTGCGATTCGTTACTGCGCATCAGCGAGTTGAGCAGCGGCGCTTCGACGTCCAGCGAACCTGCGCGGTAGGTCAGGGCGCGCACGTCTTTCGGCAGGCACGAACCGCCGAAGGCGAAGCCCGGGCGCATGTAGTACTGGGACAGGTTGAGGGTCTTGTCCTGGCAGACCACGTCCATCACTTCACGGCCATCGACGCCGACCGCTTTGGCGATATTGCCGATCTCGTTGGCGAAGGTCACTTTGGTCGCGTGCCAGACGTTGCAGGTGTACTTGATCATCTCGGCAACGGCGATGTCCTTGCGGATGATCGGTGCGTCGAGTTCTTCGTACAGCGATTGCAGAACGTCGCCCGAAGCCTTGTCGAATTCGCCGATGACGGTCATCGGTGGCAGGTCGTAGTCGGCGATGGCGGTGGATTCACGCAGGAACTCGGGGTTGACCGCGACGCCGAAGTCGACACCGGCCTTCTTGCCCGAGCAATCTTCGAGAATCGGGATCACCACGTTGGCGACGGTGCCCGGCAACACGGTGCTGCGCACAACGATGGTGTGGCGGGTGGTTTTTTCACGCAGAACAAAACCGATCTCGCGGCACACGGCTTCGATGTAGTTCAGTTCGAGGTCGCCGTTCTTTTTGCTTGGCGTGCCGACGCAGATCATCGACAGGTCAGTGTCACGAATCGCTTCGGCGAAGTTGGTCGTGCCACGCAGACGACCGGTCTGGATACCCTGTTGCAGAAGTTCGCCCAGGCCCGGTTCAACAATGGGGGATTTGCCAGCGTTGATCATGTCGATCTTGTCTTTGGCAACATCGACGCCAACCACGTCATGGCCCCGTGCAGACAGGCAACCGGCACATACTGCGCCAACGTAACCCAAACCAAATATGCTGATGCGCATCGCAATTACCTCTGTATATATCAGGCCTTAGAAGGCCGGAGTTAATGGTGTTCAGCGTTCACTAGTGCACTCGAAAGTGCGGCTTACAGGCGCCACAATGCCGTGTGCAGGCATACAAAGTTCCGAGTGTCTAAATAAGTGCACTCAAGATGTGCGCAACCAGGCCTTATAGTTATGACTTGCCCTGTTATGCAGCAGATCTTCTGTCGGGAAGACTCTCGTGCATTGGTCTTGCGCGCTCGATGTCAGGCGAGAGGCCCGTGGATCAAGCGGTCTGGTGCTCAGGCGAGCACGGTTATAGGGGCGCGGCCATGGCCTTGTAGGGGATATTAATGGTGCCTATCTCCTGTCCTTCGTTGTGTTTTGAGACTAGTTAGTCATCTAGGCAAGTTGCTGTGACAACTTGGTTACATGGCTATCTGCTCTGCGTAAGTTATCTCGTACAAACTCGACGAGAATCGTTACCGGTGGTATGAGCTACGCATTTGGACATAGTTCCTGTCCACTCATCGTGCAATCTGAAATTTCTTGAAATATTGTTGAAGATGGCACTGGTCTCAATTTGATAGCACTTTCCATTTCGCCCTTTATAGATAGGGAGATAATCGCAGTAGATAGTTTTGTGCCACTACCGTGAAAAAATTTAGGTGCCACTACTGAAAAAAATGATCAGTGTCGAGTGAAACTAAAATTAGAAAGGACAGGGAATATTTTCTGGCGCCATAAAAATGGCGAAATAAGGCGAGGGTTTTTTGACATCGTGCGAGCTGCACGACTCTATATAGAAAGAGTCGTGCATTGAGCATGCTTTATTCGGGGGCGTGGTCGCGCAAAAACACCAGATTGTCGGGTTTCGACTGCTCGGCGCTGTAGCGATAACCCTGCACGTCGAACTGCTTGAGCAGGGCTGGATCGTTGATTTTTTCCTGGATCACGAAACGGCTCATCAAGCCGCGAGCCTTTTTCGCGTAGAAGCTGATGATCTTGTACTGGCCGTTCTTCTGATCCTTGAACTCGGTGTTGATGATCCGCGCGTTCAACGCGGTGCGCTTGACCGCCGAGAAGTATTCGTTGGACGCCAGGTTGAGCAGCACATCGTCGCCCTGATCGGCCAGCGCTTCGTTCAGCCATTCGCTGATACGCGTGCCCCAGAAGGCATAAAGGTCTTTGCCACGGGCGTTGGCCAGCTTGGTGCCCATCTCCAGGCGATACGGCTGCATCAGGTCAAGCGGGCGCAGCAGGCCGTAGAGGCCGGAGAGCATGCGCAGGTGTTTTTGCGCGTAGTCGAAGTTGGCTTCGCTGAACGATTGCGCGTCGAGACCGGTGTAGACGTCGCCCTTGAACGCTAGTAGCGCCTGCTTGGCGTTTTCTACGGTGAACGCTGGCGTCCAGCTGCCGAAACGCGCGGCGTTGAGCCCGCCGATCTTGTCGGACACGTGCATCAGCTCGCTGATCTGCGCCGGCGTCAGGTCGCGCAATTGCTGGATCAGTTCCTGCGAGTGATCGAGGTATTGCGGCTGGGTGAAGCGCTGGGTTGCCGGCGGTGTTTCGTAATCGAGGGTCTTGGCGGGGGAAATCACCATCAGCATGAAGTCGTCTCCTTTAATCGTGGGGGCGATTCTAGGGGGTTGTCGGTGTTGACTCCAGCTATGAGCGTGATAGGTGATCGGTGGTGTCATGGAACAAGATCGCAGCCTCGCTGGAGCTCGACAGCTCCTACAGGTTGCGGTTGACATGAAATCGCAATGAATTCAATGGAGGCACAGGTAGGAGCTGCCGAAGGCTGCGATCTTTTGATCTTTCTTTGATCGTTCCCACGCTCTGCGTGGGAATGCCGCCCGTGACGCTCTGCGTCACCGTAGAATTGGACGCGGAGCGTCCGGGGAGGCGTTACCACGCAGAGCGTGGGAACGATCATCCGTGGCTAAGGGGAATCGTGTGGGATCAGCTATAGTGCCGCGCGGGTTTTGTTATGGAGACACCCCTTTGCGCATTGTTCTTTTATTCACCGCGTGGCTGTTGAGCTGCGGTGCCGTCGCGGCGCCGGGCGATATTGCGACGCTGGATCGCAGCACCTGGCCGGAAAAGCTGACCAGCCCGACCCTGTTCGACGTCGCGTCGCGGGCGGAAATCCTCATGTTCGCCCGGGGCCTGCTTGGCACCGAGTCGATGGACGAAGCGGCATTGGCCCAGCGTCTGGGCCTGCGCACGGTCAATATCGATGCGATCGACAACCTGCGCCAACGCCTCTGGCAGCGCCTGTTGGCCAACTACAACTACGCCCAGCAAAGCTGCGACCAGGACGCCTCCTTCTGCTTCCTCGTTGAAGACTTGCCGACCCTGCGTGAGCAGGCTGCCAAGTTCGTGGTCAGCGATGACAGCTATTACACCAAGTGGGCCGAGCCTAGCCGGATCTTCCATTTGCAGTATCTCGACGAATTGATGCGCAAGGCTGCGCTGTCGCCGCAGACCAGTAACGAATTCGATCGTTTCGGCGACTACGAGCGTAACGGCGACGAGATGCACGACCGGCTGTTTCTGCTGACGTTCGACAGCGCCGCCAACCTGCAACCGGACAACACCGGCTGGTTAAGCGAGTATCTGCGCAAGTCGAATTTGAGCGGCACGTTCTTTGTGCTGGGCAAGGATATTCAGGCGCGGTTGGCCGAGCGTTCGGTGAGCAGCCTGCAAGCAGCGTTCTCGCAAATGTGCGTCGGCGTGCAGGGTTGGGAGTTCCGGTCCCACAGCCATTGGCAGGACTGGCAGGATTCGGTGCGGCGCAGCGCTGATCTGGTCAGGAACAAGTTGCCGGAAAACTACGTGCCGCTGTTCCGTCCGCCGGATGGCCAGCGCCGCAGTGACGCGCAAGACTTCTTCAACAGTCAGGGCCTGCAAGTGGCGCTGTGGGACATCGATGCCCAGGACGGCGCCGGCAAGCTCAAGGGCGCAGCGAGCGCGCAACGGGTGCTGACCTTGATGTTGTTGTGGCGCCACGGGGTGATCAATTTCAACGTCAAGCAAGACGCGGTTAAGACCTCGATGCCGTGGCTGCTCACGCAAACGGCGCAAAGCGGTATCGGTTGGGAGGACTGTCAGGACGCGTTTCGCTGAGAAACGGCAGAAGCCCGGAAACATTGGGCTTGGGGCGAATTTTTTGAATAATTCGATGCAGGCGGACTTCCGACTTTAACGGGGTCTGGGCAGTCCGCCAAGGGCTTTTCGTCACTCTGCAAAATAAACTTAAAAAAACCGTCAAAGTACTTTTTTATGTCATCGGTTTTGGAGTATTACGAAGACAGACCGCCGAAACCTGCAACACAGGTGGCGTCTTCCAAGACCCGTTTGTTTGCAGTCACTTGAATCTCCGCAGGTGAGATTTCGGCAGTCACTTCGAGGCGCAGCACCGCCCAGGTATTGCGTCTACTGGCTCTGACAAAGGTGACCGAGTATGGATGATCACGGACGTAGCCCTTCCTCCAACCAGCCAATCCTTTATGTACTCGATACCAACGTATTGATTCACGATCCAAACGCCCTGCTGAATTTCGAAGAACACCACGTCGCGATCCCGATGACCGTGCTTGAAGAGCTGGACAAGCTCAAGAGCGGGCATCACAGCGTGGCCGCCGAATGCCGTCAGGCCATCCGGCTGATCGACAAGACCTTGGGCGACGCTTCCCCGGAAGATGTCGAACTGGGTGTGCCGATCCAGCGCGGCAAGGGCGGTCCAAAGGGCTTGCTGTCAATTCTGATGAGCAAGCAGGCCGAATCGAACCTGATTCTGCCCGAGCACCTGAACGACAACAAAATCATCAACCAGTTGATTGATCTGCACGCCCGCGACCCGAAAAAACCGGTAGTGCTGGTGACCAAAGACATCAACATGCGCCTCAAGGCCCGCGCCTGCGGGATCGACGCCGAGGACTACAGCACCGACCAACTGGTCGACGACGTTTCGCTGCTGCCCAACGGCTACCACAACATGACCGGCTCCTTCTGGGACCGCGTGAGCAAGGTCGAAACCCGTCAGGACCATGGCCGCACCTGGCACCAGGTGCAACTGATCGACAACCTGCCGGCGGTGCACATCAACGAGTTCATCATTGATGAGCAGGGCTTCGTCGGCTGGATCAAGGAGATCGAAGAAGACCGTCTGCTGATTCTCGATCTGCATCAGGAACCGTTGCTGCACCAGGAAGCGTGGGGGCTCAAACCGCGCGATATCTATCAGAGTCTGGCGCTGTATGCGCTGCTGGATCCGGACATCCACCTGGTCAATCTGTCGGGTGCTGCAGGTTCCGGTAAAACCATCCTGGCGCTGGCTGCTGCCATCGAGCAGACAATGGTCAGCAAACGTTATCGGCGCATCATTGCCACGCGTAGCGTGCAGGGCCTGGATCAGGAGATCGGTTTCCTGCCCGGCACCGAAGCGGAAAAAATGGAGCCTTGGCTGGGCGCCATCACCGACAACCTCGAAGCCCTGCACATGGATGATGAAAACACCCATGGCAGCGTCGACTACATCCTCAGCAAAGTGCCGTTGCAGTTCAAATCGCTCAACTACATTCGCGGTCGCAGCTTCCAGCAGAGCCTGATCCTCATCGACGAATGCCAGAACCTCACGCCGCACCAGATGAAAACCATCATCACCCGTGCCGGCGCCGGTTCGAAAGTGGTGTGCCTGGGCAACCTCGCACAGATCGACACCCCTTACCTGTCCGCGACCAGCTCCGGGCTGACCTACCTGACTGAACGCTTCAAGGATTTCCCCAACGGTGTGCACATCACCCTGCAAGGGGTGCCTCGCTCGATCCTGGCCGAATACGCCGAAACCCATCTGTAACCGCATCGTCAACAAAACCGGGCGGCCCAAAAGCCGCCCGTTTTTTTCTGCCTGAACACAAAACCAAATGTAGGAGCTGCCGAAGGCTGCGATCTTTTGACTGTGCTGTATAAAGCCAGATCAAAAGATCGCAGCCTTCGGCAGCTCCTACACGGGTTGCGTGATAATCCGACTCGCAGAAATTTGACCCGCAGGTTTACAATCCCCGCTCCTGATCAGGAGTAATCCCGTGCTGACTCATCTCGATTCCCAAGGTCGCGCCAACATGGTCGACGTCACCGAAAAAGCCGTGACGTTCCGTGAAGCGACGGCCCAGGCGCTGGTGCGCATGCTCCCCGAAACCCTGCAGATGATCGTCAGCGGCGGCCACCCCAAGGGTGACGTGTTCGCCGTGGCGCGCATTGCCGGCATTCAGGCGGCGAAGAAAACCAGCGATCTGATTCCCCTGTGCCACCCGCTGATGCTCACTGGCGTCAAAGTCGAGCTCAGCGCTGATGGCGACGACACCGTGCGCATCGTTGCCCGCTGCAAACTGTCCGGGCAGACCGGCGTCGAAATGGAAGCGCTGACGGCTGCCAGCGTCGCCGCCCTGACCATCTACGACATGTGCAAAGCCGTCGATCGTGGCATGACCATCGAAAGCGTGCGCCTGCTGGAGAAGGTCGGCGGCAAGAGCGGGCATTTTCAAGCGGAGCAGCCATGAACCTGACCGTGAAGTTTTTTGCCCGTTACCGGGAAGCGCTGGGCGTCGATTCGGTGAAGGTTGAAGGCGATTTCGCCACCGTCGACGATGTGCGTGCATTGCTCGCGCAACGTGACGGCGCCGAGGTGCTGAGCGAGCAGAACCTGATGTGTGCGCGCAACGAAGACCTCTGCCAGCTCGACGAGCCAGTGGTCGATGGCGACGAAGTGGCGTTCTTTCCTACCGTGACCGGAGGCTGAGCCATGGCGATTCGTGTGCAGGCTACGCCGTTCGATCCGGGCGCTGAAGTCAACGCGATGCACGCGGCCAATGTCGGCGTCGGTGCGGTGGTGAGTTTTGTCGGTTATGTGCGCGACTTCAACGATGGCCTGGATGTGGCGGGGATGTTCCTCGAACACTATCCGGGCATGACCGAAAAAGCCCTCGGCAAGATCGCCATCGAAGCCGAGCAGCGCTGGCCGCTGTTGAAGCTGGAAGTGCTGCACCGCATCGGCGCGCTCGAGCCGGGCGAGCCGATCGTGTTCGTCGGTGCCGCCAGCGCCCATCGTCAGGCCGCTTTCGATGCCTGCGCATTCGTCATGGATTACCTGAAAACCCGTGCGCCGTTCTGGAAGAAGGAAAACACCAGCGACGGACCGCGTTGGGTTGAGGGGCGGGACAGTGATCATGCAGCTGCCGATCGCTGGAAGAAGTAAATCAAAAGATCGCAGCCTTCGGCAGCTCCTACATTGGGTCGGCATACCCCTGTAGGAGCTGCCGAAGGCTGCGATCTTTTTGCTTCTGCCCCGAATTGACGATTTGTACATATAAGTCCAATATGGATTTATAAGTACAAAAAAGTATCTCCCCTCCGTTTCAGCTCTTTCTTGCCAAACCAACAACAACTTCCGCGAGAGAACGAACATGAAGAAACTCCCCCTCATCACCGGTCTGGCCCTCAGCCTGTTGACCTGCGCCAGCGTGTTCGCCGCCGAGCAAACCCTGCGCATCGGTATCGAAGCCGCTTATCCACCGTTCGCCTCTAAAACCGACCAAGGTGAAATCGTCGGTTTCGACTACGACATCGGCAATGCCCTGTGCGCGCAGATGAAGGTCAAGTGCGTGTGGGTCGAAGGTGAGTTCGACGGGCTGATTCCTTCGCTGAAAGTGAAGAAGATCGACATGGCGCTTTCATCGATGACCATCAACGAAGACCGCAAGAAGTCGGTGGATTTCACCCACAAGTACTACTTCACTTCGTCGCGCCTGGTGATGAAGGATGGCGCCACCGTTGATGATCAATACGCCAGCCTCAAGGGCAAGAACGTCGGCGTGCAGCGCGCGACCACCACCGATCGTTACGCCACCGAGGTGTTTGAACCGAAGGGCATCAACGTCAAGCGCTACAGCAACAACGAAGAGATCTACATGGATCTGGCTGCGGGGCGGCTCGATGCGATTTTCGCCGATACCATTCCGCTGAATGACTTTCTGTCGATGCCACGCGGCAAGGGCTATGCGTTTGTCGGGCCTGAGTTGAAGGATCCGAAGTACGTGGGCGAGGGCGCGGGGATTGCGGTGCGCAAGGGCAATAGCGAATTGGTCAGTCAGTTGAACGGCGCCATTGATGGCATTCGCGCGAGTGGCGAGTACCAGAAGATTTCCGAGAAGTATTTCAAGTCCGATATCTACGGCGACTGATTGAACAGATCGCAGCCTGCGGCAGCTCCTACAGGGGAATGCGTTTTCCTGTAGGAGCTGCCGCAGGCTGCGATCTGTTGATCTTCAGCCTTTCAATTCCTTCAGGTGTTTGTACACCGTCGCCCGCCCCATGTTCAGCACATTGGCCACATAGTTCGAGGCGCTCTTGCCCTTGAACGCGCCCTCGGCGTGCAGCGCCAGCACCAGTTCACGTTTGTGATCGCGGGTCAGCACACTCAGGCTCAGTTGCCGCTCGCGCAGCCAGGCGTGCAGGAAGGTGTTGATACGTTCCTGCCAGTCATCGCGAAACAGTGAATCCGGTTGCGGGATCAGTTTGCTCGGCGAGAGGAACAGGTCCAGCGCGGCCTTGGCATTCTCGAACAGCGAAATATTCAGATTGATGCACAGCACCGCCAGCGGCAGACCTTCGCCGTTGCGCAGCACGGTGCTCAGGCTGCGAATCTTCTGACCGTCCCAATTGAGCTTTTCGTACGGGCCGATATTACGGTCGCTGACATCCTCGCTGAGCATGTCTTCCAGCGATGAATCGTCACCGATCTCGCGCTTGGACAGGTTGTTGGCGATGTAGTCGACCTTCTGTGTGCGCAGGTCGTGCAGCACCACTTCGGCGTGCGGAAAGAACAGCGTGGCGATGGCATCGGCGATGGCGCGGAAGTTATCCAGCGCCGGGTCGAGTTCAGGGGCGGTCATGACAGTGGAACTCCAGGCAGCGTCAACGCCTCCGTGATCAGGAGGCGTTGCGAGTGTGCCGCAATCCGTTGGGCGCGTCATCCGGATGGACGATCAGGCGAGGCGTGCAGGGGAGAGCATGGCGCTGTCCAGTCCGAACTGCTGCAAGTGCTCGGGCAGTGGTTGACCGCGCACCAGCGCCGCGCTGGCCTGGCCCATCGCCGGCGAGGTCTGAATGCCGTAGCCACCTTGCGCGGCGACCCAGAACAGCCCCGGCACTTGCGGATCGAAACCGCTGAGTAAATCACCGTCGGCAACGAAGCTGCGCAGACCGGCCCAGGTGCGGGTCGGCCGGCGGATGGTCAGCGTAGTCGCTTCTTCGATCTGATAGATGCCCATGGCGATGTCGAGTTCTTCCGGCTGCACATCGTGGGGTTCGACCGGATCGGCGTTGGCTGGCGAGCCGAGGAACATGCCGGCGTCGGGCTTCATATAGAAGGACTCGTCGAGGCTGACCAGCATCGGCCAGTGATGAATGTCGACGCCCTCGGGGCCGGCGAAGATGAACGCGGCGCGACGTTTCGGTTGCAGGCCCAGCGATCTGGCGCCGGCCAGTGCGCCGATCTTGTCGGCCCAGGCGCCGGCAGCGTTGATGATCACGGGGGCGCTGAAGGTCTGGCCGTGGGTTTGTATGTGCCAGAGGCCATCGGCATCACGGCTGAGGCCAAGCACTTCGCAGTCGGTATGCACTTCGCCGCTGTTGCGGCGGATCCCGCGCAGGTAGCCTTGATGCAACGCGTCGGTGTCGATGTCGCTGGCGCTCGGGTCGTAGATCGCACCGTGGACTTTTTCCCGACGCAGGATCGGTAACCGCGCGCAGGCTTCGTCGGCGCTGAGCAGTTGCATTTCCGGCACGGTGGCTTTGGCGCTGAGGTATTGGTTGTTGAGTTCGGCGGGGTCACCGGTGAAATCCACGGTCATTTCACCGCGCGGGGTCAGCAATGGGTGTTCGCAGAAACCGGCCGGTGGATGATCGAAAAACTCCCGACTGGCTTGGGTCAGGGCGCGTACTTGCGGTGTGCCGTACGCTGCGGTGAACAACGCGGCGGAGCGTCCGGTGGAGTGATAGGCGGGGTGCGATTCGCGTTCGAGCACGATGACTTTGCCGTGCGGCGACAGCCAGAACCCGGTGGAAGCGCCGGCAATTCCGCCGCCGATGATGATGAAATCTGCCTGGCTCATGAAAAACTCCAAAGCTATCGTGGCTCTCTGGGGATCTGCCATTGGCAACTCCCCAATCGGAATGCGATCCCTGTAGGAGCTGCCGAAGGCTGTGATCTTTTGATCTTTGTTTTTAAGATCAAGATCAAAAGATCACAGCCTTCGGCAGCTCCTACAGGGGATTTGTGGTGTTAGTGGGTCAAGTGATAAACGGCATTGGCGAGGGCGATGTCTTCCAGGCCCAGGCCGATTGAACGGAAGAACACGTGACGGTCGTAACCCGGGCGCTGGACTTTTTCGCTGAGCAGATCGGCGAGGTCGCCGACAATCGAATCCTTGCTCCAGCCATGCTGTTCTGTCGCGATCAACATTTCACCCGCCGAACCCGGCGTGGTCAGACGATAGTCGCAGAACACCTGCATGTCGTTAAGGCTCTGCGGCGGTACTTCGTGGGCACGGGGGGCGTTGGTGCTGATCGAGGTGATCAGGGCCGGTTTGTTCAATGCGGCGGGATCGATCACCGGCCCGGCGGACGAGGTGCAGAGCATGATCACGTCGGCCTCGGCGAGGGCGGCTTCGCGGCTGTCGGCGATGTTCAGATCGGCAGCGATGGTTTTCAACCGTGCCTGTGTATCAGCGTCTTCGAACAGGGACGGCGAATACACGCTGATGCTCTGCCAGTCACGCAGCGATTTCACGTAATGAAGATGCGCCTGAGCAACCTTGCCGCTGCCGATGATCGCCAGTCGGCTAGCGTTCGACGGAGCCAAGGCGTCGACCGCCACGGCGGTGGTCGCCGCCGTGCGCGCGATGGTCAGTTCTCCGGCATCACAAAGCAGCAATGGCTGGCCGGTTTTCATCGACATCAACAATGTCCACGCCGTCACCAACGGGCCTTGCTCGCGAACGATATACGGCGAGGTCTTCACACCGTAAACGCCGTCTTCAGCCAGCACACCCAGATAATTGATGAAGTCGCCGTCACCCTGTGGAAATTCCACCAGTTGTTGCGCGGGTTGCACGGCTTTCCCGTTGGCGAGGTCGCGAAACAGCTTGCGCAGGATCTGCGGCACGTCGATGCGCGCCAGAAGCTCTCGGGCCTGAAGTGGGTCGATCACGTAGGGTGTACTGGACATGTCAGGCTCCGGAGTCTAGATCTAAACTAATTTGTCCATTATGGACTTTTAGTTATCTCTCGCAAGCGCCTGATGAAAGGCCGGACGAAAAAAAAGCGCAGTCCGTTGCCGGCTGCGCTTTTCTTTTAAGCGTCGCTTATTGCGGACGCTTGCGCTCGACTGCGCGCAACAGATGCGTTGGCGGCGTTTCACAGCTGATCTTGCGACCGAGCTTTTCTTCGATGGACGGCAACTGGTAGGAGTCGTCTTCCCCGGCGAAGCTGATCGACACGCCATCAGCGCCCGCGCGACCGGTACGGCCGATGCGGTGCACGTAGTCGTCCGGCACTTCCGGCAAGGTGAAGTTGATCACGTGGCTGATGCCGTCGATGTGAATGCCGCGACCGGCAACATCGGTAGCGACCAGTACGCGAATCTTGCCTTCGCGGAAACCCTCGAGGGTCTTGATGCGTTTGTGTTGCGGCACGTCGCCGGACAACTGCGCAGCATTCACGCCATCGCGCACCAGACGCTCTTCGATGCGACGGACTTCGTCCTTGCGGTTGGCGAAGACCATCACCCGCTCCCAGCCATTATCGTTGACCAGGTTATAGAGCAATTTGTACTTGTCGGCAGCGGCCACGGCGTAGATGTGCTGCTCGACGTTTTCGTTGGCGACGTTGGTGATTTCGATTTCGACGATGGACGGATCGGTCGTCCACTGCTTGGCCAGGTTCATCACGTCTTCGGTGAAGGTCGCGGAGAACAGCAGGGTCTGCCGCTCGGACTTCGGCGGGGTCTGGCGAATGATCTGGCGTACTTGCGGGATGAAACCCATGTCGAGCATGCGGTCGGCTTCGTCCAGCACCATCACTTCGACCATGTCCAGGTGCACGTCGCCGCGCTGGTTGAAGTCGAGCAGGCGGCCCGGGGTGGCGACGAGAATGTCGCAGTGGCGCGCTTCGAGGTGCTTGAGCTGTTTGTCGAAGTCCATGCCGCCGACAAACGTCATGACGTTGAGGCCGGTGTACTTGGTCAGGTCGGCAGCGTCCTTGGCGATCTGCACCACCAGCTCACGAGTCGGCGCGATGATCAGCGCACGGGGTTCGCCCATGTAGCGCTCTTTCGGCGGCGGCGTTTGCAGCAGCTGGGTGATGATAGAGATCAGGAACGCGGCGGTTTTACCGGTACCGGTCTGCGCGCGGCCAATGGCGTCTTTGCCGGCGAGGGTGAAACCCAGCACCTGCGCCTGGATCGGCGTGCAATACGGGAAGCCCAGGTCCTGGATGGCGTGCATCAGTTCTGGTGAAAGCTTGAAATCGTGGAAGCGGGTTTTGCCTTCCTGTGGCTCGACGACGAAATCTTCGAGTTTCCACGCAATGACCGGTGCCTTGGGCTTCGGTTCGCGACGCGGTCTGGCCGGTTTCGGCTCTTCGCTGCGCGCAGGCTCGGCGGCGATTGGCGCGGCCGGAGCGGCCGGAGCGGGTTGCGGGTCTTGCTTCGGTGCTGCTACGGCAGCGGGGCGGTCGGCCTGGGGTGCATCGTGGCGATGACCGGGGGCGTGCGACGGCGCACTGGGAACTGGCGCGAGCTGCTCAGCCTCGCTTTTACCGAACATCTTCTTGAGTGCTTCGAGCACGGTCATCTCATCAATTGGTTAAGGAATGTACGCCGGCCAGTGTAATGCAAGAAACGGGCGCGGCGTAGTGGGATGATCAAAGGGCGGGAATTGACCGGCAAATCAGCGCAGGCGTTCGCTCAGCCACACGCCGATATCGCGAATTTCTTCGGGTAACACTTCGTGCTCCATTGGGTATTCCTGCCATGTCACGGTGACACCATGCTTCACCAGATGCTCGTAGGCACTGCGGCCCATCGAGTTCTGCACGACGCCATCGAACTGGCCGTGCAGGCATATCGCAGGAATGCGCTGCTGGCTGGCTGAAAGCTCCAGCTCATCACTGAACGTTGGCGCGTACGTCGACAGCGCCAATACGCCACCCAACGGTCCCTGCCATTTCACAAAAGCGGTGTGCAACACCACGGCGCCTCCCTGGGAAAATCCGGCGAGGAAAATCCGCGAGGCGTCTATTCCGCTGGCGCGCTCGTTTTCAATCAGTTCAATGATGCGATCGGCGGACGCTTCCAGCTCATCACGGTCGATCGCTCGCGCCGGGCTCATGGCTTTGATGTCGTACCAGCTCGGCATGGCATATCCGCCATTTATCGTCACCGGCCGGGTCGGCGCCTGCGGCAGCACGAAGCGCGTGCTCAGCAGGCTTTCCTGCAAGGCCTCGGCTACCGGCAGGAAGTCATAGCGGTCGGCGCCGAGGCCGTGCAGCCAGATCACGCAGGCGTCTGCGGGCTTAACAGGCTGAAGAATCAAGGGCTCGGTCATGGCTGCTCCAATTGTGTGCGGACGCTCTCATTGAGTGCGTGGTTTGCGTGCGCGTCCGGTTGATCCGTTAAGAAGATGTCGCAAGGTTACAAGTTTTGCTATTGACCTGTCGCCGAATCGTTTCCGCAAGCGGTGTGGTACGGGCTTTGCTATGAGGGAAATGTACGAAAGATCCTACGTCCGGCGGTAACACTATCAGTGTACGGCTGGCGACGGGATTGCAAAGAATCCGGTGATGGATGTTCGCCAATGGCCGTTACGGGCGCAGCGAACGTGAAAGGGCTACAGCCCGTTCGGCCGATTGGTGAGAAGTGAGTGGTCCATGATGTGGATTTTCTCCTACTAGACTCATAGCGAAGGTCTTACGTCGGTTGACCCAATAAAAAGCCAACTAGGGTCAACACCGCCTCAAAAGGGTGCGACTGGACTCAAGCTCCGACACAACAAGAGCAAAACTGGAGGTTTGAATGAAGATGTTGAAATCCACTCTGGCAATCGTGACTGCAGCAACAGTACTCGGTGTCAGCGGGTTCGCTCAGGCGGGTGCAACCCTGGATGCAGTGCAGAAGAAAGGTTTCGTGCAGTGTGGCGTGAGCGACGGTCTGCCGGGCTTCTCGGTACCGGACGCTACCGGCAAGATCCTCGGGATCGACGCTGACGTCTGCCGCGCTGTGGCCGCCGCTGTTTTCGGCGACGCGACCAAGGTCAAGTTCAGTCAGTTGAACGCCAAGGAGCGCTTCACCGCGCTGCAATCCGGCGAGATCGACATCCTGTCGCGCAACACCACCATGACCAGTTCCCGCGATGCGGGCATGGGCCTGAAGTTCCCGGGCTTCATTACCTACTACGACGGCATCGGCTTCCTGGTTAACAACAAGCTGGGCGTGAAGAGTGCCAAAGAGCTGGACGGTGCAACCATCTGCATCCAGGCCGGTACCACCACCGAGCTGAACGTTTCCGACTACTTCCGTGGCAACGGTCTGAAATACACCCCGATCACTTTCGACACCTCCGATGAAAGCGCCAAGTCGCTGGAATCTGGTCGTTGCGACGTGCTGACCTCCGACAAGTCCCAACTGTTCGCCCAGCGCAGCAAGCTGGCCTCGCCGAAGGACTACGTGGTTCTGCCGGAAACCATTTCCAAGGAACCACTGGGCCCGGTCGTACGTAACGGCGATGACGAGTGGCTGGCCATCATTCGCTGGGTTGGCTACGCCATGCTCAACGCTGAAGAAGCCGGCATCACCTCGAAAAACGTTGAAGCCGAAGCCAAGTCCACCAAGAACCCGGACGTTGCGCGTCTGCTGGGCGGCGACGGTGAATATGGCAAGGACCTGAAACTGCCGAAGGACTGGGTCGTACAGATCGTCAAGCAAGTCGGCAACTACGGTGAAATCTTCGAGAAAAACCTCGGCAAGAGCACTCCGCTGGAAATCGACCGTGGCCTGAACGCCCTGTGGAACAACGGCGGCATTCAGTACGCACCACCAGTGCGCTAATGGTTCTATCGCCCGGCGGGCCAACCGCCGGGTGATGTTCTGTTCCATTTCTTGCGGGGCACTTCATGCAAAATTCAATCGGCGCACCAAAGCAGAGGCTCAGCCTCAGCGATCCACGAGTGCGTGCGTGGCTATTCCAGATCATCACCGTTGTCGCGGTGGTCTCGATGGGCTGGTACCTGTTCGACAACACCCAAACCAACCTGCAGCACCGGGGCATCACTTCCGGCTTCAGTTTTCTCGAGCGCAGTGCCGGCTTCGGCATCGCTCAACACCTGATCGACTACACCGAAGCGGACAGTTATGCCCGCGTCTTTGTCATCGGTCTGCTCAACACCTTGCTGGTGACGGTCATCGGCGTGATCCTGGCGACAATCCTCGGCTTCATCATCGGTGTTGCCCGGCTGTCGCAGAACTGGATCATCAGCAAGCTGGCGACGGTGTATGTGGAAGTCTTCCGCAACATTCCGCCGCTGCTGCAAATCCTGTTCTGGTACTTCGCGGTGTTCCTGACCATGCCGGGGCCGCGCAACAGTCACAACTTCGGCGACACCTTCTTCGTCAGCAGCCGTGGCCTGAACATGCCGGCCGCGCTGATGGCCGATGGTTTCTGGGCGTTCGCGATCAGTGTTGTGGTGGCGATCATCGGCATCGTGCTGATGAACCGCTGGGCAACCAAGCGCTTTGAAGAAACCGGTGTGCCGTTCCACAAGTTCTGGGTGGGGCTGGCAATTCTGCTGGTGATTCCAAGCTTGTGCGCACTGATCTTCGGCGCTCCGCTGCACTGGGAAATGCCCAAGTTGCAGGGCTTCAACTTCGTCGGCGGCTGGGTGCTGATCCCGGAACTGCTTGCCTTGACCCTGGCCCTGACCGTGTACACCGCAGCGTTTATCGCCGAGATCGTACGTTCGGGGATCAAGTCGGTCAGCCATGGCCAGACCGAAGCGGCGCGTTCGCTCGGCCTGCGCAACGGCCCGACCCTGCGCAAGGTGATCATTCCGCAAGCCCTGCGCGTGATCATTCCACCGCTGACCAGCCAATACCTCAACCTGGCGAAGAACTCCTCGCTGGCGGCCGGTATCGGTTATCCGGAAATGGTTTCGCTGTTCGCCGGCACCGTGCTCAACCAGACCGGTCAGGCCATCGAAGTCATAGCCATCACCATGAGCGTGTACCTGGCGATCAGTATCAGCATTTCCCTGCTGATGAACTGGTACAACAAGCGCATTGCGCTGATCGAGCGGTAAGGAAAAGCGCATGAGTACTCATACTTTCAAACCCGACATGCCCCCACCGAACAGCAGTATCGGCGTGGTGGCGTGGATGCGCGCGAACATGTTCTCCAGCTGGCTCAACACCTTGCTGACACTGTTTGCGTTCTATCTGATTTATCTCGTTGTGCCACCGATCCTCAGTTGGGCCATTCTCGACGCCAACTGGGTCGGCACCACCCGCGCCGACTGCACCAAGGACGGCGCCTGCTGGGTGTTCATTCAGCAGCGTTTCGGCCAGTTCATGTACGGCTACTACCCGCCGGAACTGCGCTGGCGCGTCGACCTGACCGTGTGGCTGGCGGTCCTCGGTGCGGCGCCATTGTTCATCTCGCGCGTACCGCATAAAGCGATCTACGGGCTGAGCTTTCTGGTGCTGTACCCGATCATCGCCTTCACCCTGTTGCACGGTGGTTTCGGCCTGACCCAAGTGGCGACCAGCCAGTGGGGCGGCCTGATGCTGACCCTGGTAATCGCCACTGTCGGCATCGCCGGTGCGTTGCCGTTGGGGATTGTCCTGGCGCTGGGGCGTCGTTCAAACATGCCGGCGATTCGTGTGGTCTGCGTGACCTTCATCGAGTTCTGGCGCGGCGTGCCGTTGATCACTGTGCTGTTCATGTCTTCGGTGATGCTGCCGCTGTTCCTGCCTGAAGGCATGAACTTCGACAAGCTGCTGCGGGCGTTGATCGGGGTGATCCTGTTCCAGTCGGCCTATGTCGCCGAAGTGGTGCGCGGCGGTCTGCAAGCGATCCCCAAAGGTCAATACGAAGCGGCTGCAGCGATGGGCCTCGGTTACTGGCGTTCGATGGGCCTGGTGATTCTGCCGCAAGCCCTGAAGCTGGTGATCCCCGGCATCGTCAACACCTTCATTGCGCTGTTCAAGGACACCAGCCTTGTGATCATCATCGGCCTCTTTGACCTGCTCAACAGCGTCAAGCAAGCCGCTGCCGATCCGAAATGGCTGGGCATGGCCACCGAAGGCTACGTGTTCGCCGCCCTAGTGTTCTGGATTTTCTGTTTTGGTATGTCGCGCTATTCCATGCATCTGGAACGCAAGCTCGACACTGGCCACAAGCGTTAGGAGTTCTGTAAATGAGTGAAGCAATCAAAAAGCCTGTGGGTCCTGAAGGCATTATTCAGATGCAGGGCGTCAACAAGTGGTACGGCCAGTTCCACGTGCTGAAAGACATCAACCTCAACGTCAAACAAGGCGAGCGTATCGTCCTGTGCGGGCCGTCGGGTTCCGGCAAATCGACAACGATTCGTTGCCTCAATCGCCTGGAAGAACACCAGCAGGGCCGCATCGTTGTCGATGGCGTGGAACTGACCAACGACCTCAAGCAGATCGAAGCGATCCGCCGTGAAGTCGGCATGGTCTTCCAGCACTTCAACCTGTTCCCGCACCTGACCATTTTGCAGAACTGCACCCTGGCGCCGATGTGGGTACGCAAGATGCCCAAGCGCAAGGCCGAGGAAATCGCCATGCATTATCTGGAGCGCGTACGCATTCCGGAGCAGGCGCATAAATTCCCGGGGCAACTGTCCGGTGGTCAGCAGCAGCGTGTGGCGATTGCCCGCGCCCTGTGCATGAAACCGAAAATCATGCTGTTCGATGAACCGACTTCAGCGCTCGATCCGGAGATGGTGAAAGAGGTTCTGGACACCATGATCGGCTTGGCTGAAGACGGCATGACCATGCTCTGCGTGACTCACGAAATGGGCTTCGCCCGTACCGTGGCGAACCGCGTGATCTTCATGGACAAGGGCGAAATCGTTGAGCAGGCAGCGCCGAATGACTTCTTCGATAATCCGCAGAATGAGCGGACGAAGTTGTTCTTGAGTCAGATTTTGCATTGATGATTTTTTGCGTAAATCAAACCCGGCCTTGTGCCGGGTTTGTTTTTTATGGGTCAGGAAACGGTGAGGGTTTCGTGTTCCTTGTGCACGGTGTAATTGAACGCACCTCTCAAGTCAGCCCCTTCGGCCAACACTTTCGCATCGGCAAGCAAGTGCGGGTAACGATCCAGCAGCCGCATCAAAAGCATCAACGCCTTTGGGGGCAGCAATTCGCCTCGTTCGTACCTGGAAAATGCGTTGTGGCCTCCACCTGACAGCAGTTGCACCGTCTCTTTTTGCGTCAGGTGCAATTTGCGCCGGATGCGCTTCATTTCGGAACCGATCATTTGCCGGGCAGCGATAACCAGCTCATCGCCTGCTTGCGTGTAACGATCAGCGCTATCGGTGCCGTCATCCCACTCGACTTCCCCGCACTGCCGGCATTCCCAGCCAGCAAGATCATCTACGCGGCGCTCCATGCCTTTGACACTCAGGGTCTCACCGCGACCCTCGAAATGCCTCATTCCCTCACGGGCACCACAGCTGAAACATTGCCGGGTTTTCATGGGTTTTTCTCCTTGAAGGAGATTACCGGTGCGCCGCCGGCAGGGCGGTATGTCACCTTGATGTAAATCTCCAGGCCTTTTGAGTTGATGTGATACACGTCCTGCCAGACTCGATGATCGTCATAGGTGGTCATCGATTTGTACAACATCCTGTTCTGCAACTCGAAAACGATCTCCTGCATTTCTGCGAAGCTAAAACCGAGATCGAGACCGGTTTTTTCCGCGCTCTTGGTGAAAGCTTGTCTGCCAAGTCGTCTGACTTCCGCCTTGATAACCGCCAAGTCGTAATGGGGCGTGTTCTTTTCCATAAGAAACCAAAACCCTGTCCCTGAAATTACCCTTAAAGGGTAATTTTGACCAATCGAAAATGCCGCTCCATGTGTCGCCTTTTGACCCTAGGTGGTTGCCGTCCTACATGGGTCTGACTAACATGTCGGAAAATTCATCCTATGATTGGATGAAAGGGCGAATCCTATGTCAGACATTTCTCCACTCATTAAGCGATCCTTGGTCGATCAGGCCCTGGATCAGCTTCGCCAGCGCATCAACAGCGGCGCCTGGCAGGTTGGCGAGCGGTTGCCGACCGAACCCGAGCTGTGCGCCGAGCTGGGCATCAGCCGCAACACCGTGCGTGAAGCCATGCGCGTGCTGGCGTTTTCCGGATTGATCGAAATTCGCCAGGGCGATGGCAGTTACTTGCGCGCGGTGGTCGATCCGCTCGACGCGCTGAAAGCGCTGTCGCGTTGCTCGCTCGATCAAGCGCGGGAAACCCGGCATATCCTCGAAGTCGAGGCGATCGGCCTAGCGGCATTACGCCGTACCGACGCAGACCTCGCGGCATTGCGTGAAGCGCTCGGTACCAGCGGCAGCCACTATCACGGCGATCTCGATACCTTCATCGCCTGCGATCTGGTGTTCCATCGCCGCTTGGTCGATGCCGCACACAACCCGACGCTCAGCGAGCTGTATGGCTATTTTTCCAGCGTCGTCGGTGCGCAATTGCGCCAGACCCTGAACATCGTCCCGCGCCGACAGGAAGTGTTCGACCTGCACATCGAGTTGCTCGAAGCGGTCGAACAACGCGACCCGGAACGGGCCAAAGCTTTGTCGAGGCAATTGATCAATGAACCTTGAAACCGAGAAATCCATGTCCCGCAACGAGATATCCACAGCGCCGAAACGCACGGCAGAACTAGAAGAACTGCTGATCGACGCCGAGGCCGATGACGAGCAAGTCCAGCAAAGCCACCCGCTGGTGCGCCGGCCATGGCTGTTGTTGCTGGGGTTGATTCTGGTGGCACTGAACCTGCGTCCGGCGCTGTCGAGCATGGCGCCGTTGCTCAGCGACGTCTCGAAAAGCCTCGGTTTGTCGGCGGCTCAGGCCGGTTTGCTGACCACGCTGCCAGTGCTTTGCCTGGGGCTGTTCGCCCCGCTGGCGCCAATCCTCGCGCGGCGTTTCGGTGCCGAGCGCGTGGTACTGGGCATTCTGCTGACACTGGCTGGCGGGATCATTCTGCGCAGTAACTTCGGTGAAATCGGCCTGTTTGCCGGCAGCGTGCTGGGCGGCGCCAGTATCGGCATCGTCGGTGTATTGCTGCCGGGCATCGTCAAGCGCGACTTCGCCAAACACGCCGGCACCATGACAGGTGTCTACACCATGGCACTGTGCCTGGGCGCGGCAATGGCCGCGGGATCAAGCGTGCCATTGAGCGAGCATTTTGGCGGAAGCTGGGCAGTCGGCCTGGGCTTCTGGGTCCTCCCGGCGCTGATTGCGGCGCTGTTCTGGTTGCCGCAGGTCGGGCAGAAACATGGCGCACATAACGTTGCCTATCGCGTGCGCGGTCTGCTGCGTGATCCGCTGGCCTGGCAGGTGACCTTGTACATGGGCCTGCAATCGTCGCTGGCGTACATCGTGTTCGGCTGGTTGCCGTCGATCCTCATCGGTCGCGGCCTGACGCCAACTCAAGCGGGTCTGGTGCTGTCCGGTTCGGTGATCATCCAGCTCGCCAGTTCGCTCGCGGCACCGTGGCTGGCGACTCGCGGCAAAGATCAGCGTCTGGCCATCGTCGTGGTGATGGCGCTGACCCTCGGCGGACTGTTCGGTTGCCTGTATGCGCCAATCGACGGGCTGTGGGGCTGGGCGATTCTGCTGGGTCTGGGGCAGGGCGGTACGTTCAGCCTGGCGTTGACCCTGATCGTGTTGCGTTCGCGGGATTCGCACGTTGCGGCGAACCTGTCGAGCATGTCTCAGGGATTCGGCTACACGCTGGCGTCGATGGGGCCGTTCGCAGTCGGCGTGGTGCATGACTGGACCGGCGGCTGGAATGCGGTGGGCTGGATCTTTGGCGTCATCGGCACAGGTGCGATCATCGCCGGCCTCGGCGCCGGTCGTGCACTGTACGTGCAAGTGCAAAGCGAAAAAATCTGATCCTTGCAGGAGCTGCGGCACGCTGCGACCTTTTGATCTTGATCCTTGGTAAATCAACATCAAAAGATCGCAGCGTTCCGCAGCTCCAGGGTTTTTTGTGTTGTTGGTATTCGGTGGGCGAATGCCGATAGTGTTTCTGCGGTTTGCAGATTATCGTGCTGGCAATCTGTACCTCTTTTGGAGATAGCCCATGAGTGAAGCCCACACCGCGTTGATCACCCGCTTCTACGAAGCCTTCAAGCGTCTGGATGCCGAGGCGATGGCTGCCTGCTACACCGAGGACGTGGTGTTCAGCGATCCGGCCTTCGGCGAACTGCGCGGGCGCGATGCCGGCGACATGTGGCGCATGCTCACCACCCGGGCCAAAGACTTCTCGCTGACCTTCGACAACGTTCGCGCCGATGAGCGCAGCGGCGGTGCGCATTGGGTTGCGACCTATCTGTTCAGCCAGACTGGCAATGTCGTGGTCAACGATATCCAGGCCCGTTTCGTCTTCCGCGACGGCAAGATCTGCGAGCACCACGACCACTTCGATCTATGGCGCTGGTCGCGTCAGGCCCTGGGTTTCAAAGGCCTGTTGCTCGGTTGGACGCCGCTGGTGCGCAATGCCGTGCGGGCGCAGGCATTGAAGGGACTGAAGGCATTTCAGGCCAGTCGCTGATAAGATCGCGGCCTGTTTCCTACACGTCCTGATTCCGAAGTGACCAGCCTGAGCGAAAAATCCGTCGATGTTGCCGAGCCGGCGAGCAAATCCTGGTTCGTCTACCTCGTTCGTGCGGCCAATGGCTCTTTGTATTGCGGGATCAGTGACGATCCGGTGCGCCGTTTTGCCAAGCACCAGAGCGGTAAAGGCGCGCGGTTCTTCCTCTCCAGCCCGGCCATGGCGCTGGTCTATACCGAGCTGTGCCGCGACAAGAGCGATGCCTTGCGACAGGAACGGCTGATCAAAAAACTGCGCAAGAGCGCCAAGGAATGCCTGGTTGCGTCTTATCAATCTGACTGATGGGTTCCCATCAGGCAGATCTGTAGGCTGCTAAGCAAATGCACGCTAAGCTGCCGGCACACTAACTGAGCGGCGGAGCCGAGCATGTCCGAGTTGATTCTGCATCATTACCCGACCTCCCCATTTGCCGAGAAGGCCCGCCTGCTGCTGGGTTTCAAAGGCTTGTCCTGGCGCTCGGTGCACATTTCGCCAGTGATGCCCAAACCGGATCTGACTGCGCTGACCGGTGGCTACCGCAAAACGCCGGTGCTGCAGATCGGCGCTGATATCTATTGCGACACTTCTTTGATCGCGCGTCGTCTGGAACAAGAAAAAGCGCTGCCGGCGTTCTTCCCCGAAGGCCAGGAATTCACCACCGCCAGTTTTGCCACTTGGGCTGACTCGGTGGTGTTCCAGCATGCGGTGAGCCTGGTGTTCCAGCCGGAGTCGGTCGCCGTGCGTTTCGCCAAGCTGCCGCCGGAAGCGATCAAGGCATTTATCGCCGACCGTGCCGGGCTGTTCTCGGGTGGCAGCGCCACGCGTTTGTCCGCCGAACAGGCCAAGCACCAATGGCCGACGATCATGGCGCGTCTGGAGCAGCAATTGCAGCGCGAGCAGGGTGACTTCCTGTTCGGTGAGCCGTCGATTGCCGACTTCGCGCTGGCGCATCCAATGTGGTTCCTCAAGGCCACGCACGTGACTGCGCCGCTGGTGGACGAGTATCCGGCGGTTTCGGCGTGGTTGAGTCGAGTACTGGGTTTCGGTCATGGCGCGGCGAGTGCGATGACTTCGGAAGAGGCGCTGGAAGTGGCGCGTAACGCGACACCTTCGGCATTGCCGGATGAGCAGTTCATAGACCCGAACGGCTTCAAGGCAGGTCAGCAAGTGGCAATCGCCGCGACGGATTACGGGGTTGATCCGGTGGTCGGTGAGTTGCTGTTTGCCGGTAGTGAAGAGTTGATCGTTCGTCGCGAGGACGAGCGTGGCGGCGTGGTGCATGTGCACTTCCCACGCTTCGGTTTCCGCATCGAGGCTCGCTAAAAGCAAAAGATCGCAGCCTGCGGCAGCTCCTACACATGTCTCATGTAGGAGCTGCCGCAGGCTGCGATCTTTTGATCTTGCTGTTATTTCAGGGCGGCGAGAATCTCGTCCGGGTCAAATCCGCGAATCAACGTGCCGTTGACGTCGATCAACGGAATCCCGCGTCCCCCCAATGCCTCATACGCCTTGCGCGCTTGGGCATCCTTCTCGATATCGAATTCCTTGAATGGAATCCCCTTGCTGTCGAGAAAGCGCTTGGTCTGCTTGCAGTAGCCGCACCAGTCGGTGGCGTAGAGCACGACGTTGGCCTGCGCGCGCGTCTGCTCGGCAACCATCTGCGACGGATTGAACACCCGCTCGATCTTGCCCCAGTTCTGATAGACCACGACCACCAGCAGAACCAGAGCAACCTTTTTCAGCACATTGCCGAGCATCAGTTGCGCCGCTTCAGCTGATCGGTCAGCGATGTCGGCAGGCCTTTGATCACCAACGTGCCAGCCTCTTCGTCGTACTCGATCTTCGAGCCCAGCAGGTGCGCTTCAAAGCTGATCGACAGGCCTTCGGCGCGGCCGGTGAAACGGCGGAATTGGTTCAGGGTGCGTTTGTCCGCCGGAATCTCTGGCGACAGGCCGTAGTCCTTGTTGCGGATGTGGTCGTAGAAGGCTTTCGGGCGCTCTTCGTCGATCAGCTCGGAGAGTTCTTCCAGGCCCATCGGTTCGCCGAGTTTGGCCTGGCTGCTGGCGTAATCGACCAGGGTCTTGGTCTTCTCGCGCGCGGACTCTTCCGGCAGGTCTTCGCTCTCGACGAAATCACTGAACGCCTTGAGCAGTGTGCGCGTCTCGCCCGGGCCGTCGACGCCTTCCTGGCAGCCGATGAAGTCGCGGAAGTACTCCGAAACCTTTTTGCCGTTCTTGCCCTTGATGAACGAGATGTACTGCTTGGACTGCTTGTTGTTCTGCCACTCGGAGGCGTTGATCCGCGCCGCCAGGTGCAATTGGCCAAGGTCGAGGTGACGCGACGGGGTCACGTCGAGCTCGTCGGTCACCGCCACGCCTTCGCTGTGGTGCAGCAGGGCGATAGCGAGGTAATCGGTCATGCCTTGCTGATAGTGGGCGAACAGCACGTGGCCGCCGACCGACAGGTTCGACTCCTCCATCAGCTTTTGCAGGTGCTCGACCGCGACTTTGCTGAACGCGGTGAAGTCCTTGCCGCCCTCCATGTATTCCTTCAGCCAGCCGCTGAACGGGAACGCACCGGATTCCGGATGAAACAGACCCCAGGCCTTGCCCTGTTTGGCGTTATAGCTCTCGTTGAGATCGGCGAGCATGTTCTCGATGGCTGCGGACTCAGCCAGTTCCGTGTCACGGGCGTGCAGAACAGCGGGCGTGCCGTCGGGTTTTTTGTCGATCAGGTGGACGATGCAATGACGGATCGGCATGGGCTTCTCGGCTGGTGGAAGGGAGGAGGGCAGGCTCCCCCGAAAAAGCGCTAAGTGTACCCGATTCTCAGTATGGGCCTCCTGTAGGAGCTGCCGAAGGCTGCGATCTTTTGATCTGGAATTTTAAAAAACAAGATCAAAAGATCGTCCGATCGCGGCCCGAGCCTGCGGCAGCTCCTGCATAAACGGGAAACTGCGTTGGCGGCAGCGTAAACGGGGGGTTGCAGGGCAAAACCGGGGCGTGTGAGCGGGCTTATGCAGTTTTTTACCGATTTAGAGCAATAAAGCTGACCAAATGGGTAGCTAGAGGCGGATATTTCCTTGTCTCTGTGCTAGTTTTGCCCGGTCTTACGCGAAGTCACTGCGTTAAGCGTGCAATCAGCATTTGTCAGGTCGAACCAAACCCTGATTTCGGTATCTATAACCCGACTCGTCGTGGTTATCGCCGAGGGTGCCAGATCCAGAAGATCGGGCTCGATGGCTGACACTGCACTCTGCAATCCATATGAATTTGATAGGGAAGGAACACTACATGGCTCTTACTAAAGACCAACTGATCGCCGACATCGCTGAAGCTATCGACGCGCCGAAAACCACCGCGCGTAACGCTCTGGACCAACTGGGCCAAATCGTTGCCGATCAGCTGGAAAACGGCGGCGAAATCACCTTGCCAGGTATCGGCAAGCTGAAAGTGACCGAGCGTCCTGCCCGCACTGGCCGTAACCCTTCGACTGGCGCTGCCATCGAAATCCCTGCGAAGAAAGTGATCAAGCTGGTTGTGGCCAAAGGCCTGACCGACGCTGTGAACAAGTAAGACGCAGCAATAAAAAACCGTGCACCGGAGTGATCCGGGCACGGTTTTTTTGTGCCTGCGATTCGCAGCTTCCCCCCTTACCCCGTGTAGGAGCTGCGGCACGCTGCGATCTTTTGATTTTGTGTTTAAAAATCAATCAAGATCAAAAGATCGCAGCGTGCCGCAGCTCCTACACGGGGCCGAGCAGGGTTAGCGGGTCCAGCGCTCGCGGCGCCAGATCTGCTGTTCGGACTTGGTCTGGAAGGTCCAGGCGACGAAACGGCTCTGCTTCTGCCCCTGGGACATCTCCACCACCTGGCTTTCCAGCACGCCGGCCTTTTTCAGTGCGGTTTCGATGGCTGGCAGGTTCGAGGCTTTCGACACCAGCGTGCTGAACCACAGCACCTTGTGCTGGAAGTTTGCGCTCTCGGCGATCAATTGCGTCACGAAGCGCGCTTCGCCGCCTTCACACCACAGCTCCGCGGACTGGCCGCCGAAGTTCAGCACTGGCAGTTTGCGTTTCGGGTCGGCACGGCCTAGCGCGCGCCATTTGCGCTCGCTGCCCTTGGTCGCTTCGTCCATCGAGGCGTGGAACGGCGGGTTGCACATGGTCAGGTCAAAGCGCTCGCCCGGCTCCAGCAAGCCGATCAGGATGTGCTTGCGGTTTTCCTGCTGGCGCAGCTGGATAACCTTGTTCAGGTCGTTGGACTGAACGATGGCGCGGGCGGCAGCGACGGCCGTCGGGTCGATCTCCGAACCGAGGAAGTGCCAGCGGTATTCGCTGTTGCCGATCAGCGGGTACACGCAGTTGGCGCCCATGCCGATATCGAGCACGTTGACGATCGCGCCGCGCGGCACTTTGCCGTCGTTCATGCTCGCCAGCAGGTCAGCGAGGAAATGCACGTAATCGGCACGGCCCGGAACAGGCGGGCAGAGGTAGTCTGCCGGGATGTCCCAATGCTGGATGCCATAAAACGACTTGAGCAGCGCCCGGTTGAACACACGCACCGCATCGGGGCTGGCGAAGTCGATGCTTTCCTTGCCGTACGGGTTGATGATCACGAACTTCGCCAGTTCCGGCGTGGTCTTGATCAGCGCCGGGAAGTCGTAACGACCCTGATGGCGATTGCGCGGGTGCAGGCTGGCCTTTTCGCGCGGTTCGACGGTCTTGGCCGGGGTCGCGGAGTCGGGCTTCTTGCGCGCAGGTTTGGGTGTGCGGGGGGCGTTCATGGGCGTGGTCGATTCGGGTATGGCTGAAAGTGGCGGGTATTGTCCCACATTGACGAGCTATGCGCCGATCCCATGTAGGAGCTGCGGGAGGCTCGGGCCGCGATCGGACGATCTTTTGATCTGGCATTTAAAAAAACATCAAAAGATCGCAGCCTTCGGCAGCTCCTACAGGGGGGAGTGTGTGGCGGGAATGAAAAAGGGAGGCCACTTGGGCCTCCCTTTTTCACTGCGATTTGCCGTTACAGGCTGGCAATCCGCGCGTGCTGCTCGGCCAGTTTGCCCAAGGCCTGTTCAGCCTCGGCCAGCTTGGCGCGTTCCTTCTCGATGACTTCGGCCGGAGCCTTGTCAACGAAACCGGCGTTGGACAGCTTGCCACCAACACGCTGGACTTCGCCCTGCAGACGCAGGATTTCCTTGTCCAGGCGCGCCAGCTCGGCGTCCTTGTCGATCAGACCGGCCATCGGCACCAGCACTTCCATCTCGCCAACCAGAGCGGTGGCGGACAACGGTGCTTCTTCGCCAGCCGCCAGAACAGTGATCGATTCCAGACGCGCGAGCTTCTTCAGCAGCGCTTCGTTCTCGGTCAGACGGCGCTGGTCTTCAGCGCTGACGTTCTTCAGGTAGATCGGCAGTGGCTTGCCCGGGCCGATGTTCATTTCGCCACGGATGTTACGCGTGCCGAGCATCAGTTCCTTGAGCCATTCGATGTCGTTCTCGGCGGCCGGATCGATGCGCTCTTCATTGGCCACCGGCCAAGGTTGCAGCATGATCGTCTTGCCCTGAATGCCGGCCAGCGGCGCGATGCGCTGCCAGATTTCTTCAGTGATGAACGGCATGAACGGATGGGCCAGACGCAATGCCACTTCCAGTACGCGAACCAGTGTGCGACGGGTGCCGCGCTGACGTTCAACCGGCGCGTTCTCGTCCCACAGCACTGGCTTGGACAGTTCCAGGTACCAGTCGCAATACTGGTTCCAGATGAACTCGTACAGCGCTTGCGCGGCGAGGTCGAAGCGGAACTGGTCGAGTTGACGGGTCACTTCGGCTTCGGTGCGCTGCAACTGCGAGATGATCCAGCGATCCGCCAGCGACAGCTCGTAGGCTTCGCCGTTCTGACCGCAGTCTTCGCCCTTGTCCAGAACGTAGCGTGCGGCGTTCCAGATCTTGTTGCAGAAGTTGCGATAGCCTTCAACGCGACCCATGTCGAACTTGATGTCGCGACCGGTCGAGGCCAGCGAGCAGAAGGTGAAGCGCAGGGCGTCGGTGCCGTAGCTGGCGATGCCGTCGGCGAACTCGTCGCGGGTCTGCTTCTCGATCTTCTTCGCCAGTTTCGGCTGCATCAGGCCGGAAGTGCGTTTCTGCACCAGGTCTTCCAGCTCGATACCGTCGATGATGTCCAGCGGGTCGAGGACGTTGCCCTTGGACTTGGACATCTTCTGGCCCTGGCCATCGCGTACCAGACCGTGGACATAAACGGTCTTGAACGGAACCTGCGGCGTGCCGTCCTCGTTCTTCATCAAGTGCATGGTCATCATGATCATCCGGGCAACCCAGAAGAAAATGATGTCGAAACCCGTCACCAGCACGTCGGTGGAGTGGAATTTCTTCAGGAACTCGGTCTGCTCAGGCCAGCCCAGGGTGGAGAACGTCCACAGACCCGAACTGAACCAGGTGTCGAGAACGTCGTTGTCCTGTTGCAGCGCCACGTCCGGACCGAGGTTGTGCTTGGCACGCACCTCGGCTTCGTCGCGACCGACGTAGACTTTGCCCGACTCGTCGTACCAGGCCGGAATCCGGTGGCCCCACCACAGCTGACGGCTGATGCACCAGTCCTGGATGTCGCGCATCCACGAGAAGTACATGTTTTCGTACTGCTTTGGCACGAACTGGATGCGACCGTCTTCAACGGCAGCAATCGCAGGCTCGGCCAATGGTTTGGTCGACACGTACCACTGGTCGGTCAGCCACGGCTCGATGATGGTGCCGGAGCGATCGCCCTTCGGCACTTTCAGGGCGTGGTCGTTGACGCTGACCAGCAGGCCGGCGGCGTCGAACGCGGCAACGATCTGCTTGCGCGCTTCAAAACGCTCAAGACCGGCGTATTCAGCCGGGATCTTGCCGTCGATGCTGTCGTTCAGCGTACCGTCGAGGTTGAACACCTGCGCTGCCGGCAGCACGTTGGCGTTCTTGTCGAAGATGTTCAGCAGCGGCAGGTTGTGGCGCTTGCCGACTTCGTAGTCGTTGAAATCGTGGGCCGGGGTGATTTTCACGCAGCCGGTGCCGAATTCAGGATCGCAATAATCGTCGGCGATGATCGGAATGCGGCGGCCAACCAGCGGCAGCTCGACAAATTTGCCGATCAAGGATTTGTAGCGCTCATCGTTCGGGTTCACCGCAACGGCGGAATCGCCGAGCATGGTTTCCGGACGGGTGGTCGCGACGATCAGGAAGTCGTTGCCTTCAGCGGTTTTCGCGCCGTCGGCCAGCGGGTACTTCAGGTTCCACAGGAAACCCTTGTCGTCGTGGTTTTCCACTTCGAGGTCGGAAATTGCCGTGTGCAGTTTTGTGTCCCAGTTGACCAGACGCTTGCCGCGATAGATCAGACCGTCTTCGTGCAGGCGCACAAACGCTTCTTTAACCGCTTCCGAGAGGCCATCGTCCATGGTGAAGCGCTCGCGGCTCCAGTCGACGGACGAACCGAGGCGGCGGATCTGACGGCTGATGTTGCCGCCGGACTGATCCTTCCATTCCCAGACTTTCTCAAGGAATTTTTCACGGCCCAGATCGTGGCGATTCTGGCCCTGGGCTTCGAGTTGACGCTCCACCAGCATCTGCGTGGCGATACCGGCGTGGTCGGTGCCCGGCTGCCACAGGGTGTTGCGACCCTGCATGCGGCGGAAGCGGATCAGGGCGTCCATGATCGCGTTGTTGAAACCGTGACCCATGTGCAGGCTGCCGGTGACGTTCGGCGGCGGGATCATGATGGTGTAGGAGTCGCCCGCGCCTTGCGGGGCGAAGTAATTCTCGGACTCCCAGGTGTTGTACCAGGAAGTTTCAATGGCGTGCGGCTGGTAGGTCTTATCCATGCGCGGCGGGACCCTATTGGCATTAATTCAGGAAAAGCCGACGAGTATAGCGGGGCATGGGGCCGAGGGCGAGCGGGGCAGGCCGGATGAAGATCTAATTGTAGGAGCTGCCGAAGGCTGCGATCTTTTGATCTTGTCTTTAAAAAACAAAAGTCAAAAGATCGCAGCCTTCGGCAGCTCCTACAGGGGGCTTTATTCGTATTGGCTGAGGAGGCGTTCCATGCGCGCATCGAGGCGGCGTTTGATCTCGGTTTCGATGTGCGGGGCGAAGTCGTCGATCACGTCTTGCATGATCAATTGCGCGGCGGCGCGCAGCTCGCTGTCGAGGTGAAGCAAGGCGTCCGGGCCTTTAGCCACGGGTGCGGCAGGTTGCGCGGCAGCTTTTGGCGCTGGTGCAGGTGATGGTTCAACGGCCGGCGGCTCGCTGCCGACAGGATCGAACAACATCGGAATCTGTTCCTGTTCGCCGTCATCGACCGTGTCGGTCAACAGCGGTGGTTGCAGGTTATCGTCGCCGAGCAACTGGCGGATCGATTCGAGATCGTCCAGCAGGTGTGTCGGCTTTTGCTGCGGTTTCGGAGTGTCCATTGGAATGCTCAGAGTCGCTGTAAACGGTGATCTTGCAGAGGATAGCCCTGTTCGCGGTAGAAGCGAAAACTGTCCCGCGCAGCGGCTCGAATCGTCGGGTCTTCGACCACCACTTCCGCCACGCGGGCGAATTTGTTGGCGAAGGCCGGTACTTTCAAATCGAGGTTGACCAGCAAATCCTGGTGTTGGCCGCAGTCATCGCCCACGCCCAGTACGATCAAACCATCAGGTTCGCTGTCAGCCGGACCATGCGGTACGAAGGTTTCACCCTTGAACGCCCACAGGCGCGCATCGAGATCGTCACGCTGGGCCGCGTCGCTGCAATGCAGGTAGATACGGTGCCCCATGCGCCAGGCTTTCTCGGTGAGCTTGCAGGCAAAATCCAGGCGAGCCGATGGATCGGCGCTGGGCAGGATATAGAAGTCGACTTTGGTCATTGCGGTTCCTGAGTTGCCAGCGGCGCCACCGGAGAGTGGCGCCGCCGCAAGTCATCGGTTTCAGGCTTTGGCGCGATCGAGCAGGTATTGGGTCAGCAGAGGCACCGGACGGCCGGTGGCGCCTTTGTCCTTGCCGCCGCTGGTCCATGCGGTGCCCGCGATGTCCAGGTGCGCCCAGTTGAGGTTCTTGGTGAAGCGCGACAGGAAGCAGGCCGCGGTGATGGTGCCGGCTTTCGGCCCGCCAATGTTGGCGATGTCGGCGAACGGGCTGTCCAGCTGTTCTTGATACTCATCGAACAGCGGCAGTTGCCAGGCGCGGTCGTCCGCTGCCTTGCCGGCGCTGAGCAGTTGGCCGATCAGTTCGTCGTTGTTGCCCAGCAGGCCCGACGTGTGCGCACCCAGAGCAACCACGCAAGCGCCGGTCAGGGTGGCGATGTCGATCACCGCTTGTGGCTTGAAACGCTCGGAGTAGGTCAACGCGTCGCACAGCACCAGACGGCCTTCGGCGTCGGTGTTGAGGATTTCCACGGTCTGGCCGCTCATGGTGGTGACGATGTCGCCCGGACGCGCAGCGTTGCCGCTCGGCATGTTTTCCGCGCAAGCGAGGATGCACACCAGGTTGATCGGCAGCTTCAGTTCAAGCACGGCACGCAGGGTACCGAAGACGGAGGCGGCGCCGCCCATGTCGTACTTCATTTCGTCCATGCCGGCGCCCGGTTTCAAGCTGATGCCGCCAGTGTCGAAGGTGATGCCTTTACCGACCAGTGCGTATGGCTTCTCGGATTTCTTGCCGCCGTGGTATTGCATGACGATCAGGCGCGGTGGTTGGGCGCTGCCCTGGCCGACGGCGTAGAACGAGCCCATGCCGAGGGATTTGATCTTCTTCTCGTCGAGGACTTCGACTTTCAGATCCTTGAACTCTTTGCCCAGATCCTTGGCTTGTTCGCCGAGGAAGGTCGGGTGGCAGATGTTCGGCGGCAGGTTGCCCAGGTTACGGGTGAACGCCATACCGTTGGCGATCGCGGTGGCGTGATTCACCGCGCGTTGCACTTCGGCTTGCGCCGCCTTGATGGTCAGCAGGGTGATTTTCTTCAGCGCGCGCGGTTCGGCTTTCTGGCTCTTGAACTGGTCGAAGGTGTATTCGCCGTCCACCAGAGTTTCCGCCAGCAGACGGGTTTTGCCGTAGCTGTCGCGGTTTTTAACAATAATTTCATCCAGCGCCAGCACGGCGTCGCTGCCGTTCAGGCCTTTCAGGGTATTGAGGATGCCGGCAACGATTTTGCGGAACGGACGGTCGCCCAGTTCTTCATCCTTGCCCACGCCGACCAGCAGCACGCGCTCGGCTTTGAGGTTGGGCAGGCTGTGCAGCAGCAGGCTTTGACCGACCTTGCCCGCCAGATCGCCACGCTTGAGTACGGCGCTGATGGCGCCACCGCTCAGCTCATCGACCAGTTTGGCCGCGACCCCGAGCTTGCGGCCTTCGCCGACGGCAACCACCAGGGTGGCGGTTTTCAACGTTTCTGGGCTAACGCTTTTTACAACCAGTTCCATGTCCGGATCCCTGAATGAATGGTCAACACGCAGGCGTTCGACGGTGTCCGCAGTCGCCTGCTTATAGATAGAAGAGGCGCAGGCCAAAGCCTGCGACAAGGGCCGCAGTTTGAACCTCGCTCCCCGCGCCTGACAACCCTCGGTTGTACGATCTTCAACGTATTGCATGCACGGATGAGTGTGCGCAGTGACAGGCGACCTCAATCACAGGATAATGCCGCATCTTTTTCCGACGGCTCTGCGTTGCGGGCCGGTCGATGTGTTTGCTTGTTTGGCCGCCTTAGCCTGACAACCCTGGAGTGTCTGGTTTGATCGTCTTCCGTTATCTGTCCCGCGAAGTCCTGCTGACCCTCAGCGCAGTGAGTGCTGTGCTGCTGGTCATCATCATGAGCGGTCGCTTCATCAAATACCTTGCTCAGGCCGCTGCCGGCCAGCTCGATCCGGGCTCGCTGTTCCTGATCATGGGCTATCGCCTGCCGGGTTTCCTGCAACTGATTCTGCCGCTGGGCCTGTTCCTCGGGATCCTGCTGGCTTACGGTCGCCTGTACCTGGAAAGCGAAATGACCGTGCTTTCGGCGACCGGCATGAGCCAGCAGAAGCTGTTTCGCATGACGCTGTTTCCGGCAACGCTGGTGGCGCTGGTGGTGGCGTGGCTGAGCCTCGGCCTGGCCCCGCAAGGCGCCAATCAGTTTCAGTTGCTGCTGAACAAGCAGGATGCCCTGACCGAATTCGACACCCTCGAGCCGGGCCGCTTCCAGGCACTGCGCGACGGCACCCGGGTGACGTACACCGAAACCCTGAGTGACGATCGCGTCAATCTGGGCAGTGTATTCATCTCGCAGAAAAACCTCGGCGCCAATCAGAAGGATCGCGGGATTTCCGTACTGGTGGCCGAGAAGGGGCGTCAGGAAGTGCGTCCCGACGGCAATCGCTACCTTATCCTCGATAACGGCTATCGCTATGACGGCAGCCCGGGTCAGGCCGATTACCGCGCCATTCACTACGAAACCTATGGCGTGCTGCTGCCCAAGCCGGATGTCAGCGAAGAAGTCACCGACCGTGACGCCATGCCGACGTCGGCGCTGCTGAGCAGCGACGACATCCGCTCCAGAACCGAACTGCAATGGCGTCTGTCCCTGCCGCTGCTGGTGTTTATCGTGACCCTGATGGCGGTGCCGCTGTCGCGCGTGAACCCGCGTCAAGGGCGTTTCCTCAAGCTGCTGCCGGCGATTCTTCTTTATATGGCTTACCTGACCATCCTGATTGCCGCCCGCGGCGCCCTTGAAAAAGGCAAGATCCCGCCGGCCCTCGGCTTGTGGTGGGTGCATGCGATCTTCCTGATCATCGGCATCGGCCTGCTTTATTGGGAACCTCTGCGCCTGAAGATGGCCAGTCGTCGCGCAGCGCTGGAGGTGGCTCGTGGTTAAACTCGACCGCTACATCGGCAGCAGCGTGTTCATGGCGATCATCGCCGTGCTGGCGATCATTCTGGGCCTGGCGACGTTGTTTGCCTTTATCGATGAAATGGGCGATGTCAGCGATACCTACACGCTGCTCGATGTGCTCAGCTTCGTTCTGCTGACCGCGCCACGTCGACTCTATGAAATGCTGCCGATGGCGGCATTGATCGGCTGCCTGATCGGCCTCGGCAGTCTGGCCAGCAGCAGTGAGCTGACGGTCATGCGTGCCGCTGGCGTATCGATTGGCCGCATCGTCTGGGCCGTCATGAAGCCGATGCTGGTACTGATGCTGGCCGGCGTGCTGATCGGCGAATACGTCGCCCCGGCCACCGAAAGCATGGCTCAGGCCAATCGTTCGCTGGCGCAAGGCAGCGGTGATGCGCAAAGTGCCAAGCACGGTATGTGGCACCGTCAGGGTGAGGAGTTCATCCACATCAACGCCGTGCAACCGAACGGCCTGCTGTATGGCGTGACCCGCTACCACTTCGACAAGGAACGGCATCTGCTGAGTTCGAGCTTCTCGAAGAAAGCCGAGTTCGACGGCGATCACTGGCAGCTGACCGACGTGACCACCACGATGTTCCACGAGCGCAGCACCGAAGTGGTGAACACGCCGACCGAGCGTTGGGACGTGTCGCTCAGTCCGCAATTGCTCAGCACTGTGGTCATGGCGCCGGAATCGTTGTCGATCAGCGGCCTTTGGGGATATATCCACTATCTGGCTGAGCAAGGCCTGAGCAACGGCCGCTACTGGCTGGCATTTTGGGTCAAGGTGTTGCAACCGCTGGTGACGGCCGCGCTGGTGTTGATGGCGATCTCTTTCATCTTCGGCCCGCTGCGCTCGGTAACGCTGGGGCAGCGCGTATTCACTGGCGTACTGGTGGGCTTCACCTTCCGTATTGTCCAGGACTTGCTCGGCCCTTCCAGCCTGGTGTTCGGTTTCTCGCCGCTGTTTGCGGTGCTGGTCCCGGCCGGTGTCTGTGCGCTGGCAGGTGTCTGGCTGCTGCGAAGAGCCGGTTGATGCGCGCATTTTTACCTGCGCTGTAATCTCGAAAACGCCTCGGTCGACAGATCGGGGCGTTTTTGCATGCAATCCGGGTGACAGGTGAACGTGACGCTTGCGCCGTGTATCAGGTACAATTCCCGGCTATTTTTCGGCGGGCTATGCCTGCAGCCTTTTTGAGTGTTGATCCGTGAGTGATTTGAGTCATATCCGCAATTTCTCCATCATCGCCCACATTGACCATGGCAAGTCGACGCTGGCCGATCGCTTCATCCAGATGTGCGGCGGCCTGGCCGAACGTGAAATGGAAGCCCAGGTACTGGATTCCATGGATCTGGAGCGTGAACGCGGGATCACCATCAAGGCCCATAGCGTCACCCTTTATTACACGGCCAAAGATGGCATCAAGTACCAACTGAACTTCATTGACACCCCGGGCCACGTCGACTTCACCTATGAAGTCAGCCGTTCCCTGGCAGCGTGTGAAGGTGCGTTGCTGGTGGTCGATGCCGGTCAGGGTGTTGAAGCCCAGTCCGTGGCCAACTGCTACACCGCCATCGAGCAGGGCCTCGAGGTCATGCCGGTGCTGAACAAGATCGACCTGCCGCAGGCCGATCCCGATCGCGTCAAGGACGAGATCGAGAAGATCATCGGCATCGACGCCACCGACGCCGTCACCTGCAGCGCCAAGACCGGCCTCGGTGTCGACGAAGTGCTCGAGCGTCTGGTGCAGACCATTCCTGCGCCGACCGGCAACATCGAAGATCCGCTGCAAGCGTTGATCATCGACTCCTGGTTCGACAACTACCTGGGCGTTGTCTCCCTGGTGCGCGTGCGTCATGGCCGCGTGAAGAAGGGCGACAAGATCCTCGTCAAATCGACCGGCAAGATCCACCTGGTCGACAGCGTTGGCGTATTCAACCCGAAACACACCGCCACCGTTGACCTCAAGGCCGGCGAAGTGGGCTTCATCATCGCCAGCATCAAGGACATTCACGGTGCACCGGTCGGTGACACCCTGACCCTGAGCTCGACCCCGGACGTTGAAGTGCTGCCCGGCTTCAAACGCATCCAGCCACAGGTATACGCCGGTCTGTTCCCGGTCAGCTCCGACGACTTCGAGGATTTCCGCGAAGCGCTGCAGAAGCTGACCCTCAACGACTCGTCGCTGCAATACACCCCGGAAAGCTCCGACGCACTGGGCTTCGGCTTCCGTTGCGGGTTCCTCGGCATGCTGCACATGGAAATCATCCAGGAGCGCCTCGAACGCGAGTACGACCTGGACCTGATCACCACGGCGCCGACGGTAATCTTCGAGCTGGTGCTGAAAACCGGTGAGACGATTTACGTCGATAACCCGTCGAAGCTTCCGGATATCTCGTCTGTCGAAGACATGCGCGAGCCGATCGTGCGGGCCAACATCCTCGTGCCGCAAGAGCATCTGGGCAACGTCATCACCCTGTGCATCGAGAAGCGTGGCGTCCAGGTCGACATGCTGTTCCTCGGCAATCAGGTACAGGTCACTTACGACTTGCCGATGAACGAAGTGGTCCTCGACTTCTTCGACCGTCTCAAATCCACCAGCCGTGGCTATGCTTCGCTGGACTACCACTTCGATCGCTACCAATCGGCTAATCTGGTGAAACTGGACGTGCTGATCAACGGCGACAAGGTCGATGCGCTCGCATTGATCGTGCACCGTGACAACTCGCACTACAAAGGTCGCCAGTTGACCGAGAAGATGAAAGAACTGATTCCTCGTCAGATGTTCGACGTGGCTATCCAGGCTGCCATTGGTGGTCAGATCGTTGCACGGACAACCGTCAAGGCACTCAGAAAGAACGTATTGGCCAAATGCTACGGTGGTGACGTCAGCCGTAAGAAGAAACTGCTCGAGAAGCAAAAGGCCGGTAAAAAACGCATGAAGCAAGTCGGTAACGTGGAAATTCCACAAGAAGCCTTCCTTGCAGTGCTCAGGTTGGATAGTTAGGTCCTATGTCACTAAATTTCCCGCTGTTGCTGGTCATCGCCGTGTTCGTCTGCGGCCTGTTGGCGTTGCTTGATCTGTTGATCCTGGCACCGCGTCGGCGTGCCGCCATTGCCTCTTATCAGGGCAGTGTCGGTCAGCCTGATGTCGTGGTTGTCGAGAAACTCAACAAAGAGCCGCTGCTGGTTGAATACGGCAAGTCGTTCTTTCCGGTGTTGTTCATCGTGCTGGTGCTGCGTTCGTTCCTGGTGGAACCGTTCCAGATCCCGTCCGGCTCGATGAAGCCTACGCTGGATGTTGGCGACTTCATTCTGGTGAACAAGTTTTCCTACGGTATCCGCTTGCCGGTTATCGACAAGAAAATCATCGAAGTCGGTGATCCGCAGCGCGGCGATGTCATGGTGTTCCGCTACCCGAGCGACCCGAACGTCAACTACATCAAGCGTGTAGTCGGCCTGCCGGGCGACACGATTCGCTACACCGCCGACAAGCACCTGTTTGTGAATGGCGAGTCGATCGCCGAGCAGCTGGTCGGCTCCGAGCCGGGCACGCTGGGCAGCGCTGAACTGTACAAAGAAAAACTCGGCGCCGCAGAGCACCTGATCCGCAAGGAAATGAGCCGCTACCGCGCCACACCGGACCGTTCGTGGACAGTGCCTGCCGGGCACTACTTCATGATGGGCGACAACCGCGACAATTCGAACGACAGTCGCTACTGGGATGATCCGAACATTCCCAAGGATCTGCTGGGCATGGTTCCCGACCAGAATATCGTCGGCAAGGCCTTCGCGGTCTGGATGAGCTGGCCGGAACCGAAACTCAGTCACCTGCCGAATTTCTCGCGGGTTGGCCTGATCAAGTAATCACACACGGCGCTGTTGACCACAGCGCCGAATGCATTTCTGGAGCCAGCACAATCGGCTCCGGGGCATGAAGCCACGATATTCAGGATGTAATTTTTGAACACAGCGTTAATTGTCCCAGGCCTGCGCCGTATCCCGGCGATGGCGGTGGAATCCAGCCACGAACTCAGCGTGGGTAAACCGTGAGCGTTTCTCTAAGCCGTCTCGAGCGTCAGCTCGGATACACCTTCAAGGATCAGGAGCTGATGCTGCTGGCCCTTACGCACCGCAGTTTTGCCGGGCGCAACAACGAACGCCTGGAATTCCTCGGTGATGCCATCCTCAACTTCGTCGCTGGCGAGGCGCTCTTCGACCGCTTCCCGCTGGCCCGCGAAGGCCAGTTGTCGCGTTTGCGCGCACGTCTGGTGAAAGGTGAGACGCTGGCCGTCCTGGCACGCGGTTTCGACCTGGGCGATTACCTGCGATTGGGCTCCGGTGAACTGAAGAGCGGCGGTTTCCGTCGCGAATCGATTCTGGCCGATGCCCTCGAAGCGTTGATCGGCGCCATCTATCTCGATGCTGGTATGGACATGGCACGCGAACGCGTCCTGGCCTGGCTGGCTGGCGAGTTCGAAGGCCTGACGCTGGTCGATACCAACAAGGATCCGAAAACCCGTCTGCAGGAACACCTGCAATCGCGCGGTTGCGATCTGCCACGCTACGAAGTGGTGGATATCCAGGGCGAGCCGCACTGCCGAATTTTCTTCGTCGAGTGCGAAGTTGTCTTACTGAATGAAAAAAGCCGAGGTCAGGGTGTGAGCCGTCGTATTGCCGAACAGGTAGCGGCCGCCGCAGCACTGATTGCCCTGGGCGTGGAGAATGGCAATGACTGATACAAACGCAACTCGCTGTGGCTATGTTGCCATCGTCGGCCGTCCCAACGTCGGCAAGTCGACGTTGTTGAACCACATCCTCGGCCAGAAGCTCGCGATCACTTCGCGCAAGCCGCAGACCACTCGCCACAATATGCTCGGGATCAAAACCGAGGGTGACGTGCAAGCGATCTACGTCGACACCCCGGGCATGCACAAGGGTGGCGAAAAGGCCCTGAACCGTTACATGAACAAAACCGCTTCGGCCGCGTTGAAAGACGTCGACGTGGTGATCTTCGTCGTTGACCGCACCAAGTGGACCGATGAAGACCAGATGGTGCTGGAACGCGTGCAGTACGTGACCGGCCCGCTGATCGTCGCGCTGAACAAGACCGATCGCATCGAAGACAAAGCCGAGCTGATGCCGCACCTGAGCTGGCTGCAGGAACAACTGCCGAACGCGCAGATCATTCCGATTTCCGCACAGCACGGGCATAACCTCGAAGCGCTGGAAAAGGTCATTGCCGATCACCTGCCGGAGAACGATCACTTCTTCCCGGAAGACCAGATCACCGACCGCAGCAGCCGCTTCCTCGCCGCCGAACTGGTACGCGAGAAAATCATGCGCCAGATGGGCGCCGAGCTGCCGTACCAGATCACCGTCGAAATCGAAGAGTTCAAGCAGCAGGGCAAGACCCTGCATATCCACGCCTTGATCCTCGTTGAGCGTGACGGCCAGAAGAAGATCATCATTGGCGACAAGGGCGAGCGTATCAAGCGCATCGGCACCGAAGCGCGCAAGGACATGGAGCTGCTGTTCGACTCCAAGATCATGCTCAACCTGTGGGTAAAGGTGAAGGGCGGCTGGTCCGACGACGAGCGCGCACTGCGTTCGCTGGGTTACGGCGACCTGTAAGCGATTCGAAGATCAAAAGATCGCAGCCTTCGGCAGCTCCTACATGACGTAAGCCTGTAGGAGCTGCCGAAGGCTGCGATCTTTTTTGCAATCCCTGATCGGGAAACAACGTTCATGTCGCAAAACCCGCCTCCCGCCCAACCCGCCTACGTCCTGCACAGTCGCGCCTACCGTGAAACCAGTGCGCTGGTGGATTTCCTCACGCCGCAAGGTCGGCTGCGGGCGGTGTTGCGCAGTGCGCGAGGCAAGGCCGGGACGTTGGCGCGGCCATTCGTGTCGCTGGAAGTCGAGTTTCGCGGCAAGGGCGAATTGAAGAATGTCGGGCGCATGGAAAGTGCCGGCACTTCGGCGTGGCTCAACGGTGAGGCGCTGTTCAGCGGTCTCTATCTCAATGAACTGCTGATCCGCTTGCTGCCTGCAGAAGATCCGCACCCGGGCGTATTCGATCACTACGCCGCGACCTTGCTGGCATTGGCTGAAGGCCGTCCGCTGGAGCCATTGCTGCGCTCTTTCGAGTGGCGACTATTGGACGATCTCGGTTACGGCTTTTCACTGAATACCGATGTTCACGGCGAGCCCATCGCTCCGGATGGACTCTACCGTTTGCAAGTGGATGCGGGCCTGGAACGGGTTTTCCTGCTGCAGCCCGGCCTGTTCAACGGTGTTGAGTTGCTGGCCATGGCCGAAGCCGACTGGACCGCCCCCGGCGCGCTGTCCGCCGCCAAGCGCTTGATGCGTCAGGCATTGGCCGTTCATCTGGGCGGTCGTCCTCTCGTCAGTCGCGAATTGTTTCGCAAGCCCTGATCACCCCGTATGCTGTGCGCCGAATCTCTCAATTCAGGAGCGCATCCGTGACCACCAGCAATCGCATTCTTCTTGGCGTGAACATCGACCACGTCGCCACCCTGCGTCAGGCCCGTGGCACGCGCTACCCGGATCCGGTCAAGGCTGCACTGGACGCGGAAGAGGCGGGCGCCGATGGCATCACCGTGCACCTGCGCGAAGACCGCCGACACATTCAGGAGCGCGATGTACTGCTGCTCAAGGATGTGCTGCAAACCCGCATGAATTTCGAAATGGGCGTCACCGAAGAAATGATGGCGTTCGCCGAGCGGATTCGCCCGGCGCATATCTGTCTGGTCCCGGAAACCCGTCAGGAGCTGACCACTGAAGGCGGCCTTGATGTAGCGGGGCAGGAAGAACGGATCAAGGCTGCGGTTGAACGTCTGTCGAAGATCGGCAGCGAAGTGTCGCTGTTCATCGATGCCGACGAGCGCCAGATCGCCGCGTCGAAGCGCGTCGGTGCGCCGGCCATCGAGTTGCACACCGGTCGTTACGCCGATGCCGAAACCCCGACTGAAGTGGCTGAAGAATTGAAGCGTGTGGCGGATGGCGTGGCGTTTGGTCTGGCCCAAGGCTTGATCGTTAACGCGGGTCACGGTTTGCATTACCACAACGTTGAAGCGGTGGCGGCGATCAAAGGCATCAATGAACTGAACATCGGCCATGCGCTGGTGGCGCATGCCTTGTTCGTCGGCTTCAAGTCTGCCGTGTCCGAGATGAAAGCGCTGATTCTGGCTGCTGCTCTCAAGGGCTAAGATCAAAAGATCGCAGCCTTCGGCAGCTCCTACAGGTGTACGCATAACCCTGTAGGAGCTGCCGAAGGCTGCGATCTTTTACTTTTAAAGGGGGGCAGGTTCTTGCGCCGGTTTTGACTTGTCGATGCCCGGCACATGCAGATTGCCCTCAGCTACCTGATCACCCTCAAGCTGCGGCTGGGTCACCCAAGTCAAAATGTCGTAATAACGTCGAATGTTCGCCACAAAATGCACCGGCTCGCCGCCCCGGGCATAGCCATAGCGCGTTTTGCTGTACCACTGCTTCTGCGACAGACGCGGCAGGATCTTCTTCACATCCAGCCACTTGTCCGGGTTCAAGCCTTCCTTGGCTGTCAGTTTGCGCGCGTCATCCAGATGACCGCTGCCAACGTTGTAGGCCGCCAGGGCAAACCATGTACGGTCTGGTTCCTTGATTGAATCGTCGAGCTGATCCTTCATGTACGCCAGGTACTTGGCGCCGCCCATGATGCTCTGCTTCGGGTCGAGGCGGTTGGACACGCCCATCGCCTGTGCGGTGTTCTGCGTGAGCATCATCAGCCCGCGCACACCGGTTTTCGAGGTGACGGTCGGCTGCCACAGCGATTCCTGATAACCGATCGCCGCCAGCAGGCGCCAGTCGACTTTCTCTTTCTTCGCGTAATTCTTGAAGTGTTGTTCGTACTTCGGCAGGCGCTGCTGCAAGTGCTGGGCGAAGGTGGTCGCGCCCATGTAACCGAGTACGTCAACGTGGCCGTAATAGCGATCTTTCAGACGTTGCAGGGTGCCATTCTTTTGCACCTTGTCCAGATAAGCGTTGATCTCGTTAAGCAGGCTGTTGTCTTCGCCCGGCGCCACGGCCCAACTCTGGTTGCTGGCATCGCCAAGGTCGAAGGCGACGCGGATGTTGGTGAAGTACACCTGGTTCATCGCCACTTCGTTGGAGTCGACGAGGGTCAGATCGATCTGGCCTTCATCGACCATGCGCAGCAGGTCGACCACTTCAACCGCGTCGGATTCTTCGTATTCAATTCCTGGATATTTCTTTTTCAGCTCCGCCAATTGCTCGGCGTGGGTACTGCCCTTGAGCACCATGATCTTCTTGCCGACCAGATCGCCCGCGTCGGTGGGGCGCGACTGGCCGTTGCGATAGATGATCTGCGGGGTGACTTCTAGATAGGAGTGGGAGAAGCGCACCTGTTGCTTGCGATGCTCGCTGCTGACCAGACCGGCGGCGGCGAGTACCGGGCCGTTGGGTTTGCCGATCTGATTGAAAAGGTCGTCGAGGTTGTCGGCGGTCTCGATCTTCAGCTCGACCCCCAAATCGTCGGCGAAGCGCTTCACCAGCTCGTATTCGAAGCCGGTTTCACCGCTGCGATCCTGAAAGTAGGTGGCGGGGCTGTTGCGTGTAATCACGCGCAGCACACCATCCTCCTTTATGCGCTCCAGCGTGTTGGGTTTATCAACACAGCCACTGAGCATCAGGAAGAGTCCGGTTGCGATCAGCCATTTGGCGTACCGCGGACGCAAAGCCGTTGGGAAAAACATGTGCGCAGTATACGCAAACGGCCACTGGCGCCATATCTCGACAGTGCAGGATGACTCTGCTGGTCGTCACAAAACCGCACGAAACCCAGCAGGAACGGGGCTTCGCGGGTTTTTGTTACAGTAAAAATAAGCAGGTCTCAAACCGCCGATTTACCTGACTTTGGAGTCGGAAACACAGATTGATACCCGAGTGCAACCGTGCGTAGCGTTTCGGGTGATGTTGGGGGCGGTTTAGGCTAGAATGCACGGCCTCAAAGCACACCCCTTCCCGAGGCTGTCCCGAAGATGTTGATCCTGCGCGGCGCTCCTGCCCTTTCTGCCTTTCGCCACAGCAAACTCCTTGAGCAACTGAGCCAGAAGGTTCCAGCTGTCAGTGGCCTGTATGCTGAATTCGCTCACTTCGCCGAAGTCACCGGCGTCCTGACCGGCGACGAACAGCAGGTGCTAGCGCGCCTTCTGAAGTACGGCCCAAGCGTTCCGGTACAAGAGCCGACCGGTCGTCTGTTTCTGGTGTTGCCGCGTTTCGGCACCATCTCGCCATGGTCGAGCAAGGCCAGCGACATCGCCCGCAACTGCGGCCTGAGCAAGATCCAGCGTCTGGAGCGCGGTATCGCCTTCTACGTGGCCGGTCAGTTCAGTGAAGCCGAAGCCCAGCAGATCGCCGACGTGCTGCATGACCGCATGACGCAGATCGTGCTGGCCAACCTCGAACAGGCCGCCGGTCTGTTCAGCCACGCCGAGCCGAAGCCGCTGACGGCCATCGACATCCTCGGTGGCGGTCGCGCTGCGCTGGAAAAAGCCAACACCGAGCTGGGCCTGGCCCTGGCCGAAGACGAAATCGATTATCTGGTCGACGCCTTCAACGGTTTGAAGCGCAACCCGCACGACATCGAACTGATGATGTTTGCCCAGGCCAACTCCGAACACTGCCGCCACAAGATCTTCAACGCCAGTTGGGATATTGATGGTGAGAACCAGGAAAAAAGCCTGTTCGGCATGATCAAGAACACCTACGTGATGCACAGCGAAGGCGTTCTGTCGGCTTATAAGGACAACGCCTCGGTGATCGTCGGCAACGTTGCCGGCCGTTTCTTCCCGAACCCTGAAACCCGCCAGTACGGTGCGGTGCAGGAGCCGGTGCACATCCTGATGAAGGTTGAAACCCACAACCACCCGACCGCGATCGCCCCGTTCCCGGGCGCATCGACCGGTTCCGGCGGCGAGATCCGTGACGAAGGTGCAACCGGTCGTGGTGCCAAGCCAAAGGCTGGCCTCACCGGTTTCACCGTGTCGAACCTGCAGATCCCCGGCTTCGAACAGCCGTGGGAAGTGCCGTACGGCAAGCCTGAGCGCATCGTCACCGCGCTGGACATCATGATCGAAGGCCCGCTCGGCGGCGCCGCGTTCAACAACGAATTCGGTCGTCCGGCCCTGACTGGCTACTTCCGTACCTTCGAACAATCGATCACCACCCCGCACGGTGACGAAGTTCGTGGTTACCACAAGCCGATCATGCTCGCTGGCGGCATGGGCAACATCCGCGAAGAACACGTCAAGAAAGGCGAGATCCTGGTCGGCTCCAAGCTGATCGTCCTCGGCGGCCCGGCGATGCTCATCGGTCTGGGCGGCGGTGCCGCTTCCTCGATGGCCACCGGCACCAGCTCGGCGGATCTCGACTTCGCTTCCGTACAGCGTGAAAACCCTGAAATGGAGCGTCGTTGCCAGGAAGTCATCGACCGTTGCTGGCAACTGGGTGACAAGAACCCGATCAGCTTCATCCACGACGTTGGCGCGGGCGGTCTGTCCAACGCCTTCCCGGAACTGGTCAACGACGGCGACCGCGGTGGCCGTTTCGAACTGCGCAACATTCCTAACGACGAGCCGGGCATGGCCCCGCACGAAATCTGGTCCAACGAATCCCAGGAACGTTACGTTCTGGCCGTTGGCCCTGAAGACTTCGCGCGCTTCCAGGCGATCTGTGAACGCGAGCGCTGCCCGTTTGCCGTTGTCGGTGAAGCCACCGCTGAACCGCAACTTACCGTGACCGACAGCCACTTCGGCAACAACCCGGTGGACATGCCACTGGAAGTGTTGCTGGGCAAAGCCCCGCGCATGCACCGCTCGGTGGTTCGCGAAGCTGAAATGGGCGATGACTTCGATCCGTCGAACCTCGACATCAGCGAGTCCATCGAACGCGTGCTGCATCACCCGGCCGTGGCGAGCAAAAGCTTTCTGATCACCATCGGCGACCGCACGATCACCGGCCTCGTGGCCCGTGACCAAATGGTCGGCCCGTGGCAGGTTCCGGTGGCCGACGTTGCCGTCACCGCCACCAGCTTCGACGTTTACACCGGTGAAGCGATGGCGATGGGCGAGCGTACTCCGCTGGCTCTGCTGGACGCTCCGGCGTCGGGCCGCATGGCCATCGGCGAAACCCTGACCAACATCGCCGCGTCGCGCATCAACAAGATCTCCGACATCAAACTGTCGGCGAACTGGATGTCCGCTGCCGGCCACCCGGGCGAAGACGCGCGTCTGTACGACACCGTGAAAGCGGTCGGTATGGAATTGTGCCCTGAGCTGGGCATCACCATTCCGGTGGGCAAGGACTCGATGTCCATGGCCACTCGCTGGAACGATAACGGCGAAGAAAAAACCGTGACCTCGCCGATGTCGCTGATCGTGACCGGTTTCGCGCCAGTGGCTGACATCCGTCAGACCCTGACCCCGGAACTGCGCATGGACAAGGGCACCACCGACCTGATCCTGATCGACCTCGGTCGTGGTCAGAACCGTATGGGTGCTTCGATCCTTGCTCAGACACACGGCAAGCTCGGCAAACACGCGCCGGACGTCGACGACGCCGAAGACCTGAAAGCCTTCTTCGCGGTGATCCAGGGCTTGAACGCCGACGGTCACCTGCTGGCTTACCACGACCGTTCCGACGGTGGTCTGCTGACCTCCGTGGTGGAAATGGCCTTCGCCGGTCATTGCGGTCTGAGCCTGAACCTTGATGGTCTGGCTGAAACCACCGCCGACATCGCCGCCATCCTGTTCAACGAAGAACTGGGTGCAGTGATCCAGGTTCGCCAGGACGCCACGCCAGACATCCTCGCGCAATTCAGCGCGGCCGGTCTGGGCGACTGCGTTTCTGTGATCGGTCAGCCGATCAACAATGGCCAGATCAACATCACCTTCAACGGTGACACCGTGTTCGAAGGCCAGCGTCGTCTGCTGCAACGTACCTGGGCTGAAACCAGCTACCAGATCCAGCGTCTGCGCGACAACGCCGACTGCGCCGAGCAAGAGTTCGACGTGCTGCTGGAAGAAGACAACCCGGGCCTGAGCGTCAAGCTCAGCTACGACGTCAACCAGGACATCGCCGCGCCTTACATCAAGAAGGGCATTCGTCCACAGGTTGCCGTGCTGCGTGAGCAGGGCGTCAACGGTCAGGTGGAAATGGCGGCGGCGTTCGACCGCGCCGGTTTCAACGCGATCGACGTGCACATGAGCGACATTCTCGCCGGCCGTGTCGACCTGAACGAGTTCAAAGGTCTGGTGGCGTGCGGTGGGTTCTCCTACGGCGACGTGCTCGGCGCCGGTGAAGGCTGGGCCAAGTCGGCACTGTTCAACAGCCGTGCCCGCGATGCGTTCCAGGGTTTCTTCGAGCGTAACGACAGCTTCACCCTCGGCGTGTGCAACGGTTGCCAGATGATGTCCAACCTGCACGAGCTGATCCCGGGCAGCGAGTTCTGGCCGCACTTTGTGCGCAACCGCTCCGAACAGTTCGAAGCGCGTGTGGCGATGGTGCAGATCCAGGAATCGAACTCGATCTTCCTGCAGGGCATGGCCGGTTCGCGTATGCCGATCGCCATTGCTCACGGTGAAGGTCACGCCGAGTTCTCCAGCGAAGAGGCACTGCTGGAAGCCGATCTGTCCGGTTGCGTGGCGATGCGTTTCGTCGACAACAGCGGCAAGGTCACCGAGCGTTATCCGGCCAACCCGAACGGTTCGCCGCGCGGGATTACCGGTCTCACCAGCCGTGACGGCCGCGTGACGATCATGATGCCGCACCCGGAGCGTGTGTTCCGTGCCGTGCAGAACTCGTGGCGTTCGGAAGACTGGAACGAAGATGCACCTTGGATGCGTATGTTCCGTAATGCACGCGTCTGGGTGAACTAAGGCCTGTGTACAAGCTGGCGTTTTTTGTTCCTGACAGTCATGTCGAGGTGGTCAAAGGGGCTGTATTCGCTGCGGGTGGTGGGCGGATCGGTGACTATGACCACTGTGCTTGGCAGGTGCTTGGTCTGGGTCAGTTTCGACCTTTGGACGGCAGTCAGCCGTTTATTGGTGAGGCGGGGCAGGTTGAGCGGGTTGAGGAATGGAAGGTTGAGCTTGTGGTGGCGGATGAGTTGATCGTTGTTGTTGTGGCGGCTTTGAAGCTTAGTCATCCCTACGAGACACCGGCTTATGAGGTGTGGCGGCTGGAAGATTTCTGATCTTTTTGCTGCTGAAACAGGAAACCCGCAGATGAGTGACTGTCTGCGGGTTTTTTGTTGCCCCCGATTTTTTGCGCGATGGTGTTTTTAATGTGGGAGCGAGCCTGCTCGCGAAGGTGCCGGCTCAGGCAATAATGTTCTGACTGATCGAGTACATATCCATTGCTGCGGTAACGGCTTCTCAGGGTTCCGCCCTTACGGCGGGTCACTTTTGACAAACGCCTCAAAAGTAACCAAAAAGGCTTGCCCCAACGTTCGGCCCACTCGCTAAAGCTCGGGGTTCCTTCGCTCCGGAATTCATCCGGGCGCATCGCCTACGGTTTGCTTCGCTGCACCTCCTCTCGATGCATTTGGCTGCGCCAAACGGTCGCTGCGCTCCCACCCCCGGATAAATCCCTCCACTCAGCCTGCCGACGGGGCCGGTGGATCAAGATCAAGAGCAGGCGAGCTGACACTCGGCCTAGAGTGGTGAGGAGCCCGGGGTTCGACTTTTGATTTGTGTTGGAGCTGCCCCTCATCGGAACGCCGCCCGCCCAGCCCTCTCCCAGGGGAGAGGGAGCCGATTTGTGGGCTTTTCAGGATCTGAATTCGACTCGGTATTTCACGTCGGCGTACATCCACCAAACACCTCGGTCAGTCCTCTCCCTCTGGGGGAGGGGAGAGTGAGGGGCTTTTGATCTGTTTCAGGACCTGAATTCGACTCGGTATTTCACGTCGGCGTACACCCACCAAACACCTCGGTCAGTCCCCTCTCCCTCTGGGGGAGGGGCGAGTGAAAGGCTTTTGATCTGTTTCAGGACCTGAATTCGACTCGGTATTTCACGTCGGCGTACATCCACCAAACACCTCGGTCAGTTCCCTCTCCCTCTGGGGGAGGGGCGAGTGAGGGGCTTTTGATCTGTTTCAGGACCTGAATTCGACTCGGTATTTCACGTCGGCGTACATCCACCAAACACCTCGGTCAGTCCCCTCTCCCTCTGGGAGAGGGCTAGGGTGAGGGTTTGCTTTGGTCTGTTTGGATATGTGTAGAAATAGCAGAACCTTCCCACAAGGTTTTCAGGTTGTCCGTCGGACGTGCGCTCTCTAGTCTTTGCCTGTCGCTGCCAATTCAGCGACCGGGAGGTGAGATACCCGATTTGGATCCCCAGACAAGTGCCCCCATAATTGCGGCCAGCTCACGCTGTCAGCAGGTCCTTATGGCGGCTATGTGCGGGCGGACTTCGGTCCGGCCGGATTTGGGGTCCTTACCGGTAATCTCACTCCGTACATGGCTGCCACCCTTCTTCGAGTGAGATCGAGAGCAAGTGGCTGCAACACTCAAAGGACTTGTTCGATGGAAAAACTGATCCCCGATCCACCCCCCGAAACCACCACCCCACTCGAAGCCGCCATCCGCGCCGAAGACTTGGCAAAAAACCGCGAAGCCATCAAACGCGCTCTCGATTTCTACCTCAGCCCCGAACCCGCCAAACCCCGACAACCGAGCACGATGTTCCTCGTCCACCCCAGCGTCGACACCGAAAGCCTGCTCGCCCACGCCTGTGAATCGTTGGCCTCAGCAAACGCCATGGCCAGCAACTTCGCAACCGAACTAGGCGGCTTGCAACGCAGCACCGCACTGGCCATCCAGCAAATCATCATGCTCGCCGAACTCGCAGTAAACCGGGCACTGGATCGAGTCGATCCACAAACCTGACGACCGCGTCATCGTTCATCGCCAGCAGGCCGGCTCCCACAAGGTCGTGCACGATTTTGAGAACAGTGAAGAACCTGTGGGAGCCTGACTTGCCAGCGATGACGGCCTGAAAGTCAACCGGTTCTCGAAGCCTCAACACAACTAAAACTGTGGGAGCGAGCTTGCTCGCGAAGCTCTTCTGACTAAGCTGCAAGACTATCTGGAGAAAGCAGATGCCGAAGGTGAATGACGCTCACGTCCTCTCATCCGCGTTGGACACCCTCGTTAGAAGCCCTCTGAATCAGGCCGATGACGTTGCACTGGTGAATGCTGCGAAAGAAGTCTGGTACTCGGATTCAAATGTTGAAAGCGAGGTGAAGGCCTTTCTGAAACATCATAGCGATGACATTGAACGTCGCCGCGCCGCCTACCTGTTGGAGCGATTTACGCGTTTCTCGTGTGTCTCGGATACCCGCGTATTGGAAACTCTTCATGCGCTGGAGCTTTTCGCACACTCGACACCGAAGCAGGATGTCGCGCCTCAAACAAAGGCTTCATTACGCAATCGCAAAGATGAATTGGCGGTCTCTTGGGGGTTAGCAGAAAGTCTTGGATTGAAGGTTCAAACGCTGATGCCATTTCAGACCCGCCATTACCAAGCGGAACAGCATTCATCCTGAGCCGAATCCATCGGCAACAAAAACCGGCCTAAGCCGGTTTTTTGTTTCGATTAAACCTTCACGCTAACTTCGCTACGATTCACCAGGCTTTCCAGTGCCCCGCTCAAACTCGCTGCTTTATCACCCACCAGCAAATGCCAGACCCCGCCATCCAACTGGCTGACACCGTGACACCCCAGATCCTTCAACTGCGCCTCGGACAACGCCTTGCCATCCGCCAATTGCAGGCGAATCCGCGTCATCGCAATGCAATCCAGTTGCAGCACATTGTCGCCACCGCCCAGCGCATTCAGCCATTGCTGCGCCTCGGAACCGGCAACGGCCACGACTTTCGGCTCATCAGCGACAGCAGCGGTTTCAACCAAAACAGCACGCCCCAATGCAGGCATCGCCAGACGAATCTCATCGGCAATGCTGTCCGCCATCGGCCCGACAACCACCTGCAAACTGCCACCTTTTCCCGGACGCACCACCGCCATCGCACCCAGCGCTTTCAAATCAGCATCAGACGCTTTGTTGCGATCAACCATCTCCAGTCGCAACCGCGTAGTGCAGGCGCCAACGGTGACCAAATTATCCGCACCGCCCAATGCCTTGATGTAAGCACTGGCCCGTTCGTTGTCAGTCAGTACGGCTTTTTCACTGACAGCCACATCCTCACGCCCCGGCGTCTTCAGATTGAAGCGACGAATGCAGAAATCAAAAACGAAGTAGTAGATCACCGCATAAGCCAGACCGACCGGGAACACCAGCCAACCATTGGTGGACTTGCCCCAGCCGAGAATCATGTCGATAAAACCGCCCGAGAAGGTGAAGCCCAAATGGATGTTCAAGGCATTGGTAATCGCCATCGACAATCCAGTCAGTAGCGCATGCAGCAGGTACAACAACGGTGCCAAAAACATGAAGGCGAATTCAATCGGCTCAGTCACCCCGGTCAAGAACGAAGTCAGCGCCATCGACAGGAAAATCCCGCCCATGACCTTGCGGCGTTCCGGCAGGGCGTTGCGGTACATCGCCAGGCATGCTGCCGGCAGGCCGAAGATCATCATGGGGAACATGCCGGTCATGAACTGGCCGCCCTTCGGATCGCCGGCGAAGTAGCGCGACAGGTCGCCGGTCACCAGAGCGCCTGTGGTTGGATCGGTGAAGTTGCCGAACACAAACCAAGCCATGTTGTTGAGGATGTGGTGCAGGCCGGTGACGATCAGCAGGCGGTTGAACACGCCAAACACGAACGCGCCGATGCTGCCGCTTTCCATCATCAGCGCGCCGAAGCTGTTGATGCCGTGCTGGATTGGCGGCCAGATGTAGCCGAACACCACGCCCAGACCGACCGCTGCGAACCCGGTGACAATCGGCACAAAGCGCCGGCCACCAAAGAACGCCAGATACTCCGGCAGCTTGATGTCCTTGAAGCGGTTGTACAGCGCGCCGGCCATCAGGCCGCTGACGATCCCGGCGAGCATGCCCATGTTGATGCTCGCGTCGAGCACCTTCAGTGTGGAGATCATCACCAGATAACCGATTACCCCGGCGAGGCCGGCGGTGCCGTTGTTGTCTTTGGCGAAACCGACGGCGATGCCGATGGCGAAGATCATCGCCAGGTTGGCGAAGATCACCTGGCCGGCATCGTGAATGATCGCGATGTTCAGCAGGTCGGTGTCACCCAGACGCAGCAGCAGGCCGGCAATCGGCAGGATCGCGATCGGCAGCATCAGCGCGCGGCCGAGGCGTTGCAGGCCTTCGATGAAGAGTTGGTACATGGCGTTTGTCCTTGTTGTTTTTGTTAGCGCAGAGGCCAATGTTGATGACAGGCGTGACGCACGGCAGCGGCGCTGCTCAGCTTGAGCAGGTCGCGGCTGAGGCGCTGGCATTCGGCTTCGTGCACCTGGCGCACGCGATCTTTGATTTCACCGATCTGCACCGGGCTGACCGACAGTTCGGTAACGCCCAGACCGATCAATACGGGTGTTGCCAGCGGATCAGAGGCGAGGGCGCCGCAGACGCCGACCCAACGCTTGTGCACCGCCGCACCCTCGCAGGTCATGGCGATCAGGCGCAGCAGCGCCGGGTGCAGGGCGTCGACGCGGGCGGCCAGACCTGCGTGATCGCGATCCATGGCCAAGGTGTATTGCGACAAATCGTTGGTGCCGATCGAGAGAAAGTCGGCGTGTTCGGCCAGTTGTTCGGCTTGCAGCGCAGCGGCGGGGACTTCGATCATCACGCCGATTTCCGGGCGCTGGCTGATGCCGAGTTCCAGACACAGGGCGTCGACGCGCTGGCGGATATGCAGCAGTTCGTCGACTTCGGTGACCATCGGCAGCAGGATCCGGCAGCGGCGCAGCGGGCTGACTTGCAGCAGCGCACGCAGTTGCTGATCGAGGATTTCCGGGCGGGCCTGAGCCAGACGAATACCGCGCAGGCCGAGCACCGGGTTGGCTTCCGCCGGCAGCGGCAGATAGTCGAGTTGCTTGTCGCCGCCGACGTCGATGGTGCGGATGATCACCGACTTGTCGCCCATCGCATCGATCACTGCCTGGTAAGCGCTGCGCTGTTCTTCGATGTCCGGAGCGGTCTGGCGATCTACGAACAAAAACTCGGTTCGCAGCAGGCCGACGCCATCGGCACCATTGGTAAAGGCATCTGCCGCTTCTTTGCTGGAGGCGACGTTGGCGACGACTTCGATGTGCACGCCATTTCGCGTTTCGGCCGGTAAGTGAGCTTTGGCCTGCTGCGCGTCGCGACGTTGCTGGCGTTCAATTTGCGCCTGCTTGACTTCAGCCAAGCGCCCAGCGTTTGGCGTCAGTTCCAGACGACCGCCATCGGCATCGAGCACCACCGATTGGCCTTGCGGCTGGTCAAGCAATGCCGAACCCAACGCCACCATGCACGGCAGACCTTTACCGCGCGCGAGAATCGCCACATGCGAAGTCGCGCCACCCTCGGCCATGCACAACCCGGCGACACCTTGCGCGCTGAGTTGCAGCAGATCCGAAGGCGTCAGTTCATGTGCGGCAACAATGGCGCCAGCCGGCACGTCGTAATTCCATGCTTCGCCGAGCAACGCACGCAGCACGCGTTGTTTGAGGTCGCGCAGATCATTGGCGCGCTCAGCCAGCAGCGCGCTGCCGGTGTGCTGCAGCACTTCGCACTGCACATCAATCGACTGGCTCCAGGCGTGAGTCGCCGCACTGCCTTGCTCGATGGATTGCTGCGCGGCGTCGAGCAGCGCCGGGTCCTCAAGCAACGCCAGATGCGCGGCAAAGATTGCTTCTTCATCGGCATTTTTGTGCTTTTTCGCTTGAGCGAGGGTACCGTCGATTTCGCTGCTGACCTGTTGCAGTGCAACCTCAAGCACCTGCTGTTGTTGCCGCGGATCGTGATTGCCCGCATCCACCGGCAAACTGATCGCGTTCAAGCGAAACAGCGGCCCACCGACGAAACCTGGCGCAGCGCATACCCCGTGCAGCACACCGGCTTCGGCCGGGCGCTTAAGAGGGGCAATGTGGGTCGGCGCCGCCGCGTGATGATCCTCCGGCAACGCCGTGGCCAGTGCCGTGAGCAACGCTTGCAGCGCCGCTTCAGCGTCCGGGCCCTGACAGCTGACCTGCACTTCATCCTGCTCGCCAACCGCCAAGCCCATCAAACCGATCAGGCTGTTGCACGGCGCCGATTTACCGGCGAAGTGCAGTTGCGACTGGCTCTTGAAACCTTGCGCGGTCTGCCGAATCAGCGCTGCCGGGCGTGCGTGCAAACCGCCGCGATGCGCCACCAACACATGACCATGAACCTCTGGTCCGCCGACTTCCGCGACATTCGCCGCCACGCTGTTGCGCGCAACAATGTGCAACAACGGCTCGCCAACCTTCACCGCTTTCAGCGTGATCGGGCGTACCTGAAAATCCTCGCTGTTGGTCAGGATCAACAGGCTGACGAGGCTTTTGCACTGCTGGCCAACCTTGTCCAGGTCGTAGCGCAACAACGGCTGGCCCTTGGTCACGCGGCCACCTTCCTTGACCAGCATCGAGAAGCCTTCGCCGTTCAGTTCAACGGTATCCAGGCCCAAGTGCAGAAGAATCTCCGCACCGTTATCGGCGCGCACAGTGAGTGCGTGGCCGGTGCGCGCGACGTGAATGATCACCCCGGCGCACGGCGAGTACAGGGTGTCGTTGATCGGGTCGATGGCAATGCCGTCGCCCATGGCGCCGCTGGCGAACACCGCGTCCGGGACTTTGGCGAGCGTGAGCACCGGGCCGCTGAGCGGGGCGCTGAGGGTCAGCTCTTTATTGTTGTTGTGCATGGCTCGGTCTCATCAGTAATTTCGCTGATCCCTGTAGGAGCTGCCGCAGGCTGCGATCTTTTGATCCTGTTTTTTGTGAATCAAAATCAAAAGATCGCAGCCTGCGGCAGCTCCTACAGAGTCGTGCATCAATCGACGGTTTTGCGTGCGCCGACAGGGGTTGTGCATCCATCGGCGGTTTTTGCGTCCGCCGATAGGGTTGTGCATCAATCAGCGGTTTTGTGTTCGCCGATCGGGTCGGGCATCGATCAACTGGTGTTAGTGCGTTCGGGTCACTTTGCTCAGATGGCGCGGCTGATCCGGGTCCATGCCACGGGCCACGGCCAGCCCTGCGGCCATCACGTAGAAACTCTGGATCGCCAGAATCGGATCGAGGGCCGGATGTTCGGCGCGGGTCAGCGTCAGGTCGCGCTCGGCGATGTCATCCGGCGCGGCCAGCAACACGCGGGCGCCGCGTTGACGCATTTCCGCCGCCAGGCTCAGCAGGCCAGCCTGTTCGGCGCCGCGAGGGGCGAAGACCAGCAACGGATAGTGTTCATCGATCAGCGCCATCGGGCCGTGACGCACTTCGGCGCTGCTGAACGCCTCGGCCTGAATCGCCGAGGTTTCCTTGAATTTCAGCGCGGCCTCTTGGGCGATGGCGAAACCGGCGCCACGGCCGATGACCATCAAACGCTCGCAATCACGCAACACTTCGATGGCCACGCTCCAGTCCTGTTTCGCCGCTTCGCGCAAACCTGCAGGCAGGGCGTTGCCGGCCTCGAGCAATTCGCTGTCCTCTTTCCAGTGCGCGATCAAACGGGCGCTGGCGCTAAGGGTGGCAATAAAGCTCTTGGTCGCGGCGACGCTGCTTTCCGTCCCGGCGAGCAATGGCACGCTGAATTCGCAGGCGGCTTCCAATGGCGAATCGGCAGCGTTGACCATCGACACACTGAGGGCGCCACGTTTGCGCAACAGACGCAGGCTGTTGACCAGATCCGGGCTCTGCCCCGATTGCGAAAAGGCGAATGCGACCTGACCGCTGACCTTCAACGGCGCCTGCTGCATGGTCACCACCGACATCGGCAACGACGCCACCGGCACACCCAATTGCTGCATGGTCAGATAGGCGAAATAGCTCGCCGCGTGGTCGGAGCTGCCGCGCGCAACGGTCATTGCCACTTGCGGTGGCTGGCGGCGCAGGCGTCCGGCGATCTCGATCATTTGCGGGTCGAGCTGTTGCAGTTGGGCTTGCACGGCCTCGAACGAGGACAGCGCCTCCTCAAGCATTTTTGAAGTCAATGTCTTCTCCTTCGACCATGACAGCGGTCAGTGTGAGTGAGCGATCCAACCGCACGCAGTCGGCCCAGGCGCCTGGTGCAAGGCGCCCGCGTTCGTTGATGCCGAGGTAATCGGCGGGAAATTGCGACAGACGCTGTGAAGCCTCGGCGATCGGCAAACCGATCTTCACCAGATTGCGCAGGGCCTGATCCATGGTCAGGGTGCTGCCGGCCAAGGTGCCGTCGGGCAGGCGTACGCCGCCCAGGCATTTGGTCACGGTGTGGCTGCCCAATTTGTATTCACCGTCAGGCATGCCGGCGGCAGCGGTCGAATCGGTCACGCAATACAGGCACGGGATCGAGCGCAGGGCGACGCGAATCGCGCCGGGATGCACATGCAGCAAATCGGGGATCAGCTCGGCGAATTTGGCGTGGGCCAATGCCGCGCCAACGATGCCCGGCTCGCGGTGATGCAGCGGGCTCATGGCGTTGTAGAGGTGAGTGAAACTGGTCGCGCCGGCCGCCATTGCGGCAACGCCTTCCTCGTAACTGCCGAGGGTGTGGCCGATCTGCATGCGCACGCCACGGCTGCTCAATTCACGAATCAACGCGTCGTGACCGGCGATTTCCGGGGCGATGGTGATCACGCGGATCGGTGCCAGCGCCAGATACTCTTCGACTTCGGCCATCAACGCGGTGTGCGCGAAGTTCGGTTGCGCACCGAGTTTGCCGGGATTGATGTACGGGCCTTCGAGGTGGACGCCGAGGACGCGCGCGGCACCTTGCGGACGCTGTTCGCAGAACTCGCCGACTTCCTTCAGGACGCTGGAGATCTCGGCACTCGGCGCGGTCATCGTGGTGGCGAGCAACGAGGTGGTACCAAAACGCACGTGGGTTCTGGTAATGGTTTCGAAAGCGCTGGCGCCTTCCATGATGTCTTTGCCGCCACCGCCGTGGACGTGCAGATCGATGAAGCCCGGCAGCAGATACGGCAGCTCATTGCTCGCCGGATCGCAAGGCACGCCTTCGATCGACACGACTTTGCCGTGTTCGTGGATCAGCCGGCCGCGAACCCAGCCGCTGGCGGTGAGGATGTTGTCTTCGGACATTTCGCTTCTCTCGTTTGGGCTTGGCTGCTGATCAGCGGCGAAGCTCTGCAACAAAGTCGTAGTAGTCGTTGCGGCAATAGGTGTCGGTGACTTCGATCGGTGTGTTGTCTTCCAGGTAGCCAACCCGGGTCATCAGCAACATGGCGGTGCCGGGGGCGATGCCGACCAGCGCGGCGAACTCGTCCGAGGCGTTGATCGCCTGAATGTGCTGCAAGGCGCGCACGATCGGTTTGCCGATGCCGTCGAGGTATTCATAGAGCGAATCGCCGACCAGTTGCGGCTTGGGCATGATCGATGCGGGCAGGGTGCTCATCTCGATCGCCATGACGGTGTCATCGGCTTTGCGCAGACGCTTCATGCGCGCGACCTTGTCGTTCGGCGACAGGCTGAGACGGATCAGTTCTTCGTGGGTCGGCAGGGTGATTTCGCGCTCCAGCCACTTTGAACTGGGCACGAAACCCTTCAAACGCAGCATTTCGCTGAAACCGGAGAGACGCGACAGCGGTTGTTCCAGACGCGGCGTGATGAAGGTGCCGGAACCTTGCAGGCGACGGATCAGGCCTTGATCGAGGAGGACCTCCAGCGCCTTGCGTGCGGTGACCCGGGAGATACCGAGCATTTCACTGAGATTGCGTTCGGACGGCATCGCCTGTTCGGACTTCCACTGCCCGGCATGGATCGCCGCTTCCAGATTGCGCGCCAGTTGCAGGTACAGCGGCGTCGGCTGGGAGTCGTCTGGACGTAGGGCGTGGAGGTCGTTCATGTAGGTCATTTCCGGCGCGAGTATGGGATTGTTGTGGCTCGCTTGTGAGACGGAAATTAATACCACTTGAATACCATGTCAACGCGGGTAATCGGCCGTTAGCCCAATGAAATGGCGGGTTGTAGCGGGTATGGTTTGAAGTGGTATTAAAGGCGGGCTGTAGAAAGCAAAAGATCGCAGCCTGCGGCAGCTCCTACAGTGGGAAGTGGTATCACCTCTGTAGGAGCTGCCGCAGGCTGCGATCTTTTGATTTATTTTTTATCGCCGACCGACGGTAACGGCTGAATGAGCCGTCGCCACAGGTTAAGGGCGGATTTCAACCATCGTGCCGTCCGGCACCAGGCTCCACACTTCGCGCATATCGACGTTGCGCATGGCGACGCAGCCGTCCGTCCAGTCCAGGGTGTGGAACAGGTCTTCCGGGGTTTCTTCGGAATCCGGCGTGCCGTGGATCATGATCATTCCGCCGGGCTCGACGCCTTCACGCCGGGCGCGCGCTGAATCCGCGATGTTCGGATAGGAAATGTGCATCGACAGGTTGAATTTGTCGCTGGTCTTGCGCCAGTCGATCCAATAGAAACCTTCCGGCGTACGCTTGTCGCCTTCAATCAGCTTCGGACCTTTTTTCGCGCCCTTGCCCAAGGAAATGCGATAGCTCTTCAGCGGCTTGCCATCGGCGATCAACTGCAGTTGATGAGCCGATTTGAGCACCAGGACTTTTTCGATAAGCGGGGTATTCGCTGGCGTCACGGTGGTCACGAATGACGCTTGCGAGACGGAAACGAACGACAGGCAGAACAGGGCAAGCAACCAGCGCATTGAAACGATTCCCCAGGAATGAAGCAGACAAGTTTTGTGTAGGAGCTGCCGCAGGCTGCGATCTTTTGATCTTCTAACCAACAATGACCGGCTGCACCAACGGCGGAATCGATTCCGAACGCACCGGATACACCTCAATCCGCCGATCAGCGAAGAAGCATTCTAAGGTACGCCCCACCGTGCGGAAAGCCAGTTCGTCCCAGGGAATGTCGGCTTCGTCGAATAGTTGCACTTCGAGGCTCTCGGGGCCGGCGGCAAAGTCCAGATCAACCAGCTCCGCGCGGAAAAACACATGCACCTGACTGATGTGCGGCACATCAATCAGCGTATAGATGCTCAGGTTACGCACGCGGGCGCAGGCCTCTTCGGCGGTTTCACGGACGGCGGCCTGCTCGATGGTCTCACCGTTCTCCATGAACCCGGCGGGCAACGTCCAGTAACCGAGGCGCGGCTCGATGGCGCGACGGCAGAGCAAGACTTTCGTGCCCCAGGTCGGCACACAACCGGCGACGATATTGGGGTTCTGATAGTGAATGGTCTGGCAGCTGTCACAGACAAATCGCTGCCGCGAATCGCCTTCGGGAATGCGCTGGGTGACCGGGTTACCGCAGTGGCTGCAAAATTTCATGCTGGGCTTCCTGAATGCTGCGCCTATCTTGGCGTGCAGCGGTGTCGGTCGGCAAGTTGTCGTTTCGCGACATGGCGAGATTCGGGGGCTTGGGCGGCTGCAATGATTGGTGCATGATGCAGGGTAAGGCACAGATCGAGAACACTCATGCTGGACGAGCTACTGCATAGGGTAAGCAACCACACACCGCGCACGCTGGAGACCGACAAACGTTTCCCCGAGGCCGCCGTTCTGGTGCCGATCACCCGCAGTGACGAGCCTGAGCTGGTGCTGACCCTGCGCGCCAGCGGACTCTCGACCCACGGTGGCGAAGTGGCTTTCCCCGGTGGCCGTCGCGACCCCGAAGACCCGGACCTGATCTTCACCGCTCTGCGTGAGGCGGAAGAGGAAATCGGCCTGCCGCCCGGCCTCGTCGAAATCATCGGCCCGCTCAGCCCGCTGATCTCCCTGCACGGCATCAAGGTCACGCCTTATGTCGGCGTTATTCCTGACTTTGTCGAATACCGCGCCAACGATGCCGAAATTGCTGCGGTCTTCACTGTGCCGCTGGAGTTCTTCCGCGAGGACCCCCGCGAACACACCCATCGCATCGACTATCAAGGTCGCAGCTGGTACGTGCCGAGCTATCGTTACGGCGATTTCAAGATCTGGGGGCTGACGGCGATCATGATCGTCGAGTTGATCAACCTGCTCTATGACGCGAAAATCAGTCTGCACCAGCCGCCGAAAAGCTTTATCAACACCTGAAGCCGTCGTTCGAACGGCCCATCCCCGTGAGCCCCGAGGAAAACAAGATGAAATACCGCTTGGGCGACGCCCGTGTCGAGACCCATCCACAGAGCTGGGTCGCCCCCAATGCCGTGCTGGTGGGCAAGGTCAAACTGGAAGAGGGCGCCAACGTCTGGTTCAACGCCGTGCTGCGCGGCGATAACGAACTGATCCTGATCGGCAAAAACAGCAACGTGCAGGACGGCACCGTGATGCACACCGACATGGGCTACCCGCTAACCATCGGCACCGGCGTGACCATCGGTCACAACGCCATGCTGCATGGCTGCACGGTCGGTGATTACAGCCTGATCGGTATCAACGCGGTAATTCTCAACGGTGCGAAGATCGGCAAGAACTGCATCATCGGCGCCAATTCGCTGATCGGTGAAGGTAAGGAAATTCCCGATGGTTCGCTGGTGATGGGTTCGCCGGGCAAGGTTGTGCGTGAGTTGACCGAGCCGCAAAAGAAGATGCTCGAAGCCAGCGCCGCCCACTATGTGCATAACTCCCAGCGTTATGCGCGCGATCTGGTTGAGCAGGAAGAATGACTACCACCGAAAGACCGGTCGCCTCGCCGTGCGTGAATATTTGTGCGCTGGATGAGGATGATATCTGCACCGGCTGCCAGCGTACGGTGGAAGAGATCACGCGCTGGAGCCGCATGAACAATGACGAGCGCCGGGTAGTGCTGGGGTTGTGTCATGAGCGGGCGAAGGCGAGTGGGTTGGTGTGGATGATCCCTTCGAAGTCGTGATCGGCATGTGATTGCCCTCACCCTAACCCTCTCCCAGGGGGAGAGGGACTGACCGGGTTGTTTGGACGAGTCACGCCGACCTGAAAATACCGCGTCGAACTCAGGTCATGAACATCATGGAGATCTGCTCCCTTCCCCCTCGCCCCCATGGGGGAGAGGGCTGGGGTGAGGGGGTGGCTCTTGATCTGCGGGTCCAGTAATCTGTGCGCCAATCAGCCAGGTCGCCCCCATGATTTTCCTCATCGCCTATATCAGCAGCGTCGTGCTGATCAACTTCGCCTTCTCCACCGCGCCGCACCTGGACATCATCTGGTCGGCCTGGGGCGGTCTGGTCTTCATACTGCGCGACATGGTGCAGACCCGTTTCGGTCACGGTGCGCTGGTGGCGATGCTGGCGGCGCTGGTGCTGTCTTACGTCACCTCCGATCCCTCCATTGCTTTGGCCAGTGCCACGGCGTTCGCGGTGTCGGAAATCATCGATTGGCTGGTGTTCAGTATCACCAAACGCCCATTGCGGGACCGCTTGTGGATCAGTTCGGCACTGAGCATTCCCCTCGATACCTTCATCTTCTTCGGCATGATCGACCTGTTGACACCACCGGTGATCATCACCGCGCTGCTGTCGAAATTCGCCGGCGTCACCGCTGTCTGGCTGATCATGGCCTGGCGTGATCGCAAACAGGCCGTCGCCGGCTGAAGCCAAAGCCTCGGGTTCATGTAAAATGCCGCGCTTTCTCCCCATGGAAAGCGCGTCTGGCGTTGCTTTCCTCGATGATCCGCTGCTTTGAGGACCTGAGATGACCCGTATCGGAACTCCGTTGTCGCCAACCGCGACCCGCGTATTGCTGTGTGGCTGTGGTGAGTTGGGCAAGGAAGTGGTGATCGAGTTGCAACGCCTGGGCGTTGAAGTGATCGCCGTTGACCGCTACGCCAACGCGCCGGCCATGCAAGTCGCACATCGCAGCCACGTGATCAACATGCTCGACGGCGCCGCCCTGCGTGCGGTGATCGAAGCCGAGAAGCCGCACTTCATCGTGCCGGAAATCGAAGCCATCGCCACCGCTACCCTGGTCGAACTGGAAGCCGAAGGCTTCACCGTGATCCCGACCGCGCGCGCTGCGCAACTGACCATGAACCGCGAAGGCATCCGTCGTCTGGCCGCTGAAGAGCTGGACCTGCCGACCTCGCCGTACCACTTTGCCGACACCTTCGAGGACTACAGCAAAGCCGTTGAAGACCTGGGTTTCCCATGCGTGGTCAAACCGGTGATGAGCTCGTCGGGCAAAGGCCAGAGCTTGCTGCGCAGCGTCGATGACGTGCAGAAAGCCTGGGATTATGCGCAAGAGGGCGGTCGCGCCGGCAAAGGTCGGGTGATCATCGAAGGCTTCATCGATTTCGACTACGAAATCACTCTGCTGACCGTACGCCACATCGGTGGCACCACGTTCTGCGCGCCGGTTGGTCACCGTCAGGAGAAGGGCGACTATCAGGAATCGTGGCAGCCACAAGCCATGAGCCCGATTGCCCTGGCTGAATCCGAGCGCGTTGCCAAAGCCGTGACCGAGGCGCTGGGTGGTCGTGGTCTGTTTGGCGTCGAATTGTTCATCAAAGGTGATCAGGTGTGGTTCAGCGAAGTCTCGCCGCGTCCGCATGACACCGGCCTGGTGACGCTGATTTCGCAGGATCTGTCGCAGTTCGCCTTGCACGCTCGCGCGATTCTGGGTCTGCCAGTGCCGCTGATCCGTCAATTCGGGCCATCGGCTTCGGCAGTGATTCTGGTGGAAGGGCAGTCGACCCAGACCGCATTTGCCAATCTGGGTGCTGCGTTGAGCGAGCCGGACACGGCGTTGCGTTTGTTCGGCAAGCCAGAAGTGAATGGCCAGCGCCGCATGGGCGTGGCGCTGGCGCGGGATGAGTCGATCGAGGCTGCGCGTGCCAAGGCGACCCGTGCTGCTCAGGCTGTTGTCGTAGAACTCTAAACCGAGTCGCGTCCATCGCGAGCAGGCTCACTCCTACAGTTGGAATGCGTTCCCCTGTAGGAGTGAGCCTGCCCGCGATGGGGTCTGTCAGGCCACCCGATTCAGATCGTTATCGCGCGTTTCCTTCAAGCACAACACCGCAATCAAACTCAGCACCGCCGCCCCCGACACATACCCGCCGACATAACTCAAACCACCCATCGCCACCAGTTTCTGCGCAAAGAACGGCGCCGCCGAGGCCCCGACAATCCCGCCCAGGTTATACGCCGCCGAAGCGCCGGTATAACGCACGTGGGTCGGAAACAGCTCTGGCAACAGCGCCCCCATCGGCGCGAACGTCACTCCCATCAAAAACAGCTCGATGCACAGAAACAGCGCCACGCCCCACGTCGAACCTTGCGTCAGCAACGGCTCCATCAGAAATCCGGAAAGAATCGCCAGCACGCCACCGATGATCAGCACCGGTTTGCGCCCGTAACGGTCGCTTGCCCATGCGGACAACGGCGTGGCGGCCGCCATGAACAACACGGCAAAGCACAGCAGGCCGAGGAACGTTTCGCGGCTATAACCGAGCGTGGAAACCCCGTAGCTGAGGGAGAACACCGTCGAGATATAGAACAGCGCGTAACACACCACCATCGCCGCCGCGCCCAGCAAGGTCGGCGCCCAGTACTGGCTGAACAGCTCGATCAACGGCATTTTTACCCGCTCCTGACGGGCGATGGCGTTAGCGAAGACCGGGGTTTCATGCAGTTTCAGTCGCACATACAGGCCAACCATCACCAGCACGGCGCTCAGCAGGAACGGAATGCGCCAGCCCCAGCTGCGGAATTGCTCGTCATCGAGGGTCATGGCCAGGGTCAGAAACAAACCGTTGGCCGCGAGAAAACCAATCGAAGGGCCGAGCTGCGGAAACATGCCGAACCACGCGCGTTTGCCTTTCGGTGCGTTTTCCGTGGCCAGCAGGGCAGCACCGCCCCATTCGCCGCCCAGTCCCAAACCCTGACCGAAGCGCAGCACGCACAACAGAATCGGCGCCCAGGCGCCAATGCTGGCGTAACCCGGCAGCACGCCAATCAGCGTTGTGCACACGCCCATCAACAGTAGCGAGGCGACCAGCGTCGACTTGCGCCCGATGCGGTCACCAAAGTGGCCGAACAGTGCCGAGCCCAAGGGCCGGGCCAGAAAAGCGATACCAAAAGTAAGAAACGCCGAGAGCATCTGCGCAGTGCCAGACGTCTGCGGAAAGAACACTGGCCCGATCACCAGTGCCGCAGCAGTGGCGTAGACATAGAAGTCGTAGAACTCGATGGCGGTGCCGATAAAACTCGCCGTCGCCACCCGTGTGGCGGAGTTGGTCGGTTGGGCAGGCGCGGTGTCGCTGTAAGCGGTACTGGTCGTCATGCGGTGATCCCTGACAGTCATGAGCTCCGTTGGAGCGAATTATTATGGTCGAACACCCAGGGATGTGGGATGAGGCGCGGTCGCTGTTTCAGGTAGGAACAGTCGCCGGAGTGCAGCGGAAATGGCCGAAACCTGTTGTGTGCGGGGTAAGCACGAGGCGCGGCGGCGCTTGGGTAAGCTGATCCGATTATAGGAAGGGGGCTAACGATCAAACAAGAGCAAAAAGATCGCAGCCTTCGGCAGCTCCTACATGGGAACGCATTTCAAATGTAGGAGCTGCCGAAGGCTGCGATCTTTTGATTTTTTGATCTTTGATCTTTTACCTGGCAGGCACCAAAGCAGGCACAGAGGAGGTATGCCAGATCAACACCTTGCTCACCCGGTTCTCCTCAGTCTCGAGAATCTCCAGCCGATAACGCCCGATCTTCAAACAAACCGCGCTCGCGGGAATCGTCTCCAGCGCCTCGGTCACCAACCCGTTCAGGGTTTTCGGCCCATCGCTTGGCAGATGCCAACCCAGGCACTTGTTCAATTCACGAATCGAAGCAGTGCCATCAATCACCATCCGCCCATCCGCCTGCGGATGAATATGCGGGTTGTCGAGGCTGTGCTCGCTTTCGAACTCACCGACGATTTCTTCAAGAATATCTTCCAGCGTGACGATGCCAAGCACTTCGCCGTACTCGTCGACAACCATGCCCAGCCGCCGCTGTTGCTTGTGGAAGTTCAGCAACTGCAGTTGCAGTGGCGTGCTCTCCGGCACGAAGTACGGTTCGTAACTGGCTGCCAGCAGCGCTTCGCGAGTCAAATCACCGTGGTTGAGCAGATGACGGATCTGCCGGGTGTTGAGCACGGCTTCGACCTGGTTGATGTCGCTGTGGAACACCGGCAGGCGCGTGCGTTTGTTGTGGCGCAGTTGTTCGATGATCTCTTCGATCGAGTCGTCGAGGTTGATGCCATCGACATCGCTGCGTGGTACCAGAATGTCGTTGACCGTGATGTTGTCCAGCGCGTGGATGCCGGAAACCGGGTGGGCGTGAACCGGGTGTTCGGGATCATCGTGGCGATCGGAGGGCGCGTCGTCTTCGCTTTGCTGCACCACTTGCGCCTTGCGTACGAACGGACGCATCAGCAGGCCGCTGATACGGCTGAACAGCCAGGCCAGCGGGTAAATGATCTTCAGTGGCACGGCCAGCAGGGAATTGCCGAAGGCCAGCACGGCATCGGGATAACGCCGGGCGACGGTGCGCGGGAAGTAATCGGCGAACACCAGCAGGATCGCGCCGACACCCAGACATGCCGCCCAAGGGCCGTTTTCTTCGCAGAGGAAGATCGCCAGCAGGGTCGCAATGACCACGGCGAGGGCGCGGCACAAGGTGTTGCAGAGGATCAGGCTGTCAAGCGGGAAGCTCAGCTTCGCCAGCGGTTTGTCGCTGGCGCGCGAGGCGGTGCGTTGTGCGAGCAGGTGCTGCTGCGCGATTTCGACGGCGGTAAACAGCCCTGACCATAAAATCAGCAGGACAAATACCGCGAGCATCGGCCCTAGGGGCAAACCGTCCATTTATGCCGCCCGTCAGATGTGCAGGATGTATTCACGAACCAGTTTGCTGCCGAAATACGCCAACATCAGCAGGCAGAAACCGGCGAGGGTCCAGCGAATCGCCTTGTGGCCGCGCCAGCCGAGACGGTTGCGGCCCCACAGCAGCACGCTGAACACGATCCACGCCAGGCAGGCCAGCAAAGTCTTGTGCACCAGGTGCTGTGCGAACAGGTTCTCGACGAACAGCCAGCCGGAGATCAGCGACAGCGACAGCAGGGTCCAGCCGGCCCAGAGGAAACCGAACAACAGGCTTTCCATGGTTTGCAGCGGCGGGAAATTCTTGATCAGCCCGGACGGATGCTTGTGCTTGAGCTGGTGGTCTTGCACAAGCAGCAACAAGGCCTGAAACACCGCAATGGTGAACATGCCGTAGGCGAGGATCGACAATAGAATGTGCGCAAGGATGCCCGGCTCTTCATCGATGATCTGCACCGTACCGGTTGGCGCGAACTGCGCCAGCAGCACGGTGATCGCGCCCAGCGGGAACAGCAGCACCAGCAGGTTTTCCACCGGAATGCGCGAACAGGCGATCAACGTCAGCGCGATCACCGCTGCGGCGATCAGGCTCGAGGCGCTGAAGAAGTCCAGGCCCAGACCGATTGGCGTCAGCAGGTGAGTGAGCAGGCTGGCGGCGTGGGCCACGACGGCGAGCGCGCCGAGGCTAACCAGCAGGCGCTTGTTCGCCTTGGCGCCGGTGGCCAGGCGGGTGCTCTGATAAAGGGTCGCAGCGGCATATAGAAGGGCGGCGGCGAGGGTGGTCAGCAAACTGGGTGACAAGGGGAGCATAAATCCTGTTAGGCAAGCCCGAAAGGGGCTGAGTTTGGCATAGAACCGCCATGACACGAAAGACTCAGGAAGCTGACAGCGAGGTGTCCGCCAGCCGCAGTCTTCGCTATAATCCGCGACCTGCCCACGCCGCAGGCTCGCCGAGCACATGTTGATTCCGGTCTGGGCCGCCATTATCCCGGTCTACACAGGGCCTGAAAGGATCGCGCAATGTTTGAAAACTTAACCGACCGTCTCTCGCAGACGCTGCGCCATGTCACCGGCAAGGCGAAGCTGACCGAGGACAACATCAAAGACACCCTGCGTGAAGTGCGCATGGCGTTGCTCGAAGCCGACGTCGCCCTGCCGGTGGTCAAGGACTTCGTCAATTCGGTCAAGGAGCGCGCTGTCGGCACCGAGGTGTCGCGCAGTCTGACGCCGGGCCAGGCATTCGTGAAGATCGTCCAGGCCGAACTCGAAAGCCTGATGGGCGCGGCCAACGAAGATCTGAACCTGAGCGCCGTCCCGCCAGCCGTCATTCTGATGGCCGGTCTGCAGGGCGCGGGTAAAACCACCACCGCCGGCAAACTGGCGCGCTTCCTTAAAGAGCGCAAGAAGAAGTCGGTCATGGTCGTATCGGCGGACGTTTACCGTCCTGCGGCGATCAAGCAGCTGGAAATGCTCGCCGGTGAAGTGGGCGTGACCTTCTTCCCATCCGACCTGAGCCAGAAGCCGGTCGACATCGCGCAAGCCGCTATTAAAGAAGCAAAACTGAAATTCATCGACGTGGTCATCGTCGATACCGCCGGTCGTCTGCACATCGACGAAGAGATGATGGGCGAGATCAAGGCGCTGCACGCCGCGATCAACCCGGTCGAAACCTTGTTCGTGGTCGACGCCATGACCGGTCAGGACGCCGCCAACACGGCCAAGGCCTTCGGTGATGCCCTGCCGCTGACCGGTGTGATCCTGACCAAGGTCGACGGCGACGCCCGTGGCGGTGCCGCACTGTCGGTACGCGCAATCACTGGCAAGCCGATCAAGTTCATCGGTATGGGCGAGAAGAGCGAAGCGCTCGATCCGTTCCACCCTGAGCGTATCGCCTCGCGGATTCTCGGCATGGGCGACGTGCTCAGCCTGATCGAACAGGCCGAAGCGACCCTCGATAAAGACAAGGCCGACAAACTGGCCAAGAAGCTGAAGAAGGGCAAGGGCTTCGACCTTGAAGACTTCCGCGATCAGCTGCAACAGATGAAGAACATGGGCGGCCTCGGCGGCCTCATGGACAAACTGCCGAGCATCGGCGGTGTCAACCTGTCGCAAATGGGCAATGCCCAGAACGCCGCAGAGAAACAATTCAAGCAGATGGAAGCCATCATCAATTCCATGACCCCGGCCGAGCGCCGCGACCCTGAGCTGATCAGCGGTTCGCGCAAACGCCGGATCGCCATGGGTTCCGGCACTCAGGTGCAGGACATCGGTCGCTTGATCAAGCAGCACAAGCAGATGCAGAAGATGATGAAGAAATTCACCGCCAAAGGCGGAATGGCGAAAATGATGCGCGGCATGGGCGGAATGCTGCCCGGCGGCGGCATGCCGAAAATGTAAAGAATCCGCGCCGGTCGTCGCACCGGCGCAGACCCTGCAAGGACGCAGGATCAACAGCAAACCCGCACTTGGCGGGAGCTGACCGGCCGTTTTCATCGACGGCTCTATATGCAGATCTGCACGGCATGCCATAGGCGCCGGAAAAAGTCATTTGCAAAAGTCCGGATATTCCTTAGAATATGCGGCCTTTCGGGCACCTATGCCCGCTGTGCATTTAGATTTGCAGCACCGACTACAGGAACGATGTTCACATGCTAACAATCCGTCTTGCCCTTGGCGGCTCCAAAAAGCGCCCGTTTTACCACCTGACCGTAACCGACTCGCGTAACCCGCGTGACGGCTCCCACAAAGAACAGGTTGGTTTCTTCAACCCTGTTGCACGTGGTCAGGAAGTTCGTCTGTCCGTGAACCAAGAGCGCGTAGCCTACTGGCTGAGCGTTGGTGCACAGCCTTCTGAGCGTGTTGCTCAGTTGCTGAAGGAATCTGCAAAGGCTGCGGCCTGAGCAATATGAACGCGACGCCTGCTGTTGCCGATGATTTGATCGTTATTGGCAAAATTTATTCTGTTCATGGCGTTCGCGGCGAAGTGAAGGTTTATTCCTTTACTGATCCGACTGAAAACCTGTTGCAGTACAAAACCTGGACGCTCAAGCGCGAAGGCAATGTCAAACAGGTCGAGCTGGTCAGTGGACGCGGGAGCGACAAGTTCCTGGTCGCAAAGCTCAAGGGTCTCGATGATCGTGAAGAAGCTCGTCTTCTGGCCGGTTATGAGATCTGCGTGCCGCGCAACCTGTTCCCTGAATTGACCGACGGCGAGTACTACTGGTACCAGCTGGAAGGTCTGAAGGTCATCGATCAACTGGGGCAATTGCTCGGGAAAGTCGATCATCTTCTGGAAACCGGCGCCAATGATGTAATGGTAGTCAAGCCTTGCGCTGGCAGCCTGGATGATCGCGAACGCTTGTTGCCCTATACGGGCCAATGTGTGTTGGCAGTCGATCTGGCCGCGGGCGAGATGAAGGTGGATTGGGACGCGGACTTCTAAGCGTGGCTAACTTGCGCGTAGAAGTGATCAGTTTGTTTCCCGAGATGTTTTCCGCCATCGGCGACTACGGCATCACCAGTCGAGCGGTCAAACAGGGGCTCTTGCAGCTGACCTGTTGGAACCCGCGGGATTACACGACGGATCGGCATCACACTGTGGATGATCGCCCGTTTGGCGGTGGTCCGGGCATGGTGATGAAGATCAAGCCCCTGGAAGATGCACTGGCTCAGGCCAAGGCAGCAGCCGGGGAGGCGGCGAAGGTGATTTACCTGTCCCCCCAAGGCCGTCAACTGACTCAGTCGGCGGTACGCGAGTTGGCACAATCGGATGCATTAATCCTGATTGCCGGCCGCTATGAAGGCATTGACGAGCGTTTTATTGAAGCTCATGTCGATGAAGAGTGGTCGATTGGCGACTATGTACTGTCTGGCGGCGAGCTGCCGGCCATGGTCCTGATCGATGCGGTTACACGACTGCTGCCTGGAGCTTTAGGGCATGCGGACTCCGCCGAGGAAGATTCCTTTACGGATGGTCTGCTGGATTGCCCGCACTACACCCGACCTGAGGTGTATGCGGATCAGCGTGTACCCGACGTGTTGCTGAGTGGCAACCACGCGCATATCCGGCGTTGGCGTTTACAGCAGTCCCTTGGTAGGACCTATGAACGACGCGCCGATCTTCTGGAAAGCCGCTCGCTTTCTGGAGAAGAGAAGAAGCTGCTCGAGGAATACATCCGCGAGCGGGACGATAGTTAACAACGTATCGATGGTAGATCGAACGATTTACCTTAGGAGCACAGCATGACCAACAAAATCATCCTTGCACTCGAAGCAGAGCAGATGACCAAAGAAATCCCTACCTTCGCCCCAGGCGACACTATTGTCGTTCAGGTGAAAGTGAAGGAAGGCGATCGTTCCCGTCTGCAAGCGTTCGAAGGCGTTGTAATCGCCAAGCGTAACCGCGGCGTGAACAGTGCGTTCACCGTTCGTAAAATCTCCAACGGTGTTGGCGTAGAACGTACTTTCCAGACCTACTCCCCGCAGATCGACAGCATGGCTGTTAAACGTCGCGGTGACGTACGTAAAGCCAAGCTGTACTACCTGCGCGACCTGTCGGGTAAAGCAGCTCGCATCAAGGAAAAACTGGCTTAAGTCCAGCTTCCGATGCAGAAAAAAGCAGCCTACGGGCTGCTTTTTTGTTGCCCAAAATTCCTCCCATTCCCCCCTGTAGGAGCTGCCGAAGGCTGCGATCTTTTGATCTTGCTTTGCTTGGCACCCGTATACACGAGCAGCAATTGCCATGACCCCCCGCGACCAGGAAATCGAACGCCGCACCGAACTCTCGGTAACCCGCGTCACCAAAGCCGTCTTCCCGCCGACCACCAACCACCACAACACCCTGTTCGGCGGCACTGCGCTGGCATGGATGGACGAAGTCTCCTTCATCACCGCCACACGCTTCTGCCGCTTGCCGCTGGTGACCGTGTCCACCGACCGCATCGACTTCAACCACGCGATCCCGGCGGGATCGATCGTTGAGTTGGTGGGGAAGGTGATCAAGGTCGGCAACACCAGCCTCAAGGTCGAGGTGGAGGTGTTTGTCGAAAGCATGAGCTGTGATGGTCGCGAGAAGGCGATCCATGGGCAGTTCAGCTTTGTCGCCATTGATGATGACAAACGGCCGGTGCCGGTGCTGCCGGGGTTTGCTGCGTGACCTGATACCGCGTTGCGGCCATCGCGAGCAGGCTCACTCCTACATTTGGAATGCGTTCCCTTGTAGGAGTGAGCCTGCTCGCGATTCGATTTAAGAGGCGCCGCTGACCTCAGGCTGAATCAACGCCAGCAACGTCCACCCCGACCCAGGTTTAACCGCCGTCTCCGGCGTCACCACATGCACCCAGCCGCTGTCATCGCGCATGAACAGCAACGTCGCACGATTCCCATGCAGTGCGCGGTAATCCTCCCAGCCGAATCCATCGGTCAATGTCGTGCTGTACAACTCGGCGCCCTGACCCATCTGGCTGGCCAGTTTCGCGTAGGTAAACGCCTCGCTGCCCAGCTGATTGCCCCGATGCTCCAGGCTCGCGCGATGTTTGTCGCTGCGGCGGCTCTCATGACCACTGGCCAGGCCAAACAAGCGTTGATGGCCGAAGTCATGGCGAAAACGCATTGCCGCCAAGGTATTCAGTTCGCCTGAAGGCGACAGCGCCAGCAAATGCCCGAGTCCGACCAGATCCAGATGCGCATCGGCATGCTGCGAAGCCGGATTGCCGAAGTAGGTCGGCAAACCCTCCATGCGCGCCGCACGAATGTTTTCCCAACTCGAATCGGTCAGCAGCACCCGACTGCCCAGTTGTTGCAGCGACTTGGCCAACTCGCGCGCCGGGGCGTTGGCACCGACCATCAGGAAGCCACTCGGCGCTGGCTCGGCGACTTTCAGCAATCGCGCCAGCGGTCGTGCAGTCGCGCTTTGCAGGACCACGGTGCCGATGATCACCGCAAACGTCAGCGGCACCAGCAGCAGTGCACCTTCATGCCCGGCCTCATGCAAACGAATCGCAAAAATCGCCGACACCGCGGCCGCAACAATCCCGCGTGGGGCGATCCAGCACAGCAGCGCACGCTCGCGCCAGCTCAGGCTGGAACCGGCCGTGCTGAGCAACACGTTCAGCGGCCGGGCGATCAACTGGATCACCAGCAGCAGAATCAGCACCAACGGCCCTAGCCCGATCAGCGCATACAAATCCAGACGCGCCGCCAACAATATGAACAACCCGGAAATCAGCAGCACGCTGAGGTTTTCCTTGAAGTGCAGGATATGCCGCACATCCACGCCCTTCATGTTCGCCAGCCACATGCCCATCAGCGTCACGGCCAGCAGACCGGACTCGTGCATGACCTCGTTGGAGGCAATGAAAATCCCCAGCACCGCCGCCAGCGACGCCAGGTTATGCAGATATTCCGGCAGCCATTGTCGGCGGATCACCGTACCCAGCAGCCAGCCACCGACAACGCCGAACACCGCGCCACAGGCAATCACCCCGCCAAACGTCAACAGACTTTGCTTGAGGCCATGACCTTCAGCGCTGGCAATGATGAAGCTGTAGACCACCACGGCGAGGAGGGCGCCGATCGGATCGATGACGATGCCTTCCCAGCGCAGAATGTTGGCAATCGAGGCTTTCGGTCGTACCACGCGCAGCATCGGCACGATCACTGTTGGCCCGGTGACCAGCGTCAGGCTGCCGAAGAGAATCGCCAGCATCCAGTCGAAACCCAGTAGAAAGTGAGTCGCCACCGCGATGACCACCCAGGTCGAAATCGCACCGATGGTCACCAGTCGATGGACGACGCTACCGATCTCCCGCCATTCAGACAGATGCAGGGTCAGGCTGCCTTCGAACAGAATCAGCGCCACCGCCAGCGACACCAGCGGCATCAGCAGCGGGCCAAACATTTCCTGCGGGTCGAGCCAGCCCAGCACCGGGCCGACCAGAATGCCGGTCAACAACAGAAACAGAATCGCTGGCAGCTTCAGGCGCCATGCCAGCCATTGGCAACCCAGCGCCGCGGCGCCAATCCCGCCAAATGCCAATAGAATTTGCTGCTCGTTCATTGATGCTCCCTGTTCCTTGAAATAGCGGGCTATGAAAGACTAGCGCCCATTCCTACAGTTCACTCTACATTTGCGCACAGTCCTTGAGGCTGTGTGTCTTGAGCGCCCATGCCTGCCATCGACCATCCACTGATTGATCAATTCCTCGACGCCTTGTGGCTGGAAAAGGGCCTGTCCGATAACACCCGCGACGCCTATCGCAGCGATCTCGCGCTGTTCAACGGCTGGCTGCAGGAAAAAAACCTGGAGCTGATCAACGCCGGTCGCGAATTGATCCTCGATCATCTGGCCTGGCGTCTGGAGCAGAACTACAAACCGCGCTCCACGGCGAGATTTCTCTCCGGTGTGCGTGGCTTTTTTCGTTATCTGCTGCGGGAAAAGCTCATCAGTGTCGATCCGACGTTACGCATCGACATGCCGCAACTGGGCCGACCGCTGCCCAAATCCCTGTCGGAAGCCGACGTCGAGGCGCTGCTGCAGGCGCCGGATCTGAGCGAAGCGATCGGCCAGCGCGATCGCGCCATGCTTGAAGTGCTGTATGCCTGCGGCCTGCGCGTGACCGAACTGATCAGCCTGACACTGGAGCAGGTCAATCTGCGCCAAGGCGTATTACGGGTCATGGGTAAAGGCAGCAAGGAGCGGCTGGTGCCGATGGGCGAGGAAGCGATTGTCTGGATCGAACGCTACATGCGCGATGGTCGCGGCGAGTTGCTCGGTGGTCGTCCCAGTGATGTGCTGTTCCCCAGCCAGCGCGGTGAGCAGATGACCCGGCAGACGTTCTGGCACCGCATCAAGCATCAGGCCAAGGTTGCCGGGATCGGCAAGTCGCTGTCGCCACACACCTTGCGTCATGCGTTTGCCACGCACCTGCTCAACCATGGCGCCGACCTGCGCGTGGTGCAGATGCTGCTCGGCCACAGCGACCTCTCGACGACGCAAATCTACACCCACGTCGCCCGCGCCCGCCTGCAAGACCTGCACGCCAAACACCACCCAAGAGGCTAACCACACATCTCCCCCTGTAGGAGCTGCCGAAGGCTGCGATCTTTTGATTCTGTTTTTAAGATCAAGATCAAAAGATCGCAGCCTGCGGCAGCTCCTACATAAGGTGGGAGTAATGAGTGGCAACAGGCGCATTCGGTCACCGTGGCCTTATGTGTTAGGCTTTGCCGGTTTGCACGATGGACGGTTATGACCCGGTGTTCCGGCACGGGCGTTCTGATCGTTTCATTTGTCCGCCTTCAGGAGTTCTCATGCGTCTGACCCAGATTTTCGCCGCCGCAGCCATTGCGTTGGTCAGCACCTTTGCCGTCGCCGATGACGCGGCCGACAAAGCCATTCGTAAAAGCCTGGAAAACCTCCAGCTCGATGTACCGGTAGAGAGCATTTCCGCCAGCCCGTTGCCGGGCATGTACGAAGTCAAGCTCAAGGGCAGCCGTGTGCTGTACGCCAGTGCCGATGGCCAGTACGTGGTTCAGGGCTACCTGTTCCAGCTCAAGGACGGTAAACCGGTCAACCTGACCGAGAAGACCGAGCGCCTGGGCATCTCCAAACTGATCAACGACATTCCGGTTGCCGAGACCGTGGTTTACCCGGCTGTGGGCGAGACCAAGTCGCACATCACCGTGTTCACCGACACCACCTGCCCTTACTGCCACAAACTGCACGCCGAAGTGCCCGAGCTGAACAAGCGCGGCATCGAAGTACGCTATGTCGCGTTCCCGCGTCAGGGCCTCGGCTCGCCGGGTGACGAGCAACTGCAGGCCGTGTGGTGCTCGAAAGACAAGAAAGCTGCCATGGACAAAATGGTCGACGGCAAGGAAATCAAGGCCGCCAAGTGCGATAACCCGGTTTCCAAACAGTTCGCCCTCGGTCAGTCGATCGGCGTGAACGGTACACCGGCCATCGTTTTGGCCGACGGACAGGTCATTCCGGGCTACCAGCCTGCGCCACAAGTCGCCAAACTGGCGCTGGGCGCCAAGTAATTCGCATCGTCACGGTCAGCCTTTGACGATCATGGTCCGGCAGCGACATCGCCGGGCCATCAATAGAGAGCCGCGAGCACGCGGTTGTTTTCCGGCCGACCCTGAGTCGGCCGTTTTATGGGGAGTTCACAGTGAATCCGGTCAAAGTAGGCATCTGTGGGTTAGGGACCGTCGGTGGCGGTACCTTCAACGTACTTCAGCGCAACGCCGAGGAAATTGCTCGTCGTGCCGGGCGTGGGATTGAAGTGGCACAAATTGCCATGCGCACGCCAAAGCCTCAGTTCCAGACGACCGGTATTGCGATTACCAACGATGTCTTCGAAGTGGCCACGAACCCTGAGATCGACATCGTCATAGAGCTGATGGGCGGCTACACCGTTGCCCGCGAGCTGGTACTCAAGGCCATCGAGAATGGCAAGCATGTGGTCACCGCGAACAAGGCGTTGATCGCCGTTCACGGTAATGAGATTTTCGCCAAGGCACGCGAGAAAGGCGTGATCGTGGCGTTCGAAGCGGCGGTGGCCGGTGGCATTCCGGTGATCAAGGCGATCCGTGAAGGTCTGTCCGCCAACCGCATCAACTGGGTGGCCGGGATCATCAACGGCACCGGTAACTTCATCCTCACCGAAATGCGCGAGAAGGGCCGTACGTTCGAAGACGTGCTGGTCGAAGCGCAAGCCCTGGGTTACGCCGAAGCCGATCCGACCTTCGACGTCGAAGGCATCGACGCAGCGCACAAGCTGACGATTCTGGCTTCCATCGCGTTCGGCATTCCGCTGCAATTCGACAAGGCTTACACCGAAGGCATCACCAAGCTGACCACCGCCGACGTCAACTACGCCGAAGCGCTGGGCTACCGCATCAAGCACCTCGGCGTGGCGCGCAGCACTGCCGCCGGCATCGAGTTGCGCGTACACCCGACGCTGATCCCGGCCGATCGCCTGATCGCCAACGTCAACGGCGTGATGAACGCGGTGATGGTCAACGGTGACGCCGCCGGTTCGACGCTGTTCTACGGTGCGGGCGCCGGCATGGAGCCAACCGCTTCGTCGGTGATTGCTGATCTGGTCGACGTGGTTCGTGCGATGACCTCCGATCCGGAAAACCGTGTGCCGCATCTGGCCTTCCAGCCTGACTCGCTGTCGGCTCACCCGATCCTGCCGATCGAAGCCTGCGAAAGCGCTTACTACCTGCGCATTCAGGCCAAGGACCATCCGGGCGTACTCGCTCAGGTGGCAAGCATCCTCTCGGAGCGCGGCATCAACATCGAGTCGATCATGCAGAAGGAAGTCGAGGAACACGACGGTCTGGTGCCGATGATCCTGCTGACCCACCGCGTGGTCGAGCAGCGCATCAACGATGCCATCGCCGCCCTCGAAGCGCTGGCCGGCGTCAACGGTCCGGTCGTACGGATCCGCGTCGAACACTTGAATTAACAGCAGCGGCAAGTTTTCAGCTTCAAGCTGCAAGTAAAAGCAGAGCCGCTTTTCACTTGTAGCTTGCAGCTCACAGCTTGTAGCTCAAACCGAAGGTTTGCCCTTATGCGTTATATCAGTACCCGCGGCCAGGCACCGGCCCTGAATTTCGAAGACGTCCTGCTGGCTGGTCTGGCGACCGACGGCGGTCTGTACGTTCCGGAAAACCTGCCACGTTTCACCCAGGAAGAAATCGCTTCCTGGGCCGGCCTGCCGTATCACGAGCTGGCCTTCCGCGTGATGCGCCCGTTCGTCACCGGCAGCATTCCGGATGCCGATTTCAAAAAGATTCTCGAAGAAACCTACGGCGTGTTCTCGCATAGCGCCGTAGCGCCGCTGCGTCAGTTGAACGGCAACGAATGGGTGCTGGAGCTGTTCCACGGCCCGACCCTGGCGTTCAAGGACTTCGCCCTGCAACTGCTCGGTCGTCTGCTCGACTACGTGCTGGAAAAGCGCGGCGAGCGCGTCGTAATCGTTGGCGCTACTTCCGGTGATACCGGTTCGGCCGCCATCGAAGGCTGCAAGCACTGCGAAAACGTCGACATCTTCATCCTGCACCCGCACAACCGTGTGTCTGAAGTGCAGCGCCGGCAGATGACCACGATTTTCGGCGAGAACATCCACAACATCGCCATCGAAGGCAACTTCGATGACTGCCAGGAAATGGTCAAGAACAGCTTCGCCGACCAGAGCTTCCTCAAAGGTACGCGTCTGGTGGCGGTGAACTCGATCAACTGGGCGCGGATCATGGCCCAGATCGTTTACTACTTCCATGCGTCCCTGCAGTTGGGCGGCCCGGCGCGTTCGGTGTCGTTCTCGGTGCCGACCGGCAACTTCGGCGACATCTTCGCCGGTTACCTGGCGCGCAACATGGGCCTGCCGATCAACCAGTTGATCGTCGCCACCAACCGCAACGACATCCTGCACCGCTTCATGAGCGGCAATCAGTACGTCAAGGACACCCTGCACGCAACACTGTCGCCGTCGATGGACATCATGGTCTCGTCGAACTTCGAACGCCTGCTGTTCGACCTGCACGGTCGTAACGGTGCGGCAATCGCCGGGCTGATGGACTCGTTCAAACAGGGTGGCGGTTTCAGCGTCGAGCAAGAGCGCTGGACCGAAGCTCGCAAATTGTTCGACTCGCTGGCTGTGGATGATGCGCAGACCTGCGAAACCATCGCTGAAGTCTACGAGCAGACTGGCGAGGTGCTGGACCCGCACACCGCCATTGGCGTCAAGGCTGCGCGCGAGTGCCGCCGCAGCCTGGATATCCCGATGGTGATCCTCGGCACTGCTCATCCGGTTAAATTCCCCGATGCAGTGGAAAAAGCCGGTGTAGGAAAAGAGCTCGAACTACCTGCACATCTTTCTGATTTGTTTGAGCGAAACGAGCGTTGCACCGTTCTGCCAAACGAGCTGACGGCCGTGCAAGCCTTTGTCAGCCAGCATGGCAACCGCGGCAAGCCGCTTTAAGCCTGTAAAAGCTGTCACATTTTGAAGCCCGTCTCCTGACGGGCTTTTTTGTTTCTGCTGCCACACTGCTCGGGTTTTCGCCCATGTAAGGACGGGTGAGTCGATCACGAAGGAAGTGGCAAATGCTGTTTGAGAGAGGATGGATACACACCCTGAACGGGGTTCTTCTGGTGAGTCTGTTGAGTTGCTGGCGCATTGGCGTAGCGGCACACCTGGTGCTGAACGAAGATCCGGCGCCCAGCGTCCGGCCGGTGCAGCTTGATGAACACGAGCGTCAATGGATTCGTGACAACCCCGCCGTCATCGTCGCATCGGTGCAATACCCGTTGTACCTGTTCCAGGATGAGCACGGCCACTGGAACGGCTTGAATAGCGATGTGCTCAAGCGCATCAGCGCCATGACCGGTCTGCGCTTTGTTTTTCGAGAGTCGTTTTCCACCGACCGGATGCTTGAACACCTTGAAAACGGTAGCGCGGACATTAGCACAACCTTGGCCGTCAACGATGAGCGCAGGCTGACGCTGGATTTCAGCCATGCGTTTGGCGGCGCCGGTTGGGTATTTGTCGGGCGCGCGGGCGAGCCGGCGGTGCAATCGCTTGAGCAACTGGCCAAGCGAGTCTTGGTGTTGCCAGCACGACACGCGTTGGAAAGCACTATTCGCCGCGATTACCCCTCAATCGAAATACGCTCGGTAAAAACCTACGCCGAAGCCCGGGCACTGGTTGAAAGTGGCGAAGCCTACGTCACCATCGAAAACGAAATCGGCGCGCAACTGTTTCCCTCGGGACTGCTGCATGTCGGTGAGTTGCTGGAGGGCAAGTGGGAGGCCGACCACTTGGCCGTGCGCAAAGGCCAGCCCGAATTGCTCGGTATCCTCAACAAGGCACTGGAAGCTTTTCCGGCCGCCGAGTTACGCAGTATTCGCCAGAAATGGCTGGGTGGCATTGGCGCGGAGCGGACGTCGAAGCGACAGCAGAGTCGGACTCAACTGATTTTCTGGGGACTGTTTGCCGGCTGCGTTTTTGGTACGTTATCGCTGCTTTGGAATCGCCGGTTGACGGTTGAAATCAAGCGGCGCCGCGACGTCGAAAAGCGTCTGGACGATCAATTGGTGTTCCAGCGGGCACTGCTCGATGCGATGCCCGATCCGGTGTTCGTCCGTGATCTGGAAGGGCGCCTGACCCTGTGCAACAAAAGCTATGAAGAGGCGTTGTCGATCCGCTTCGATCAGGTTCAGGGGCAACGTTTGATTGATGTGGATGCGGTGCCGGAAAACACTGCCGGTGTGCTCCATGAAGAATTCATGGAGCAACTGCAAACGCGCAGAACGCGCTTCAGCAAACGCCACCTGCAACTTCGCAGCGGTCACCGGGAGATTTACCAATGGACGGTGCCTTTTTACAGTGCCGATGGCCAATTGCGCGGTTTGTTGGGCGGCTGGACCGATATCACGCCGGGCGACGATGCATCGAGAGGCTGATGTCCTGAGTGAAATTGGGAAAATTCCTATGTCACGCGCCGCCTTTTCCGATGGGAGGCCGCAAGAGGCTGCCCTAGAGTAGAACAACTACTGCGGGAGAGTCCGCGATTGCCGTCACAGAGGTCGCCATGCGCTCGCTCAAAGTCCTGATTCTCGAACCCGACCCTTATCAACTGATGGCCCTGCATCAGATGCTCAATGCGGTCGGTATCTACGATGTCCTGACCGCTTCGTCGCTGGCGTCGGCACGCCGCTCGCTGGCGCGCCGCGCGATGATCGATATCGCCATCTGCGATCCACAGCACAGCGGCGGTGAAGGGATCGCGCTCATTCGTCAACTGGCAGAGCGGCAGGAGGCTCACGCCGTCATTCTGCTGGGCCGGGCACCGCCGGGGTTGCTCAGCGATCTCGAGGCCATGCTGCAAGCGCATGACCTGCAACTGCTGGGGCGACTGTACACACCGGTTTCAGCGGTGCTGATGAGAGCAATGCTCGACGGCTACCTGATGAAGGCCAGGCATCCGTCGCGCGCGTGAAGCGGGCGGTTATGTTTCTGTCATCTCCGCCGTGCATGCTTCAACAGACCGGTGACAACTCAGGGATGAGTCCAGTATTCAGAACTTTCTTCTCGGGCCGGTGGTCATTTACTGTGGACATGCCCCAGACACAATGTTTTCGGACTATTGAGTGGAGATCGAGATGGAAAGTATCAGTCTATTGCTCGGTGAGGCTCTGAGCCCGTATCAGGTTTCCCTGTCTCCAAGCGGTGCCCACGGCGAATGCCTGGTGAGCTTGAAGAACAGCAGCGGCGCCATCGTCGTGGAGCGCCAATTCAATCAGGCACAGTTGACCGACAAACGTCAGCTGACCGACGTGGTCGATGGTTTGCACCGTGACATCCTGATCGCCGAAGGGCGGCTGGAACCCTGTGTCATCGCGGCCTTGCGCAATGCGGCCCTGGATAAACGTCCGGCGCTGTGAAGATGAAATATTTTTTGTGGGAACCTTCCGGCATCCCTGTCAGTCAGACCCCATAACAGCAGGATCAAGCATTGTGCTCCGGTGCTTGTCGCTTGCTGCTACGGGTCTTGATATAGGCCACGTTTAACCCCGAGTCGTCTCCCCACTTCTCGGGGTTTCTTTTGCCTGGAATTTGCCTAGTGCGCAGCCTGGTGTTCGAAAAAGGCGCGCGCCTCCTGCAGATAATCCTCACGTCTGTCGGGATCCAGCCATGCGGCGTAGAGCTGATTCAAGTGTTCATGGGGCAGGGTGCGCAGCAACTGGTTGATCTCGCTGATGGCCTGACGTCCCTGTGTGGTGTCGGAACATCCCACGTAGCCTGACAAATATCTGCCGTTGCCCTGAATCGGATAGAACTCCAGTTCATCTTCATTGATCTGCGCCTGTTTCGCCTGATAGCGAATCTCAGGCCAATAACCCAACACCACCTGCAGTCGACCCAGTCGTTGCATCGACAACAGGTTGGTCAACGCATCGTTGCCGTAATGCGCGGTCAGCGCACCGCTCGGCGCCTCATGCAAAAGCGTGTCGATGAATTCACCATAGCTGCGTTCCGCCACCACACCGATTTTGCGTTCGGTAGCGCCCAGCAGCGCCGACAGATCCACTTCACCGTCGACCAGATACGGTGCGAGTACCGCGCGATCTTGCTGGCGCACCACCAGACCGTTGCTCACCGCGCGAATCGCCGGAATCGAATAAGCCACCCATTGCGCACGTTCTTTGTTCCACAGCAGTGCGGGGTCACAGGCGAAGGGATTTTCGTGAAGCATTTGCAAACCGCGTGCGCGGTTGACCCGCATCAGCTTGTGTTCGTATTGCGGCATGCCGGCGATCAACTGCGGCATCAATTGGTCGATCACGCCCTGGCCCTTTTTCGGGCCTTCGAAAATCGTCAGCGGCGGCAAGTCGCGCAGCAACCAGATAAGCGTCGGTTTCGCTTGCGCGCCGGTCGACAGGGCCAGCAGAAACAACAGGCCGAACAGCCGCCACGTCCACCAGTGGTGGGCGCGGTTGGCGTGCGATGTCTGCCGGCGCTTCAGCTTAAATGGCTCCGTCTTCGCGCAGCCGGGCGATCTGCTTCTCGTCGTAGCCAAGATCGTGAAGTACCTGCGCATTATGTTCACCCAGCTGCGGTCCGACCCATTCGGAGGAGCCGGGTGTCTCAGAGAGTTTCGGCACGATACCGGGCATCTTGAAGGGTTTGCCATCCGGCAGCTTGGCCTGCAGGAACATTTCCCGGGCCAGGTACTGCGGATCGCTGAACATGTCCTCGGCACTGAAAATCCGGCTGGCCGGCACTTCGGCCTGATTGAGCAGGTCGAGTACGGTTTGCAGCGGTAGTGAATTGACCCAGCGATCGATCACGCCGTACAACTCGTCGCGGCGACTGTCGCGGCCATCGTTGCTGGCCAGCGCCGGATCGCTGGCCAAGTCTTCGCGGCCGATGATCAGCATGAAACGCTTGAAGATCGCATCGCCATTGGCGCCGATCTGCACGTGCTTGCCGTCGGCGCTGGTGTGAATCGAAGAAGGCGTGATGCCGGGCATGATATTGCCAGTGCGCTCGCGGATGAAACCGAACACATCGAACTCCGGCACCATGCTTTCCATCATCGCGAAGATCGCTTCATACAAGGCAACATCGACCACTTGGCCGAGTCCACCGTTGACCTCGCGATGACGCAACGCCATCAGCGCACCGATCACGCCCCACAGCGCGGCAATCGAATCACCGATGGAAATCCCGGTGCGCACCGGCGGACGGTCTTCGAAACCGGTGATGTAGCGTAAACCGCCCATGGACTCGCCCACCGCGCCGAAGCCCGGTTGATCTTTCATCGGCCCGGTCTGACCGAAGCCGGACAGACGCACCATCACCAGTTTCGGGTTCAGCGCGTGCAGGGTTTCCCAACCGAGGCCGAGCTTTTCCAGCACGCCGGGGCGGAAATTCTCGATGAGGATGTCGGCGTCACTGAGCAGTTTTTTCAGGATCGCCAAGCCATCAGGATGCTTGAGATTCAGCGTCAGCGACTTCTTGTTGCGCGCCTGGACGAACCACCACAGGGATGTGCCTTCGTACAGTTTGCGCCACTTGCGCAATGGATCACCGCCGTCCGGCGATTCGATCTTGATCACTTCAGCGCCAAACTCGCCGCAAATGCGCGAGGCAAACGGCCCGGCGATCAATGTACCCAATTCAATGACTTTCACGCCGCTGAGCGGCTTGTTGGCGAACGGCATACTGAATCCTGTAGGACAAGGCTGTGCGGATACAGCGTTTTAACATAGCCGGCTGTCAGACGCCGCAGGTTGATCGCCATCAATTCGATGATTGCCTACCGCATCGGTTAGACTTGCCGACTTTCCTCGTATCAAGAAGCCCGTTCATGGCCCAGCCGTCCACTACCTACAAATTTGAACTGAACCTCACCGACCTCGACCGCAGTGTCTACGAGAGCGTCAAGCAGACCATCGCCCGTCACCCTTCGGAAACCGAAGAACGCATGACCGTGCGGCTGCTGGCCTACGCCCTCTGGTACAACGAGCAGTTGTCGTTCGGTCGCGGTCTGTCAGACGTGGATGAACCTGCGCTGTGGGAAAAGAGCCTGGATGACCGTGTTCTGCACTGGATCGAAGTCGGCCAGCCAGACGCCGATCGCCTGACCTGGTGCTCGCGTCGCACCGAGCGCACCAGCCTGCTGGCCTACGGCAGCCTGCGCGTCTGGGAAACCAAAGTGATCCCGGCGATCAAGAACCTGAAAAACGTCAACATCGCCGCCGTCCCGCAGGAAGTGCTGGAGACGCTGGCCAAGGACATGCCTCGCGTTATCAAGTGGGACGTGATGATCAGCGAAGGGACGATCTTCGTCACCGACGACCGTGGTCAGCACGAAGTCCAGTTGCAATGGCTGCAAGGTGAACGCGGCTGATCCCGCGTCTTCAACTGAATAATCCCACGTATTAAAGAGAAGTCTCCGTCACCCCATGCGCATCGAACCTCGTCAACTGCCTGCCACGCTGCCCTTTCTGGGTGATATTCCGCCGCTGCTGACCCGCCTGTATGCGGCGCGGGGCGTGCAGTCCGAGGCAGAACTGGACAAGAGCCTGGCGCGGTTGATCCCGTTTCAGCAGCTCAAGGGCATCGACGCGGCGGTGGACTTGCTGGTGACGGCGCTGGAGCAACGCCAGCGCATCCTCATCGTCGGCGACTTCGATGCGGACGGCGCCACGGCGAGCTCGGTTGGCATGCTCGGTTTGCGTTTGCTCGGTGCGGCGCATGTCGATTATCTGGTGCCGAATCGTTTTGAATACGGCTACGGCCTGACCCCGGAAATCGTCGAAGTCGCTCTCACCCGTGAACCGCATTTGCTGGTGACCGTCGACAACGGCATCTCCAGCGTCGAGGGCGTGGCGGCGGCGAAGAATGCCGGGCTCAAGGTTCTGATCACCGACCACCACTTGCCCGGCGATGAACTGCCGCAGGCCGATGCGCTGGTCAACCCGAACCAGCCCGGTTGCGAATTCCCGAGCAAGGCGCTGGCCGGCGTCGGAGTGATTTTCTATGTATTGATGGCGTTGCGTGCGCGTTTGCGCAGCCTCGGCTGGTACGAGAACAAGCCGCAGCCGAACATCGGTGAACTGCTTGATCTGGTCGCGCTGGGCAGCGTCGCCGACGTGGTGCCGCTGGACGCCAACAACCGGATTCTGGTGCATCAAGGTCTCGAACGAATTCGCGCCGGTCGCGCACGGCCAGGGATCAAAGCGATTCTTGAAGTGGCCAAGCGTGACGCCAGCCGCATCACTTCGACGGATCTCGGTTTTATCGTCGGCCCGCGCCTGAACGCTGCCGGACGTCTGGATGACATGAGCCTGGGCATCGAATGCCTGCTCACCGCCGACGCCAACAAGGCCCGGGAAATGGCCGCGCAACTGGACGGCATGAACCAGGATCGCAAATCCATCGAGCAGGGCATGCAGCGTGAAGCGCTGGCGCAGCTCAAGGACTTGCCGGTGGAGTCGATGCCGTTTGGTCTGTGCCTGTTCGATCCGGAATGGCACCAAGGTGTGATCGGTATTCTCGCTTCACGCATGAAAGAGCGTTATTTCCGCCCGACCATCGCCTTCGCCGATGCCGGTGATGGCCTGCTCAAAGGCTCGGGGCGTTCGGTGCAGGGCTTCCATATTCGTGATGCGCTGAGCGTCGTGGCGGCGCAGCATCCGACCCTGATCGCCAAGTACGGTGGCCACGCGATGGCTGCTGGTCTGACCTTGCCGCAGGAGAATTTTCCGCTGTTCGCCGAGGCATTCGACGCGGAAGTGCGTAGGCAACTTCGCGAGGAAGACCTGACCGGGCGCATGCTGTCGGACGGCACGCTGGCGGTGGAAGAGTTCCACCTCGAACTGGCCCGCGCCCTGCGCCATGCCGGGCCTTGGGGGCAACACTTTCCTGAACCGCTGTTTCACGGTGTGTTTCAGTTGGTTGAGCAGCGCGTTGTTGGCGAGCGGCATCTGAAAGTGGTGCTGAAGAGCGAGTGTGGCTCGGTGAAGCTGGATGGCATCGCGTTTGGGATTGACCGGGATATCTGGCCGAATCCGACGATCAAGTGGGTTGAACTGGCCTATAAGCTCGACGTTAACGAGTTTCGGGGTAATGAGACTGTTCAGTTGATGATTGCCCATATCGAACCACGCTGAAGATCAAAAGATCGCTGCCTGCGGCAGCTCCTACAGGAAACCGCATTCCAATGTAGGAGCTGCCGCAGGCTGCGATCTTTTCTTGAATTTCCCCCGATCCCCCGTTGTCGACTAGGCTCTAAGCACTGCTTGATTGGCCTTGTGACGTCTTGTCGAATTTTTTGCCCGCGGGGGCGGGTGCTGCACCTTTTTCCTGTCACTCGTCGACTATTCAAACAGAACCCTGGAGCCTGCCCACTGATTTGAGAGGTGCCCCATGAGTCTGCTGCTTGAACCCTTCACCCTACGCCAACTGACCCTCCCGAACCGCATCGCCGTCTCGCCGATGTGCCAGTACTCCAGCGTCGACGGCCTGGCCAACGACTGGCATCTGGTGCACCTCGGCAGCCGTGCGGTGGGTGGTGCCGGTCTGGTCTTCACCGAAGCCACGGCGGTCACTGCCGACGGGCGGATCACCGCCGAAGACCTTGGCCTGTGGAACGACGAACAGATCGAACCGCTGCAACGCATCACGCGCTTCATTACCTCCCAAGGCGCGGTCGCCGGCATTCAACTGGCCCACGCCGGGCGCAAGGCCAGCACCCATCGGCCATGGCTCGGCAAGCATGGCAGCGTCAAACCCGATGATGGCGGCTGGACCCCGGTCGGGCCGTCGCCGATTGCCTTTGACCCACAACACACGCAACCGAAACAGCTGGATGAAGGGCAGATTGCCGACGTCATCCAGGCCTTTGTCGATGCCGCCAAACGCGCGCTGACGGCCGGTTTCAGTGTGGTTGAGGTGCACGCGGCGCATGGTTATCTGCTGCATCAGTTTCTTTCGCCTCTGAGCAATCAGCGCCGCGATCAGTACGGTGGTTCGTTTGAAAATCGTATTCGTCTGGTGCTGCAAGTGACGGAAGCGGTGCGGGCGGTTTGGCCGGAGGAGTTGCCGTTATTTGTTCGCGTGTCCGCCACCGACTGGGTGGAGGACGGCTGGAACCCTGATGAAACCGTGGAGCTGGCGCGACGCCTGCACACGCTTGGCGCGGATCTGATCGACGTGTCGTCTGGCGGGACGGCGGCCAACGCCGAAATTCCCGTCGGGCCGGGTTATCAAACGCGCTTCGCCGAACGCGTACGCAAAGAGTCAGGCATCGCCACCGGCACCGTGGGAATGATTACCGAGCCGGCGCAGGCCGAGCACATTCTGCGCACCTGTCAGGCCGACATCATCTTCCTCGCCCGCGAGCTGCTGCGTGATCCGTACTGGCCGTTGCATGCCGATGATGATCTGGGTGGACGCAAAGCGGTGTGGCCGGCGCAGTATCAGCGTGCGACGCATCGGGATCAGCCGATTCATGAGTCTGATTTGCGCGATTGATTGACGCTCCGTCACCAGCCAATAAAAAACCCGCCATTGAACCGGCGGGTTTTTTTCTGATTTCCTTGCGCTAATCCGCTGACATGCCACCTGTAGGAGCTGCCGAAGGCTGCGATCTTTTGATTTTGCTTGTTAAAAACAAGATCAAAAGATCGCAGCCTTCGGCAGCTCCTACAGGGGATGAGGCCCGTGTAGGCGCTACATCATCAAGGATATTTACGCTTATCCGGCGCCGGCGGGAAGTACTGGTACAACCAGGTCTCGCTCAACGTGCGGTCATTGGTGCGAATAAACAACCGCAGCTCCACCGGCTCAACGCTGTCACTGGTCGGGTACCAGTCGAACAGAATCCGGTAACCCTTGATGTCATCCAGCACCAGCACGCTGAAATCCTGCACCTTGCCGTTCGAGCACGTCACCACCGGCTCGATGCCGGTGCCCTGCGGCAGTCGATCCAGACCACCACCGGTAAAGTCCACGGCAAAACGACGCGCCCATACCGGCGGGTAATGCTCGCCTGGTGCCCAGCCTTCGACGAAACCGCCCATGCCGGAACGAGTCGCCTGCACTCGTGCCAACGGCGTGCTCACTGGCGGCAGTGCGCTCCAGTAGAGTTTGTAGCCATAGTTCAGCGAATCCCCGGCAGCCACCGGTTTCTTCGGTGTCCAGAACGCAACGATGTTGTCGAGCGTCTCGCCGGTCGTAGGAATCTCCAACAGATCGATCGAGCCCTCGCCCCACGCGGTGGTCGGTTCGACCCACAGACTCGGGCGCTTGCTGTACCAGTCGACGGTGTCCTGATAGTTGGCGAATTCGTGATCGGTTTGCACCAGACCGAAACCCTTCGGATCGGTGTCGGCAAACGCGTTGAACTGCAGGGTCGCCGGGTTGTTCAACGGTCGGCAGATCCACTCGCCGTTACCGCGCCACATGGCCAGGCGATCCGAGTCGTGGATTTGCGGGTGAATGGTGTCGCACATGCGGCGTTCGTGATTGCCGCAGCTGAACATGCTGGTCATCGGCGAGATGCCCAGTTGCTCGATGGCGGTGCGTGCATTGATGTGCGCGTCGATCTCCATCACCACGCGCTCGGCCTGGCAATCGATGTCGAAGCGGTAAGCGCCGGTCGCACTCGGCGAATCGAGCAGGGCGTAGACCACAAAGCGTGTAGCGTTCTTGTCCGGGGTCTCGAACCAGAATTTGGTGAAGTCAGGGAATTCTTCGCGTTTCTTGGCGTAAGTGTCGATCGCCAGGCCACGCGCGGAGAGGCCATATTGGCCAGTCGCATCCACTGCACGGAAATAACTGGCGCCGAGGAACGACACCACGTCGTGGCGATCGAGTTCCGGCGCCTTGAACAGCTTGAAGCCGGCAAAACCCAGATCGCCTTTCAACTGTTGAGTGTCGACCGAAGTGTTTTCATAGTTGAACAGCGCCGGACGGAAATGCACCTCTCGCGCGGTACGAGTCTTCGGGTCGACGCTGTACATGCGCACCGGCTGGCGGAAACCCATGCCGACGTGGAAGAACTGCACGTCCAGTTGGCCCTTGTTTTCCTTCCATAACGAATGCTCGCCGTCATAGCGGATCGCGTTGAAGTTTTGCGGGGTCATGGTCGCCAGCGTCGGCGGCAGCACCTGTTTAGTGTCCTGATAGGCACTGCCAGCGAGCTGCTTGGCTTGGCGCTTCAGGGCCTCGAAATCGAAGGCCTGCGCCTCGCCATCGGCGGCGCCACCATTGGCAGCCCAAGCACGCGTGGCCAACAGGCCGGTAGCCGAAAGACCGGTGTAAGCCGCAATGGCCATGGACGCTTTGAGCAAATTCCTGCGGTGCATAAATACAACCTGTCGTGTGCAATCCCGCGCCGTTCCTGGCACGTGCTGGATCAGAAATAACGGTTCGGACAAGCCTTCGGCCAAACGCAACGGACTATAAACAGATGCCCGCTAGCTTAAACGGTTCGCTCGAATTGCAAAATTCGTTGATTCACTGCCCGAGGGTGTCAATGAAACAAGACATGTCGGTTAAAAATCTGACAGGAACTTCTGATTTACACGGCATATCTGCTTTTCTCGACTAATTACTCTAAAAACCGCTTTTCAGCGCCGAATTAATTTCTATTCTATGGGCATGACCGGCGCGATCCATTTGGCCGGCAGGGCACACGGCGCTGCTGTAAGGGGCAGGGCGATGTGATGGTTAAGCAGTTCTTTGACGTATTCGAGAAGGACATCGTCCATGGCAAAAATACAAGGCATCACCGACATGCTGGGCATCTTTCCCTGCCTGGGCAGCGGCCGCAAAAGACGTCGACTCAGTTCTGACGAACTGAAACTGGTGGAGCGTTATCGAGAGCTTTCGGAAAGTGACCGGATTGCGATGCGGTATCTGGTGGATGCGATGCGGAGTGTTTCGCGGTTTTAACGCTGGGGTGGGCACCGTGAAAGCCATTTGGCTTTTACGGTGGACAGGTCAATCAAATTGCCTGCGTCGGCATCGTCGATGCCGACGTGAATGGCTTTCTGCAGCTCGGCACTGTCGTTTAGTTTCAGGTAAGAGATCGCAAAGCTTTCATCACAGGGAATGACTTCCTCAATCTGAGAAAATTTGAGAACAGTTCTACTCATCTGAATTCAACTCGCTAGAGATGGACACGCTAAACCTATGGCGAGGGAGTTTGCTCCCTCGCCATAGGTTTTTTGTTTATGAGCTTTAGCTGCAAGTGGCCAGAACCGGATACGGCCGTTGGCCGTGCATCAACTCCGGCACATCCCGCCATTTGACCCACGCCTTCTGTTGCCAGTGCAGCAGCGACACGGTGACGCCTGCCCAATGCATTGAGCTCAGGCTCGGGTGGTTTTCCACAGGACTTGATTGGGTTTCGCGCAGCATAGGGATGACTTCATGGCTCAGCCATTGGCGCAGGTGCCGGTTTTCCGGGACGAAGTGATGGACGAGCAGGGCGAACAGGCCAGACTCGCTGACCATCGCGCAATCGATGATTTCGCCGTCCTTGCGCAGGAAGACATTGCGACGCTGGTCGGGATCGAGTTTCAGGGTGAGGCGTTCGTTCAGTGGGTAACCCATCAAGCGACCGAGATCTTGCACGCAGAACCAGGCTTCGTGGTCTTGCATGAAGGCATGGAGGAAGCGGTTGTGGCGGGTGAAGATGATGGGGGTGAAGAAAGCAGAGCTTTCAGAAGGAATTTGTACGTCGTTAGGCATTTGTCGACTCCAATATCGAGAATAGAGCCGCCACTCAAATGAGCGCGGTTGCGCCATGTTGATTTTGTTCCGGCTTCGACACCGGGCCGCTGATTTCGCCGCCGAGAGAAAGCCTATCGGCTAGCCATCCAAGACGCCAAGTCGGCTCTGTCGATACCTGCTGTAGGAAAGCGGGCTTGTCTCTGAAGGCGGTATCTGTAGGAAATGCCTGATTTTGCAGTGTCAGCAGCAACCGACCGCCCAAGCCGTAGTTTTTCCTTTATCTATTCGGATCCACAGAATGAACTGCATGAGTGCCATCAGGGCTAAGAGGTCGAGGCCTGCAATCCGGTAAAAATAATCCTGCGATAAGCGGCGGTTGCAGATATCTCGATCAAGTAATACGTTGTTCCATTGAGTAATACTTTAGGGGTATGACATGTCGACGACCATGACCAGCAAGGGGCAAGTCACAATCCCCAAGCCAATTCGTGATGCTTTGCATCTTACGCCGGGCTCGGCCATTGAGTTCAGCGTCAACGATCATGGCGAAGTGGTTCTGCATAGTGCAAAGCGCGAATCGGGAAAAGCGCGAGCTCCTGATCGATTTGATGCCGTAAGGGGCAAAGCCGATATCAAATGGCGAACCGATGATTTAATGGCCTTGCTCCGAGGGGATGATTGATGGTGCTGGTCGATACGAATGTGTTGATTGATGTGCTCGAAGACGATCCGGTCTGGGCCGATTGGTCGATTCAGCAACTTCGTGCTCAATCACTGATCCATGAGTTAGCCATCAACCCGATAGTTTATGCAGAGCTATCACAGACATTTTCGACGTTTGAGGCATTGGACGGAGTAGTGAGTCAACTGGGATTGGTCATGCAGGACATTCCTAGACCCGCACTGTTTTTAGCTGGTAAGGCCTTCGTGAAGTATCGGAAGGTTGGCGGTGGAAAGCATAATGTTCTGGCGGATTTTTTCATCGGAGCACATGCGGCCGTAAAAAAATTACCCTTGTTGACGAGAGACTCCAAGCGTTACCGCAATTATTTCCCTTCAGTCGAATTGATAACGCCGTCCTGAGCTTATGGATTGCGACACGACGTACGGTCTCGCAAATCGCCCCGGTAACAATGAACCTACCGGGGCGATTCAGCTCTTAGCGACTCACCTTCCAAGCATCCCCAGCCGGCGCCTTGCCATGGTCATACGGCTTGCCAATCCACATATAAACCAAGCCCAAGCCAATCACGATCGCCGTGCTCAACACCATCGCATAGTTCACATACCACGCCGCATCGGGCGTGCGTGGCCAGGCCATGTTGATGATTGCGCCAACGCCGTACACCAGCGCGCCGATGTTCACCGGCCAGCCCCATGCGCCGAGGGTGAATTTGCCGCTCGGTTTCCAGCCTTTGCTGCGGGCGTACAGCGCGGCCAGGACGATCATCTGGAACGCGAGGTAGATGCCGATGGCGGCGAAGCTGACGATGGTGGCCACGGCGTCTTGCAGGAAGAAGCCGAGGGCGATGATCAGGGCCGGCAGGACGCCGGACACGAACAGTGCGGCAACCGGTACTTGGGTTGTAGGAGAAATCTTTTTCAGCAGTCGGCTGCCGATGACCATTTCGTCGCGAGCGTAGGAGTACAGCAGACGACTCGCTGCTGCTTGGAGGCTGATGACGCAGGAGATGAAGGAAATCATCACCACGCCCATCACTACTTTCGAACCGACCGGGCCGAAGGCGTTGTTGAGGATGGTGGTGACCGGGTCTTTGTCGGTGCCGTTGATCACCGCTTGCATGTCCGGCACGGCGAGGATCAGCGCCAGGCAGGCGAACATCGCAGCGATGCCGCCGATGTAGATGGTCATGCGCATGGCCACCGGGATTTTCGCGCTCGGGTTCGGGGTTTCTTCGGCGACGTCGCCGCAGGCCTCGAAGCCGTAGTAGAGGAACATCCCCGCCAACGATGCGGTGAGGAACGCCGGCAGGTACGAGCCGTCGACGCTGATGTCGAAGGTGTTGAACAGCACGCTGAGCGGTTGATGGCGTTCAAACACCAGCAGATAAACGCCAACGATCACCGCGCCAACCAGTTCGCAGAGAAAGCCGAACATGGCGATGCGCGCCAGCACTTTGGTGCCGCTGAGGTTGACCAGTGTGGCGAACAGGGTCAGCACCAGGGCGATGACGATGTTGGTGTTGTTGCTTGGCTCGAAACCGAGCATGGCGGCCAGGTACGGGCCAGCGCCGACCGCAACCGCAGCGATGGTCACGCAGAGGGCGATGGAGTAGATCCAGCCGACCATCCACGCCCATTTCTTACCGACCAATCGGCGTGCCCAAGGGTAAACACCGCCGGAAATGGGAAATTGCGAAACCACTTCGCCGAAGATCAGGCACACCAGCAACTGGCCGCAACCGACCAGCAAATACGCCCAGAACATCGGTGGGCCGCCAGCGGCGAGGCACAGGCCGAAGAGGGTATAAACCCCTACGACCGGTGACAGATAGGTGAAGCCCAAAGCGAAGTTTTCCCACAGGCTCATGCTGCGGTTGAAGTTCGAGGTGTAGCCCAGTTTGCGCAGTTGTTCGGCATCGCTGTCGGCAACGGCTGCGGCGAGATCGGGTGAGGAACTCATGTGTGTTTGCTCCGTGAAATCGGCAGATTTCGGATGGCCGAGGCCGTGGCGGGGCTTTGTGAGCGCCGCCCGGTTCGGTAGTTGTTGTTTTGGTTTCGGTGAAGCCTGGTGGTGAATCGCCGACATCATCCGTGTGTCGCGGAAAAGATCGCAGCCTGCGGCAGCTCCTACAGGGGAGCGGCGTCCATCATGTAGGAGCTGCCGCAGGCTGCGATCTTTTCGCCGTTAATGCTTGAACATCACATGCCGAACCGTGGTGTAGTCCTCCAGCCCATACATGGACATGTCCTTCCCGTAACCGGACAATTTCTGACCGCCATGGGGCATTTCGCTGACGAGCATGAAGTGCGTGTTCACCCACGTGCAGCCGTACTGCAAACGCGCCGACATGCGATGCGCGCGTCCTACATCCGCTGTCCACACGGAGGAGGCGAGGCCGTAGTCCGAATCGTTGGCCCATTCCAGTGCTTGTGCTTCATCAGTGAATTTGGTCACCGAAACCACCGGCCCAAATACTTCGCGGCGGACGATTTCGTCGTCCTGCTGGGCATCTGCCAACACGGTCGGCTCAAAGAAGAAGCCGTTGCCTTCAACAGCCTTGCCGCCAGTGATCAAACGAATGTGCGGCTGCGCCACGGCGCGTTCGACAAACCCGGCCACGCGGTCGCGGTGTTGCGCAGTAATCAACGGCCCCAGTTCAGTCGACGGATCATCCTGCAAGCCGTACTTGATGCTGCTGACCGCTGCGCCGAGCTTCTCGACGAACTTGTCGTAGATGCCTTTCTGCGCATAAATCCGGCACGCGGCAGTGCAATCCTGCCCGGCGTTGTAGAAGCCGAAGGTACGAATGCCCTCAACCGCCGCATCGATATCGGCGTCGTCGAAGATGATCACCGGCGCCTTGCCGCCGAGTTCCATGTGCATGCGTTTAACGCTGTCGGCGGTGCTGGAAATGATGTTGGCGCCCGTAGCGATGGAGCCGGTCAGCGAAACCATGCGCACTTTCGGGTGCGTCACCAACGGACTGCCTACGGTAGGACCGCGACCAAACACCAGATTGAGTACACCGGCCGGGAAGATTTCCGACGCCAGTTCGGCCAGACGCAACGCGGTCAGCGGGGTTTGTTCCGACGGCTTGAGCACCACGGTATTACCGGCAGCCAGCGCCGGGGCGATTTTCCAGGCGACCATCATCAGCGGGTAGTTCCACGGCGCGATGGAGGCGATCACGCCAACCGGATCGCGGCGGATCATCGAGGTGTGGCCGGGCAGGTATTCGCCACCGGCCGAACCGCTCATGCATCGGCTGGCGCCGGCGAAGAAACGGAACACGTCGGCAATCGCCGGGATCTCGTCGTTGAGCGCGGCGCTGTAGGGTTTGCCGCAGTTGTCGGATTCGAGCTTGGCCAGTTCTTCGCCGTGGGCTTCGATGGCGTCGGCGAGTTTGAGCAGCAGCAGCGAGCGGTCTTTCGGCGCGGTTTGCGACCAGTCGGCGAAGGCGTTGTCGGCGGCGCGCACGGCGGCGTCGACCTGGGCTTCGCTGGCTTCGTTGATTTCTACCAGGACTTCGCCAAGTGAAGGGTTGAGCACCGGTTGTGCCGGGCCTTCGCCGTTGACCAGTTGGCCGTTGATCAAGAGTTTGGTTTGCATGGGTTTGTCCTCACTAACACTTTATTGTTCTGCCGAAACCGAACCCCTGTAGGAGCTGCCGAAGGCTGCGATCTTTTGATGTTGCTGTTAAAGATCAAGATCAAAAGATCGCAGCCTTCGGCAGCTCCTACACGGGGTTGGGTTTGTGGTTATTCGGTTATTTACCGCCGCTGCCGGCGACGCTTTCGCCGCCGCGTGTCAGGTAATACGCGCCGAGGATCGGCAACATGGTCACCATCATCACCAGCATCGCGACGACGTTGGTCACCGGCACATCCCGTGGCCGGCTCAGTTGGTTGAGCAGCCACAACGGCAACGTGCGCTCATGCCCGGCGGTGAACGTGGTGACGATGATTTCGTCGAACGACAGCGCAAACGCCAACATGCCGCCCGCCAGCAACGCCGAGCCGAGGTTCGGCAGGATGATGTAGCGAAAGGTCTGCCAGCCATCGGCGCCGAGGTCCATCGAGGCCTCGATCAAACTGTGCGAAGTACGGCGCAGGCGGGCGATGACGTTGTTGTAGACGATCACCACGCAGAAGGTCGCGTGGCCGACGATGATGGTGAACATCCCCGGCTCGATGCCCAGCGTCTTGAACGTCGCCAGCAGGGCGATCCCGGTAATGATCCCCGGCAGCGCAATCGGCAAGATCAGCATCAGCGAGATGCCCTGTTTGCCGAAGAAGTCGCGCCGGTACAAAGCGGCCGAGGCGAGCGTGCCGAGCACCATCGCAATCAACGTGGCTATGGACGCGATTTGCAGCGACAACTTGATCGCCTCCAGTACATCCGGCCGCGAAAACGCCACGCTGAACCAGTGCAGCGTGAAGCCCTTCGGCGGAAAGCTGAACGCGGCTTCTTCGGTGTTGAAGGCGTACAGGAAGATGATCAGGATCGGAAAGTGCAGAAACACCAACCCGCCCCAGGCTGCGATTTTTAAGCCTAATGATGCTTTCTCAGAGCGCATCGAAAGCCCCCAGTCGTTTGACGATGGACAGGTAAACCGCGATCAACACAATCGGCACCAGGGTGAACGCTGCCGCCATCGGCATGTTGCCGATCGCACCTTGCTGCGCGTAGACCATGCTGCCGACGAAGTAGCCCGGCGGACCGACCAGTTGCGGCACGATGAAGTCGCCCAAGGTCAGCGAAAACGTGAAGATCGAACCGGCGGCAATGCCCGGAATCGACAGCGGCAAAATCACCTGCATAAAGGTCTGACGCGGCTTGGCGCCAAGGTCAGCGGAGGCCTGTAGCAGCGACGGCGGCAAACGTTCCAGCGACGCCTGAATCGGCAGGATCATGAACGGCAGCCAGATATAAACGAACACCATGAATCGCCCCAGATGCGAGGTCGACAAGGTGCTGCCACCGACGCCGGGAATTCCCAGAATGAACTGCAACACTGGCTCCAATCCAAGGTGCTGCACGAACCACTGCGCCACGCCGCCCTTGGCCAGCAGCAACGTCCACGCATACGCCTTGACGATGTAACTGGCCCACATCGGCATCATCACCGCGATGTAGAAAAACGCCTTGGTTTTGCCTGTGGTGTAACGCGCCATGTAGTAGGCAATCGGGAACGCGACGATGGCGCTGGCGATCGACACAACGATGGCCATGCTCAGCGTGCGCAGGATGATGTCGAAGTTCGATGGCTGAAACAGTGCGGCGAAATTGGCCAGGGTCAGGTCAGGGGTGACCGCCATGGTGAAGTCGTCGAAGGTGTAGAAACCTTGCCACAGCAGCACCAGCAACGAGCCGAGATAAATCGCACCAAACCACAGCAGCGGCGGCACCAACAGCATCGAAAGATATAGATTCGGCTTGCGGTAGAGCAGGTTGGAAAACCTGCGCAACGGCGGCGATGCAGTCATCGCGAGCGTGCTCATGTCACACCCCGCTCGCCACGGTGTCGTGCAGCGGAATCATCGCTTCCCGCGCCCAGCGTGCGCTCAGGCGCTGGCCGGTCTGGTGTTGTGCGCTGCTGTCGATCCACTGATTGTTGGCGTGGCTGATGCTCAGGGTCTGGCCGTTTTCCAGCTTCAATTCATAGCGCGTGGCGCTGCCCTGATACTGGATGTCGTGGAGCAGGCCGCTGACTTCGATTTCGTGACTGGCGAGCGGGCCTTCGGCGAAGCGCACGTGTTCCGGGCGAATCGAAAACGGCTGCGGATGGCCACTGATTTCACGGGCCAGATCGCCGCGAATCACGTTCGAGGTGCCGACGAATTCAGCCACGAATGTAGTGGTCGGTTTCATGTACAGATTGCGCGGCGTGTCGACCTGTTCGATGCGACCCTTGTTGAACACGGCGACGCGATCGGACATCGACAGCGCTTCGGTTTGATCGTGGGTGACGAAGATGAAAGTGATGCCGAGCTGGCGTTGCAGCTTCTTCAATTCGCTCTGCATTTGCTCGCGCAGTTTCAGATCGAGCGCGCCCAAAGGCTCATCGAGCAACAGCACGCGCGGACGATTGACCAAGGCGCGGGCGAGGGCGACACGCTGGCGCTGACCACCGGACAACTGCACTGGTTTGCGCGCGCCGTAACCGCCGAGGGCGACCATGTCCAAGGCTTCTTCTGCGCGTTTGTGCCGTTCGGTTTTGCCGACGCCTTTGACCTTCAAACCGTAGGCGACATTGTCGAGCACGCTCATGTGCGGGAACAGCGCGTAATCCTGAAACACCGTGTTGACGTCGCGTTGATACGGCGGCAAACCGGCCGCTTCAGCGCCGTGAATGCGGATCGAGCCGGCGCTCGGTTGTTCGAACCCGGCGATCAGGCGCAGGCAGGTGGTTTTGCCCGAGCCGGAAGGGCCGAGCATGGAAAAGAACTCGCCGTCCTGGATATCGATGGAAACCCGGTCAACGGCCTTCACTTCGCCGAACTGCCGGGAAACGTTGGTGAACTGGACTGCAAGCGTCATGGTGCGGTGCTCCGGTAAAGCGGGCTTTCAAAAAAAGTCGTGTGTGCGTCGAAAAGATCGCAGCCTGCGGCGGCTCCTACAGTAGGTGTGCAGGGCGCTGAGATTGCTTTTAGCTCCCTCTCCCTCCGGGAGAGGGCGGGGGGTGAGGGGGGCGGTTTCGGCCATTGCTCTGAGATCAAGAGCAAAGGCAAAAGCTACCCCCTCACCCCAGCCCTCTCCCCCAAGGGGGAGAGGGGGAAAGGGAGCTTGACCGAGTTATGATCGGAATTAGCGGCCGCCCATGATCGCTATGTAATCCTGAGTCCAGCGGCTATACGGCACAAACTTGCCACCTTCAGCCTGCGGGGTTTTCCAGAAGGCGATCTTGTCGAACTGGTCGAAACCGTTGGTTTTGCAGCCTTCAGCACCCAGCAGTTCGCTCTCCTTGCACGCCGCTGGCACCGCCGGCAACGAACCAAACCACGCCGCCACATCGCCCTGGACTTTCGGTTTCAGCGACCAGTCCATCCACTTGTACGCGCAGTTCGGGTGCTTGGCCTCGGCGTGCAACATGGTGGTATCAGCCCAGCCAGTAGCGCCTTCTTTCGGAATGGTCGAAGCGATCGGCTGCTTCTCGTTCATCAAACCGTTGACCTGATACGGCCACGCGCTTGACGCCACCACGCCTTCGTTTTTGAAGTCGCTCATCTGCACCGTGGTGTCATGCCAGTAGCGGTGGATCAACGGCTGCTGCGCGCGCAACAGATCGAGCACGGCTTTGTACTGATCTTCGGTGAGTTGGTACGGGTCCTTGATGCCCAGCTCAGGCTTGGTCGACTTCAGATACAGCGCCGCATCAGCGATATAGATCGGGCCGTCGTAGGCCTGCACGCGGCCTTTGTTCGGCTTGCCGTCGGGCAGATCCTGCGCGGCGAACACCACGTTCCAACTGGTCGGCGCGGTCTTGAACACGTTGGTGTTGTACATCAGCACGTTCGGCCCCCACTGGTACGGGGTGCCGTAAGTCTGTTTGTTGACCACGTACCACGGCGCATCTTTCAGGCGTGGGTCGAGGGTGTTCCAGTTCGGGATCAACGCAGTGTTGATCGGTTGCACACGCTTGCCGACGATCAACCGCAGCGACGCATCGCCCGACGCGGTGACCAGGTCGTATCCGCCTTTCGCCATCAGGCTGACCATTTCGTCAGAGGTAGCGGCGGTCTTCACGTTGACCTTGCAGCCGGTTTCCTGCTCGAAACCGGTCACCCAGTCGTAGGCCTTGTCGCTCTCGCCACGTTCGATGTAACCCGGCCACGCAACGATATCCAACTGACCTTCGCCAGCACCGACAGCCTTCAGCGGCTCGGCAGCTGAAAGGCTTGCGCTGGCCAGCAGGGCCGTGGTGATTGCACTGAGCAGTGCGGTCTTGTGCACGAACATGGTTGAACCCTCTTCTTTAAATTATGGTCGGGGCAGTTGTGAACGCGGTGAAGCATGCCGTTGGCGGCTTGTTATTAGCGTAGTCAGAGATGCTGGCCGTGGCGGGCCATGATGTGCCGCACCACGCTGTAGTCCTGAAGCGAATCACTGGATAAGTCTTTGCCGTAACCCGAACGTTTCAGGCCGCCGTGGGGCATTTCGCTGACCAGCATGAAATGGCTGTTGATCCACGTGCAGCCGTACTGCAAGCGCGCGGCAACCTGCATCGCCTTGTCCAGATTCTGCGTCCACACCGACGAGGCGAGGCCGTATTCGGAGTCGTTGGCCCAGTCGACGGCCTGCGCGAGCTCATCGAAACGGGTCACGGTGACCACCGGGCCGAACACTTCGCGCTGGACGATTTCGTCGCTCTGTTTGCAACCGGCGAGCAGCGTCGGTTGATAGTAGAAACCGGCGCCGGAGTGCACCGCCGCACCCGTCACCCGCTCAATGTGCGGCTGACCCAAGGCGCGCTCGACGAAACTGGCGACGCGGTCACGCTGGCGGGTACTGATCAGCGGGCCGATCTCGTTGTCGGCGTCACGTTTGCCGGCGAAGCGCAGGCTGCTGACGGCGGCGCCGAGTTCGGCAACCAATTTGTCGTGAATCCCGGCCTGCGCGTAGATCCGGCACGCGGCGGTGCAGTCCTGCCCGGCGTTGTAGTAACCGTAGGTGCGCACGCCATCGACCACGGCTTGAATGTCGGCGTCGTTGCAGACGATCACCGGGGCTTTACCGCCGAGTTCGAGGTGCGTGCGTTTCAAGGTTTTCGCGGCGGCCTGAAGGATTTTCTGGCCGGTGACGATATCGCCGGTCAGCGAGACCATGCGCACCTTGGCGTGGCCGACCAAATGGCTGCCGACGCCTTCGCCGCCACCGCAGATGATGTTGATTACCCCGCGCGGGAGGATTTCGGCCAGCGCTGGCGCCAGTGCGAGGATCGACAGCGGTGTGTGTTCGGACGGTTTGAACACCAGCGTGTTGCCGGCGGCGAGGGCCGGGGCGATCTTCCACGCGGCCATCATGATCGGGTAATTCCACGGCGCAATCGAGGCGACCACGCCAATCGGATCGCGCCGGACCATGCTGGTGTAGCCCGGCAGGTATTCGCCGCTGAGCTGACCGGTCTGACAACGCACGGCGCCGGCGAAGAAACGGAACACATCGACGGTCGCCGTCAAATCGTCCTGACGCGCCAGGTGCAACGGTTTGCCGCAGTTCAGCGATTCGAGGCGGGCGAGGTGGTCGGCGTGTTTTTCGACGGCGTTGGCGATGTCCAGCAACAGGTTTGAACGTTGCTGCGGCGTGGTGCGTGACCACTCGGCGAAGGCTCGGTGGGCGGCGAGGATGGCGGCTTCGACTTGCTCGGTGCTGGCCTCGGCGATGTGGGTGAGGATTTCACCGGTGGCCGGGTTGAGAATCGGCTCGACGAAACCCTGGCCTGCGACCAATTCGCCGTCGATCAACAACGCGGTACACATCGGGGTCTGCGCGCCAGCCATTTTCCGCGATCTCTTTTCTTGTGTGGCCATTGTTGCTCCCTGATATCGGGAGCCGACCGTCTTATAGATGCAGCAAGACTAGTGCGCGGCTCCGAGGTCGACAAATTCTAAATACTGAAGGCGGCATTCGATTAAATAGATGGCTTGCGCCCGCCGTGGGGTTGCTCGCGAGCCACGGTCAGGAATGGATCAACGAGAGCGGGGCGCGCGGTGCCACGGCGCCAGGCCAGGCCGACGTCGAGGGTTTGATTCAAGTCGGCAATTGGTCGTGCTTCGATGATGTCGCCCTCCAGTGACCATGGGCGATATGTCATGTCCGGCTGAATCGATACGCCCAAACCGGCGGCGACGAGGCTTCGCACGGCTTCCGTCGAGGCGGTTCTCAAGGTGATTTTCGGCTGCAACCCGGCGCCGCGCCACAATCGCTGGGCGTTGCGATCCATCTCATCGACGTTTAGCTGAATCAAAGGCTCGCGGGCGACATCGGCGAGGTTGATGCTGTCGTGTTCCAGCAATGGATGCTGCGCCGGCAGCCACAGACGATGGGGGGAATGAGTCAGTACCTCGGTCTGCAAGGCATGGCGATCTTCGAGATTGGAAAGGATCAACACGCCGACATCGATCTCGCCGCTGACCAGCAGATGCTCGATGTATGGCCGCTCGTCTTCCATCACGCGAATCTCGACGTTGGGATAAGCACGTTGAAAACGGGTGAGCAGATCCGCCAGGTAATAACCGGCGACGAGACTGGTCACACCGACGATCAACTGCCCGGCGACCTGATCGGTGCTCTGTTGCAGGCTGCGCTTGGCGTTATCCACGGTGGCGAGAATCAGGTGCGCCTGGCGTAGGAATTGATGCCCTTGGTGCGTAAGGGTCATGCCCTTGGCATGGCGGCTGAACAGGCTGACACCGATTTCCTCTTCCAGTTGCTGGATCGCCAACGTCAGAGTCGATTGGGAAATGAACGCGGTTTGCGCGGCGGCGGAGATCGAGCCGGTCTCGGCCACAGCGATGAAGTGTCGGATCTGACGCAGGGTCATCATGAGACAGGTACCCAGTGGGCGGTTTTTATAGATTGGCCTGAGTGTATATCTATTTTCAAGAAGGCCTGCGGGCAGCGAGCAACATCTGGAAGCACACTTGCAGGCAGGGGAAGGGCACTTTCGAACTAGGCTGGAGGCCTTATAGGTCCGGTTAACCCCTGTTTGGAGGCGGAACATGAACACCCGTGGATTGCTCGATCAACTACTCAAGTCCGGCCAGGATCTGTTGCAGAACAAGGCGGGCGGGTCGCAGAACAAATCGGCCGGCGGTGCCTTGGGTGGTTTGCTTGGCGGCGCTTCAGGCTCTGGCGGTCTCGGCAGTCTGCTCTCAGGCGCAGGCGGCGGTGCGTTGGCGGCGGGCGCAATGGGCCTGCTGCTCGGTAACAAGAAAGTGCGCAAGGTCGGCGGCAAAGTCGCGATCTACGGCGGCCTCGCCGCACTGGGCGTGCTGGCTTACAAAGCCTACGGCAACTACAACGCGCAGAAAGGCACAGCACCACAACGCGAACCGCAGACCCTCGACCGCTTGCCACCGGAACAAGCAGAGCAACACAGCCAGGCCATTCTCAAAGCACTGGTCGCAGCCGCCAAGGCCGACGGCCATATCGATGACCGCGAGCGCCAACTGATCGAGGGCGAATTCACCAAGCTCGACAACGATCAGGAACTGCAGCACTGGCTGCACGCCGAACTCAACAAGCCCCTCGACCCCACTGACGTGGCCCGCGCTGCGAGTACGCCGGAGATGGCGGCTGAGATGTACATCGCCAGTGTGATGTTGGTGGATGAGGAGAACTTTATGGAGAAGAGTTATCTGGATGAACTGGCGCGGCAACTGAAGCTGGAGCCGGGGTTGAAGGTGGAGTTGGAGAAGCAGGTGCGGTTGGCGACTGTCTAGGTCGATGAGTCAGGGCTGCATCAGTGCAGCCCTGGTGTGTTGAAGGACAGGACTATGCTCGTTTCTTGCCACTTCGCTCATTCAAATAAACTTCGGCGAAGATCTCTGTAATGGCTCGTTTTGGCGAGCGCTGCTTGAGCTCTCTGACCTCCTTGCTCAGGCGAATCAGGTCTTCGCCAGGCTTTGCCCATTGTACTTTAGGCAAGGGCTCAGACCATGAGCGCATAGCCTCGGGCAACACTTTACGTCCGACTTTTGCAATTCGGCGAATTTCCCATTCGACGAGTCGATTGGGCAATGTCCAGAACGTCATGACGTGAAAGAGATACCAAAAAAATCCAGTCATCCAGCTCACTTCCTTGTCGCGAATTCGGCTTCGCAAGCGCGCTCGCGCATTTCGGAACGTATGCATTCCTTCATGGGGAGGATCATTGGGACCTTGCAGATCCATGGGGTCTTGATGGCTTTTCAGGCCGTTGACCTCGTACTCCATAAAAGCGCGTACGGCCTCCCAGTGCGCGATTGCCAACGGTAGGCCAGCGCATACGAACTCAATGCAGACCCTCTGGCCCTCACGTTCGAATCCCATGCCCATCCCGTACTGTCGTCGGACGCCATATTGTGTTGCTCCTTGCGCCTCAATCACCCAAGCGGAGAGTGACTCCCAAGGTACGAAAACCGGTGTTTCCGCGTCCGTGGGCATGAAACAGACTTCCCGGCGCTGGCGGTTGAAGCGGGTCGGGATGACGGTTGTGTATTTTTTGTGGTCGTAAAACCACACGATAAGGCCAGTACCGAGTCCCACGAAAAACAACCAGATCGCGGATTCCCGGGCAGCGAAATAAAGGTCTGAGCTGAACTCCAATACTTCAGTTAACCGATAGCCGCTTGACGCGAGGATCAGCCCCGCGACCAGAGGAATACCCAGGGCAATCAGGAGCGCAGCGGTAAATGGTGCTCCCAACGTCAATTGCCATGAAAACAATTGAGGTTTGCCACCACCAAAGTCCAGATACGCATCGTTCAGCTCGCTTATGTAAGGACTGTTGGGCGATGCATCGGTGGGTAGTGGCAGCGGTGCCAGGTAAGTGGTGGTGCCAGTTGAAAATTGCTCCACGTCTCCGGCGCGATGGTTCGTCGTAGCAGCAGGCTCTATCAATTCGAAATCAAGGGTTTTAGGCATGCGAAGCGATTTCCAGCATCAGAGGCTCTATCGATAGCAATGGTGCGTGGGGGTGGGGCGCAACCAGGTTGATTGCTGGAAAAGCGCCAGTGCCTCTAGCGAAAAGGGGACGGGTTTGTTTTTTTGAAAATGAACCATCCCCTTTTGTTTTTCAGTTTTGTAAAAGCTCAGACTTGACCTGACGGTTATCGGGCTATCTGATTTCTAGCTACTATATAGCTCAGCTGTTTTTTATTCTTCTGCCTTGCTTTCGTTTAGGTTTGCCTTGAAGTACGTCATAAAATCCTGTCCTTGAGCAAAGGCTTTTTCGATTTTCGCGCTTTGCTCTTTAAGCACCGGGCTTGGCTTGCCCCATTGTTTAGGCGGAAGAGGCTTAGACCACTCGGCAATGGATTCAGGAAGAGATTTCATGCTGAAACGATGGTCCCATTCTGCTACCCAATACGGAAAACGCCACCAAGTGATCAAATGTGTCAGGTACCACCAACCAACTCCTAAAGCGGAACGTTCGTTGTTCTGGTATTCCTCGTGCATGTCTTGTCGTTTTTTATCAAAGGTGTGGCGCCCCTCGTAGGCTGCCTTGCCTGGGCAGAACTCTGGACCTTTTTCCATATAGATCCGTATGGCTTCCCACTTACCCAAGGCATGGGCAGGAGTCATCACGCCTTGTCTCATGAAATGCACTACGTCAGCTCTGGAATCGTCGAACGCCATACCAAATGTATAGGTGCTTGTTACGCCTACTCCAGTAACACCTGTACTGATTGAAAGCCAAGATACTATCTCTTCCCATGGTTGAATGACGGGGAGGTCAGAACCTTCGGGAAAGAAACAGACTTCACGACGTTGGCGGTTGAATCTAATTGGACGGCTGCGCGACTTTGCTCTGGTAGTGCTCAAAATAACGTAAATACCCAAGAGCGCAGCTATTCCTCCTCCCCAAATACTAAAGGTGACACCGAAATCGAACATGCCTGCTGTTCTGTCCCAAAAGGACTCGGCAAATGGGGATCCCCAGGTAGTAGATCCTGCAAGCAAAGGCAGAATAATCAGGCATGAAAAAATAAACATCATCCCGAGCCCAATCATTGCCCTCGCTTGGAAAGCCTTGCCGGAATTACTACTGCCTACGTCGAGGAATGTGTCATTTACCTCAACAAAGCTTCCGCCCAAATCCATGGGGACGTTGCCCGTTGGTATCGGAAGCGGGGAGAAGAATAATGCCTCACCTGTCGCGAACTTACGCTTCTCACCAGCCACGGGCCGTATTTTTTTGAGATTTAGATCGTCGCGGGATTGCTCATTTATTGAAGACATTAGGTTTGCCCGGCTTGTTTTGATGATTCGAGCACAGTTAGCGTGTCGGTGGTCACAATGAATGCTTGAGCGGTTGTATTTCGTGCGCTGAAAAACCCAGTTGTTGAAAATTCCTTCCCGCTTCCAACATTAAGTGTCTTGGTTTCAAACATTATTTCCTGAAATTTTTGCGCTCCGGGGAGTGGATGGTATCGCAATTTTATGGCAAGACCGTGCTGAGCGTTAGCTTCATGCGCAAAAATTTCTAGCCCCAGTTGGAGTGGCGCGTCTGGTGGACTCAGTAAATTGAGTTGATATAGCAAAGGTTCAGTCCAAGGCTCCCAGTCATTGCGCTGGAGACTGCTTGACCAATACGCGGTAAGGCCAAATCCAACATCATCCAGCTCTCGAATTGTTATATTTGGAATGCTAATCACTGCAGTAGGTTTGTTATTTATTTGTCTTAGACCGACCTGAGGAGTTGAAGTGATCTCTGCCAATTGCATGCGATCTGCTTGGAATTCGCGATTTTGGTTCTTCTTTCCCCACGCGCCCTGCTGAAGCCAGTTATCAAACTTCGTTTTATTGTTTCGGTTGTAAATCCACTCGCCACCTAGCTGCAACACCGTCAAACCTAACCCTATTAAGTTGGCTCTCGCAGCAACGCTCAGAAGTTTGCCTCCAGCTGTAACCCAAGCGACAGCTCTTGCTTGACTAACATTTGAAGCCGCCTCAAACATATATTGCCCTGTTCGTGCAACTGCCCAACCGTTAACGACAAACTGTCCAGAGTCGCCCGCGATTGTCATGCTGGCACCAGCCAGCTTTGCACTATCTCCCGACCTCAAGGCTTCAGTCCAACGAGCGACAGAGCCTTTTTCCCCGTACAGACTTGTGGCTGCTGCCGCCATACCGAACCCGTAAGCAGCTAGCCCCAGCCCCCCGGTGAGCTTTCCAATGCGCGCGGCTAACTGGACTTTGCCGGCAGCACTTGAATAATTGTTTTTGACTACGTTTAGAGTAGTGGCTGATATCCCCTGTGCAGCCGCAAAGCCTCCTCCGCTTGCAGAGAAGAACGCATTGCCAAATGCAACGTAATCGGTTTTATCCCAGCTGGGTTTTCTTCTTAACTCTGAATAAACAGTGACAAAGTTAATTAATTGCACGACAAATACAGCTGATGCGAAGATGTCGCCTCCCGCAGATTGAAAGATATCTTTTCCTAGTCCCCTTACCTTGTCGCCTGTGTTTAAGCGATGATCTTCGGCCATTCGGTGGACTTCAGCTTCTTGGGCGCTGGTTAGGCCTTTAATTTTTATACTTGCTTTACTCGGGCCTTCGCCAACAGCAACCATCGCAGGCGCGATTTTTTTCTCTAACGGGGCGACGGATTGCTGAACAGATTTACGCTGTGCAACCAAAGATCGATAGCTCCCCTTGGGGGCCCGACCTTTTCGCTCGTTAGCCAATGTCTCTCTGATCCTGTTTTTCAACGAGGACATCTGCTGGCGGAGTTCGGTGAGTTTCGCCATGTCAGCTTCGAACGCATGAAGCTGGCTTGCAGAAGCAAACTCAAGAGTAATTCCTTTTTTGCCAAATGTTCTTAGTACGTCGATCCATGCTGAGCCGGGAATATTTCGTAGAATTTTAGATGGGTCTATTGCTCGGCCGTTGCGTAGTCCTTCTATAGCTTCTTCGAGAGCATTCGCCAAGCGGAGTTGTTTGGCAGGTTCATAAGCAGTGTTTCGTGCTTGATCGAAAGTTATACCATCGTTGCTTAGATTTATTGATGCCGCGAGATCCTGGGTCAGGAGCGTTACAAAATTTCGACTGATTTTTTGCAGTCCTTGGAAATCCTTCGCTGAAAGGGGTATGTCCCGGGCCGATTTTATTAATGAGCCGATTTTTGCAAAAAGGTCCTTCTGATCGGTCAAGCTTGCAGTAAAGAAGGTTGGAACTGTAAAGCCCGGCTCTTTTTCTATTAGGTCTGCAATCGCTTCGGTAGCCTTGTCAGTGCGACATATATCTTTCATGCACGCGTATTCAGTAGCAAGAGCCGATTCAAGTTGGGTTACAAATTTTGGGTCAAAATACCAAGCAGATTTATAGAAGCGTTTTTCACATACTAATTTTACTCGATCTTCAGTTATCAGATCCAAACGCTTATTCCAACGGCTTAATTGTGCTCGCTGTTGTTTAAGGAAGGCTTCCATAGCCGGTCGGTCAATCAGGTCGTTAATGCCTTCTTGTCCCATTTTTGCGCCATTGAGCGCTTCATCCGCGTTGTCTTCGATGGTCTCGATCAGGTCTTCGTACTTGGAATATAAAGGTCCAAGATTCGTACGCATCCGCGACTTTGAGGCTGCAATAGCCCCACGATGCGTACCAGCGCCTGAATACTGGGTTTGATTTTTAACGTTGACGTAGTCGACGATCGATTGCCGCTGCTCTTCGTTTATTTCGTCCTTGAGTTTGGCAAAACGAGGGTCGCCTTGGGCGGCATTTAGAATGGTTTCGCCTGTTACGGTGTACAACGATTCGATGTAGCAACCAAACACATACTTTTTTTGATTGGCCTCAGCGTCGCTCCAGTCGCTGATCCAGCCAGTGACCAAGTCCTGATGCTCAGCGAGATCGCGTAATACGCCCAGGTCATCCTGTAAGACCAAGTACAGATGGTCACGCTCATGTTCTGCCTTGACTTGCTTTTTGAGCGTGCCCATCTGAGTTTTCTTGAAGTGCGACGCTTGCTCCCAAAGATAGTCCTGACTTTCCTCAGGTTTGGCACTCGTAACCGACGGTTCTTTACTCGGCTGCTCCGCAACCTCAGCAATCCACTTTTCCGCCTGAATTGGAGTCAGCAGATTAGCTGCACCTTTCTCAGGGTCTGCACTGGTGAGATCAACCTTCTGCATGAAGTACTCACGTTCAGACTTGTGCTTGATGACCTGCGCGCATTTTGCGGCGGTCCATTGCACCTCGGAGTAGTTGACGTAGAGTTTGCTCAAAAGCGGGAAGACCAACACGGCTTCGCCCACGTTGCTTTCGCGTTTGTTGACGGTGATTTCGCTCTTTTCCCACAGCAGTTGGGTCACGATGCCGTTCTGGATTCGGTATTCGTGCATTACGGCTTCAGGCTTCTTGTCGACGATGACGTAGAGCCAGCCGTCACGCATCAATCGAATGCCTAGTGGGCGAGAAGTGGTTTTGTACGGCATGGTCAGCGCACTTGACGGGTCGAGTCGTTCAACGAGGCCGTAACGCAGTGGGATGAGCTGGATTTTTGCCTTCATCAACGAGCAGCCGCCCATGGCACACTTGCCGTCATCCCGGCTTTTTGCAACGTTGTTCGGGCTTTTGCCGGTCGATGTTGGCGTTGTCATCCTTGGCTCCTGGTCAATGTTGCTGCCCGTTCCTGGGCAATATCAGCGACCCTTTCGAGTCGTTGTGCGGGCGTTTGCTCCGACGGGGTTTTGAGTATGGCGTCGAGGTCTGGATGTTCTTCCAGTGCTCGCTCGCCAAGGAACCCGTGAATGTTGGCGTAGAGGGTGATATCGAGTTCGGTGTTGAAGCCGCGATCATAGGAGGTCGACGCCAACGCATGCAGGTGTTCCCAGCGTTGCTGTGGGGTCGACTGTGCCTGATAGCTTGGGAAATATTCTTGCATGTGTGCATCGAGACGCATCACAACATTGCGAAAGTTCACCTCGTCCAGTTGACTGAGTTGTGCTTCGCTCAATCGATAGCGCTTGCTGTGGTCGGGCTCGGGAGCGTTGCCCGGCCTATTGTTTATGTACCAGCAATCCAGTGCTGCATCGGCAGTAACGATTTGTTTGCAGGGGCCGAATAGGGTCGGATCCTTGATAGTTTCTGCGTGAGCAAGCAGTGCATGAGTTACGGCCGGGTCCGCGATGCGCAACAACACTTCCTCCCCCAGTGGGTGCATGACGCTGGTGAGCCAGCGAAAGTGTGCGACCAGTTGATCCCATGATTGATCGCTAAACACCAAGTGCCCCCATTCCTGACGCGATGCGTTCAGGAACCGGGTCAGGACCGGGTTGTTCTGTGCTTTTATTTGCACGAGGCATGGGGAGATATCGCCCAGTTCTGCCCAACGAGTCCCAAGATAAAGCGGCTCGAACTCAGGGTTTTCCGTCCACTGATACAGGTGCTGCGGAAGCTTCTCAACGCTGACACCATCAAGCAGTAAACCTACCGTGCCATTCCATGGAAGGCCTTGGGGGAGGCCGTTTTCCAATGGAAATTCCGACTTAAGCATTCTGAGCCTCCAGCTTGGCTTTCTCACACACCGCACAAATCGGTTTCTTCTGCATTAACGCCTGCCGCTGCGCCGGCACCAACAACTTCCCAGCCTTATCCGTATCCGCCTGCTTCAACGGCCCCGGCAACAACGGCGCCGCACCGGTGCCGCCGCCCGGCCCACCGCCGGAGTTCATGTTGATCACCGGCCCACTCATGGTCACGCCGCCGGCATCAATCTTGATAAAGCTGCCGCCGCCGATCAGGGTCAGTTCGGCGCCAGCCTCCATCACCACTTTCATGCCGCTGCTGAGATGGATTTCCTGCCCCGCGTCGATGAACTGCCCAGTGCCGATCTTGATGTGCTGGTTCACGCCCACAGTCAGGTGGTCGTTGGCGCGGGCTTCGACTTTGCGGTCTTCGTAGACGGTGTGGTGTTCTTCGGCTTTGAATTCGCTGTAGCTGTTTTTTTCGACGGTGTCGTGGCGTTCGTTGCCCACCCGAATCTTCTGGTCGTGCTCGATGTTTTCGTCCCAGTCGCGCTGGGCGTGCAGGTAGATCTGCTCCTGACCTTTTTTATCTTCGATGCGCAGTTCGTTGTAGCCGCCACCGCCCATCGAACTCAGGGTCTTGAAGGTGCTGCGGGTCTTGTTCGCCGGCAGCGCATACGGGACGGTGTTTTCCTTGTGGTACAGGCAGCCGCTGATCAGCGGTTGATCGGGGTCGCCTTCAAGGAAGGTCACCAGCACTTCCATGCCGATACGCGGGATGGCGATGCCGCCGTACTGGGCGCCGGCCCAGGCGGAGGAGACGCGCAACCAGCAACTGGTCTTGTCGTCGGCCTGGCCTTCGCGGTCCCAGTGGAACTGGACTTTGACCCGGCCGTATTCGTCGCAGTGGATTTCTTCGCCTTTGGGGCCGGTGACCACGGCGCTCTGGCTGCCGAGAATGCGTGGTTTCGGGTGGCGCAGGGGCGGGCGGTTCGGCACGTCCCATGGCGTGGCCTGGAAGCGGTTGCGGTAGCCCTGATGGAAATCGTCTTTGAGCGCGGTGGTGTCGCTGGTCACCGACTCTTCCAGCACTTGCGGCTGCTTGCCTTCATGATGGACTTCGGTCAGCAACCAGAGGTCGTTCCATTTGGCTTTCGGGTGCGCGGTGAGGGCGAGGAAATGGCCGCTGACCAGCAGTGGCTGATCGCTCTTGCCTTCGGCCAGCTGGAAGTCGCTGCGATGGCGTTCGAGGGCACGTTTGGCCAGGTGTTTGCCGCGCTCGCGGTCGACGAAGCGGCCGGGATAATCGTAATCCTCGAGGTCGGGCAGGGCGTCGCCACGGTTTTCGCTTTCGAGGGTGATGCGCGGTTTTTCGAAGTCGTAATCGCGGCGCGTGGTGCGGCTGGTGCGGGTTTCCAGGCGCAGGTCGAAGCGCTTGATCACCGGGTCGCTGGCGACCATGCCGGAGTCTTGCTGATAGGCCACGGGTTGGAGTTTCGGGAACACCGTCTGGTCATCGCCGAAAATCAGTTTGTGCGCCGTGGCGGTGTGCTCAAAGTGGTAGTGGATACCTTCTTCTTCGCACAGGCGCTGGATGAAATGCAGGTCCGACTCATCGTATTGCACGCAGTAAACGCGCTCGGGATAAATCGAACCGGTCTTGAATTCGTAGGCGTTGCTTTGAATGCCGTGTTCTTCGAGGACCTTGCCGATGATTTTCGGCACCGTGAGGTTCTGGAAGATGCGTTGGTTGATGCGGTGCGCGAGGTACGCCAGCTGCGGGCGCAGGGTCAGCGAATAGCGCGTCAGGCGTTTGCCCGAATCGCCTTGCGCGGCGCGATAGATCTGGCCGTGGATGCCGCTGCCGTCGGGCGACAGTTGCAGGAAGGCCGGTTTGTGCAGCAGGGTTTCGAGGTCCAGCGACGGCTGCTCACTGACCAGCTCCACCTCAAAGACAAAAGGCTGGCTGATGGCTTCCCGGCCTTGCAGGGTAAACACCTGAAAGTCAGCAGAAAGACCTTCGATGGTCAGGGCAAAGTGGGTTTCATTGGCCGGCGCGAACATCCGTTGTTCCTCGTGCTGTCACAAAAATCTGGAGTTGCGAAAACAACATCGACCAGCAGAGCTGGCCGATGCTTGTAACGATCAGCCGTAATTAAACGACTGGAGCACGCCAGTCATCGGAACCCGAAGTACCGGATACTTCGTGGGTCCAGGTGATTTTGCGGTAGGTGAACTGCACTTCTTCCAGGTGGGTGAAGTGCGAGTTGCCTGGATCCTGGCAGTTGTGCATTTTGTTGTTGATGGCGACGATGATCGCGTCTTCCAGTTTGGTGGTGTAGTAGTGCTCTTGGGTACCTTGAGCAGAAGTACGGAACCACTGGATAACGATTTCGCTCATGCGCTCGCCGGAGGTCAGAGCGGCTTGCAGCAGAGGCGAAGCCTTGTCGTAGACCTTGGTGATCACAACTGGCTTGTGAACGCGCTGACCGGTTGGTTGGCCGGATTGCGGGTCACGCGGGATGATTACGTCGTGGCTGAAAGCCTGAACCATGACCTGGTCTTCGTGGCCTTCCTGGTAGGTGTTGCCTACGGAGTCAGCGGTGAATGCGCCTGCAGTGATCAGGCCTTGTTTTTCGCCGGTAACCGACATGTACGCTGGTGTTGCCATGGGGTGCTCTCCTTGCGGATAAATTTAGGGTGCCCGGGGCGAAATCGCCCGGTGGGTGCCTGATTGTTATCAAGGAACGTGCCAGCTTTGCTGTAATTCCCGAAAACACGGGGCCAAACAGCCGAAAAGTGCATGTTTCAATATGTTTCATGCTGGTTTTAGGCTAAAAGTGCGCAACTTCTTGCGCAGTGGTGTGCAAGAAGTTGCGCACTTGGCCACAGGCCCCGGGCCATGGGGGCTGTAGCGATTCAAGAGGCGAAAATCGGCGAACAAGTGCGCAAGAAGTTGCGCATCAAGGCGCATTGCCAGCATCTTGCCGAAATGGAAAGCCCGGAAATGATCAATCCATCGCCCCTTTTTGCCATTACCCCACTGGTACGCCAACCCCGAATTAACCGACAGTCCAGTCCCAGAGCCTTCCGCCAAACGGGTCGGATTAAAAAGCGTCTTATAAATGAAACACCGCCCTCGGCTATACTCCCCGCATTTCGACCTAGGCACGAGGAATCACTGTGAAGAACTGGACGTTGCGCCAACGCATTTTGGCGAGCTTTGCGGTGATTATCGCCATCATGCTGTTGATGGTCGTCGTCTCTTATTCGCGGTTGCTGAAAATCGAGGCCGGCGAGCAGAGCGTGCGTCAGGACGCCGTGCCCGGCGTGTATTTCAGCTCGATGATTCGCAGCGCCTGGGTCGACAGTTACCTGCAGACCCAGGAATTGCTCGGCCTGAAAAAAGGCCAGGGCATCAGCGCCGAGGACGCGGCTGATTTCAAAGCCTTCGAGGCGCGTCTCGAAGAGCAGATGGGCAACTATCAAAGCACTGTCACCACTGATGAGGACAAGGCCGAATTCGCCGTCTTCAAGCAAGACGTCCTCAACTACAACAAGATTCAGACGCAGGTGCTCGATCTGTATCAGCGCAACCAAGAGGATGAGGCGGCGAAGTTGTTCAACGAACAGCTGACTCCGGCCTGGACCGCCGGCCGGATGAAACTCAACGACATCATTCGCGAGAACAAAGCCGTCGCAGATGAGGCCATGAACAACATTGATGATGCGGTCGCCGCCGCGAAAGTCAGCATGGGTATTTCATTGCTGGTCGCGGTGCTGGCGGCGGCAGCCTGCGGGTTCCTGCTGATGCGCGCGATCATGGCGCCGATGAACCTGATCGTGCGGATTCTCGAAACCATGCGCACCGGCGACCTCAGCACCCGCCTGAGCCTCGACCGCAAAGATGAATTCAACGCGGTGGAAACCGGCTTCAACGACATGATGACCGAGCTGACTTCGCTGGTATCCCAGGCGCAACGCTCGTCGGTGCAGGTGACCACCTCGGTAACCGAGATCGCTGCAACCTCCAAGCAACAACAAGCCACCGCCACTGAAACGGCGGCGACCACCACCGAAATCGGTGCAACGTCCCGCGAGATCGCCGCCACGTCGCGCGATCTGGTCCGCACCATGACCGAAGTCTCCACCGCTGCCGATCAGGCCTCTGTTCTCGCCGGTTCCGGCCAGCAAGGCCTGGCGCGCATGGAAGACACCATGCACTCGGTGATGGGCGCGGCGGATCTGGTCAACGCCAAACTGGCGATCCTCAACGAGAAGGCCGGCAACATCAATCAGGTGGTGGTGACCATCGTCAAAGTCGCCGACCAGACCAATCTGCTCTCGCTCAACGCGGCGATCGAAGCCGAGAAGGCCGGTGAATACGGACGCGGTTTTGCCGTGGTCGCCACTGAAGTGCGACGTCTGGCGGATCAGACCGCGGTCGCTACCTACGACATCGAACAAATGGTCCGCGAGATCCAGTCGGCGGTGTCGGCGGGTGTGATGGGCATGGACAAGTTTTCCGAAGAAGTGCGCCGTGGCATGTCCGAAGTGCAGCAGGTTGGCGAGCAGCTGTCGCAGATCATCCATCAGGTGCAGGCGCTGGCGCCGCGCGTGTTGATGGTCAACGAAGGCATGCAGGCGCAGGCCACCGGCGCCGAGCAGATCAACCATGCGCTGGTGCAGTTGGGCGATGCCAGCAGCCAGACTGTCGAGTCGCTGCGCCAGGCCAGTTTCGCCATCGACGAACTGAGCCAGGTGGCCGTCGGGCTGCGCAGCGGCGTTTCGCGATTCAAAGTCTGATGAGCGAAATCATCGCCAAACGCAACGCCGCACCGCTGGCGAAGCAGGCGTTGTTCCTGCTGTTTCGCATCGGTAGCGAGCGTTACGCCTTGCGCGCCACCGAAGTCGCGGAAGTGCTGCCGCGCCTGCCGTTGAAGCCGATTGCGCGGGCGCCGCAGTGGGTCGCCGGGGTATTTGCGTATCGCGGTGTGGTGGTGCCAGTGATCGATCTCAGTGCGCTGACGTTCGGTGAACCCGCGCAAGCGCGCACCAGCACGCGTCTGGTGCTGGTGAATTACCAGCCCGACGATGCGCGGCCGGTGCAATGGCTCGGGCTGATTCTGGAGCAGGCCACCGACACCTTGCGCTGCAATCCGCAGGATTTTCAGCCCTACGGTCTCGACAATCGGCAGACGCCTTACCTCGGCCCGGTGCGTGAAGATGCGCGCGGACTGGTGCAATGGGTGCGGGTCAATGACTTGCTCGATGACGCGGTGCGCGCCTTGCTGCTCCCGCAGCCGCCACGGGATCCGGCGCAGCTTGAGGAACAGCCATGAGCAGCGATCAGCGCTTTTTCGACTTTCTCAAGGAGCGCATCGGCCTCGATGTCACCTCGGTCGGCCCGGCGATCATCGAGCGCGCGGTGCGTCAGCGCACGACACTCTCGCAAGCGGCGCATGCCGATGAATATTGGCAGTTGTTGCAGGGTTCACGGGATGAGCAGCAAGCGCTGATCGAAGCAGTCATCGTCCCCGAGACGTGGTTTTTCCGTTACCCGGAATCGTTCGCCACGCTCGGTAAACTGGCGCGCAATCGCCTCACCGAGCTGAACAACATGCGCGCGCTGCGCATTCTCAGCCTGCCGTGTTCCACCGGCGAAGAACCGTATTCGATTGCCATGGCCTTGCTCGATGCCGGGCTCAAGCCGCATCAGTTCAAGGTCGATGGCATGGACGTCAGCCCGCTGTCGGTGGAAAAGGCGCGGCGGGCGCTGTACGGCAAGAACTCGTTTCGCGGCCAGGATCTGGACTATCGCGAACGGCATTTCAGCGCCGAGCAGGACGGCCATCGGGTCAACGAAAATGTCCGTGAGCAGGTGCGTCTGCAAGTCGGCAATGTGCTTGATCCGGCGCTGCTGGCCAGCGAGCCGGCGTTCGATTTTGTGTTCTGCCGCAACCTGTTGATTTATTTCGATCAGCCCACGCAGAAGCAAGTGTTCGAAGTGCTCAAACGCCTGACGCATGTCGACGGCGTGCTGTTTATCGGCCCCGCCGAGGGCAGTCTGCTCGGCCGTTTGGGCATGCGCTCGATCGGGATCCCGCAGTCGTTCGCGTTCAGTCGTCACAGCGACCCGCAGCCTGAACCGCTGCCAGTGCCCAAGCCGATTCCGTTGCCAGTCAGCCAATCGATACGCAGCACGCCGCCACCGCCCGTGCGCCAACGGCCATTTGCGCCAGTGACCGCGCTGCCGACCACCCGCACCAGCGCGAATCCGGACGCCGCGACCTTGCTGGCGAATATCGCGGCACTGGCCAATGAAGGCAAAAGCGCCGAAGCGCGTGCCGCGTGCGAGCAGTATTTGCGCAGCCACGAACCAGTGGCTCAAGTGTTTTACTGGCTGGGACTGCTCAGCGACGTCGCCGGCCTGACCCTCGAAGCCCAGGGTTTCTACCGCAAGGCGCTGTACCTCGAACCGCAACACCCGGAAGCGCTGATGCACCTCGCGGCTTTGCTCCAGGCCCAGGGCGACAGCGCCGGTGCCAGACGATTGCAGGAGCGCGCCGCCCGCAGCGGGCGCACCGCTGACAGTGAGCGTAAACGATGATTTCGGCCGACACCTTGAACGTCACCCATGAAGACGCCCAGGCCATCGACGATTGCTGGAACCGTATTGGCATCCACGGCGACAAGTCCTGCCCGCTGCTCGAAGAACATATTCATTGCCGCAACTGCTCGGTGTATTCCGCAGCGGCGACGCGCTTGCTCGATCGCTATTCGTTGCAGCAGGACGAGCGCGACCCGGTGGCGATCGCGGTCGAAACCGATGTCAAAACCCGTTCGCTGCTGATGTTCCGTCTCGGTGAAGAGTGGCTCGGATTGGCGACGCGTAGCCTGGTGGAAGTCGCGCCGTTGCAGGCGATTCACTCGTTACCGCATCAGCGTTCGCGCGCCTTGCTGGGGGTGGCGAATGTGCGTGGCGCGCTGGTGGCGTGCCTGTCGCTGGTGGAATTGCTGGATCTGGATGCCAGCGCCGCTCCAGCTGTCAGCGGGCGCATCATGCCGCGCATGTTGATCATCGCTGCCCATGGCGGGCCGGTGGTGGTGCCGGTGGATGAGGTTTACGGCATTCATGCCATCGATGAGCGAATCCTTGATGCCGCGTCGCAATCCGGCGCCCAGGCCAGTGCCAAGTACACCCGTGGCGTCCTGCAATTTCGCGGTCGCAGCCTGCGTTGGCTGGATGAAGAACAGCTGTTGTCTGCCGTGACCCGGAGCCTCACATGACCCCCGAGCAAATGCGCGACGCCTCGCTGCTGGAGCTGTTCAGCCTTGAAGCCGAAGCCCAGACGCAGGTGCTCAGCGCCGGGCTGCTGGCGCTGGAGCGCAATCCGACCCAGGCCGATCAACTCGAATCGTGCATGCGTGCGGCGCACTCGCTCAAGGGCGCGGCGCGAATTGTCGGCATCGACAGTGGCGTCAGCGTCGCCCATGTCATGGAAGATTGCCTGGTCAGCGCGCAGGAAGGGCGCTTGTTGCTGCGCCCGGAACACATCGATGCGTTGTTGCAGGGCACCGATTTGCTCATGCGCATTGCGACGCCAGCGAATGCTCCGCAACCGGCTGACATCGAAGCGTATGTGGTGTTGATGGCGCAGTTGCTTGATCCATCGTCGCCGCCTGCCGTCGCTGCGCCGGTCATGGCCGAATTGCAGTTGCAAGCGCCGCGAGTCGAGCCAACGCCGCCAGCGCCGGTGCAATCTGTAGAACTACCGGTGGAGGCGCCAGAGCCGCCGCCACGGAAAAGCAGACGCACCACTGAAGGTGGCGAGCGCGTCTTGCGCGTTACCGCCGAACGCCTCAACAGCCTGCTCGACCTGTCGAGCAAATCGCTGGTGGAAACCCAGCGCCTCAAGCCGCACCTGGCAACCATGCAGCGCCTCAAGCGCATGCAGAACAACGGCCTGCGCGCGCTGGAAAATCTCAACGTGCACCTCAAGGAACACGCGCTGAGCCTTGAGGCGCTGGAAGCCCTCGAAGATGCGCGGCGCTTGCTCGCCGAGTCGCAACAATTGCTCAGCGAGAAAAACGCCGAGCTGGATGAATTCGCCTGGCAGGCCAGTCAACGCGCGCAGGTGCTTTACGACACCGCGCTGGCCTGTCGCATGCGGCCGTTTGCCGATGTACTCAGCGGGCAGGTGCGCATGGTTCGCGATCTGGGCCGCAGCCTCGGCAAACAAGTGCGCCTGGAAATCGAAGGCGAGAAGACTCAGGTCGACCGTGACGTGCTGGAAAAGCTCGAAGCGCCGCTGACTCACTTGCTGCGCAATGCCGTCGATCATGGCATCGAAACCCCGGAGCAACGTCTGCTCAAAGGTAAACCCGAAGAGGGCCTGATCCGCCTGCGCGCCTCGCACCAGGCCGGTCTGTTGGTGCTGGAATTGAGCGATGACGGTAACGGTGTCGATCTGGAAAAGGTCCGCCGCAGCATCGTCGAACGGCAGTTATCCCCAGCCGAAACGGCGGCGCAGTTGAGCGAGGAAGAACTGCTGACCTTCCTGTTCCTGCCCGGTTTCAGCCTGCGCGACACGGTCACCGAAGTCTCTGGCCGGGGCGTGGGTCTCGATGCCGTTCAACACATGGTTCGCCAGTTGCGCGGTGCCGTGGTGCTGGAACAGGCGGCGGGCGAGGGCAGTCGCTTCCATCTCGAAGTGCCGCTGACGTTGTCGGTGGTGCGCAGTCTGGTGGTGGAAGTCGGCGAAGAGGCTTATGCGTTCCCGCTGGCGCACATTGAACGCATGTGCGATCTGGAGCCTGAAGACATTGTCCAGGTCGAAGGTCGCCAGCATTTCTGGCATGAAGGCCGGCATGTCGGGTTGGTCGCGGCCAGTCAGTTGCTCAACCGCCCGGCCAGCCAGAACAGCGGCGAAACCCTGAAAGTCGTGGTGATTCGCGAGCGCGATGCGATTTACGGCGTGGCGGTCGAGCGCTTCATTGGCGAACGCACTTTGGTGGTATTGCCACTCGATGAACGTCTGGGCAAAGTGCAGGATATCTCAGCCGGCGCGTTGCTCGACGATGGCTCGGTGGTGCTGATCGTCGACGTCGAAGACATGCTGCGTTCGGTGGATAAGCTACTCAATACCGGTCGCCTCGAGCGCATCGCCCGTCACGGCAATCAGGCCGCCGAGGCTGCGCGCAAACGCGTGCTGGTGGTTGACGATTCGCTGACCGTGCGCGAGCTGCAACGCAAGCTGCTGCTCAATCGCGGCTACGACGTCGCGGTGGCGGTGGACGGTATGGACGGCTGGAACGCGCTGCGTTCGGAGGACTTCGATTTGCTCATCACCGACATCGACATGCCGCGCATGGACGGCATCGAGCTGGTCACCCTGTTGCGTCGCGACAACCGTCTGCAATCGCTGCCGGTGATGGTCGTGTCGTACAAGGATCGTGAAGAGGATCGCCGCCGTGGTCTCGACGCCGGGGCGGACTATTATTTAGCCAAAGCCAGTTTTCATGACGACGCCCTGCTCGACGCAGTGGTCGAGCTCATCGGAGGAGCGCGGGCATGAAGATCGCAATCGTCAACGACATGCCAATGGCGGTGGAGGCCCTGCGTCGTGCATTGGCCTTCGAGCCGGCGCATCAGGTGGTCTGGGTCGCTCGCAACGGCGCCGAGGCGGTGCAACTGTGCGCCGAGAACACCCCCGACCTGATCCTCATGGATCTGATCATGCCGGTGATGGACGGCGTCGAAGCCACCCGCCGGATCATGGCCGAAACCCCGTGCGCGATCGTCATCGTGACCGTCGACCGTCAGCAGAACGTCCATCGCGTGTTCGAAGCCATGGGCCACGGCGCGCTGGATGTGGTCGATACCCCGGCACTCGGCGCCGGCAATGCGCAGGAAGCGGCGGCGCCGTTGCTGCGCAAGATCCTCAATATCGGCTGGCTGATCGGCGACAAGGCACCGCGCTCGCGACCGACGCCGACGCCCCAGCGCAGTTCGGCATCGTGCAAGCGACTGGTGGCGATCGGCTCGTCTGCCGGCGGGCCCGCAGCGCTTGAGGTGTTGCTCAAGGGCCTGCCCCGGGACTTCTCGGCGGCGATTGTGCTGGTGCAGCACGTTGATCAGGTGTTCGCCGCCGGCATGGCCGAATGGCTGGCCAGCGCCAGCGGCCTTGATGTACGGCTGGCCCGCGAAGGCGAGCCACCGCAAGCCGGCGCCGTGCTGCTGGCCGGCACCAATCATCATATTCGGTTACTCAAGAACGGCACGCTGGCCTACACCGCCGAGCCGGTCAACGAGATCTACCGACCCTCCATCGACGTATTTTTCGAAAGTGTCGCCAGTTATTGGAATGGCGACGCCGTCGGGGTTTTATTGACCGGGATGGGACGCGACGGCGCGCAAGGGCTTAAGCTCATGCGCCAACAGGGTTACCTGACCATCGCGCAGGATCAGCAAAGCAGTGCGGTTTACGGCATGCCCAAGGCTGCAGCAGCCATTGATGCCGCCGTGGAAATCCGTCCACTGGAAAAGATAGCGCCACGATTGCAGGAGATTTTCCCCAAATGAACCGATTTATCCGCAATCCTGGCCCCCGCAGTACTCAGGTGACCGCCCATGACTGACTTACAGATCGACGACATTAAAACCGACGAAAACGCCGCCATGGTGTTGTTGGTGGACGATCAGGCAATGATCGGCGAAGCCGTGCGCCGTGGGCTGTCGAATGAAGAGAACATCGACTTCCACTTCTGCTCCGACCCGCATCAGGCCATTGCCCAAGCGGTGCGGATCAAACCGACGGTGATTCTTCAGGATCTGGTGATGCCCGGCCTCGACGGCCTGAGCCTGGTGCGCGAATACCGCAATCATCCGGCGACCAAGGACATTCCGATCATCGTCCTGTCGACCAAGGAAGACCCGCTGATCAAGAGCGCGGCGTTCTCCGCCGGGGCCAACGATTATCTGGTGAAACTGCCGGACACCATCGAACTGGTGGCGCGCATCCGCTATCACTCGCGCTCGTACATGACCCTGCTGCAACGCGATGCTGCATACCGTGCGTTGCGGGTCAGTCAGCAGCAGTTGCTCGACACCAATCTGGTGCTGCAACGGCTGATGAACTCCGATGGCCTGACCGGGTTGTCCAATCGCCGCCACTTCGACGAATACCTTGAACTGGAATGGCGCCGCTCGCTGCGCGATCAAAGCCAGTTGTCACTGCTGATGATCGATGTCGATTACTTCAAGCCGTACAACGACAGCTTCGGCCATGTTGAAGGCGACGAGGCGTTGCGCAAGGTCGCCACGGCGATCCGCGACGCCAGCGCGCGGCCTTCTGACCTGCCGGCGCGCTACGGTGGTGAAGAGTTTGCGCTGGTGCTGCCGAACACCTCGCCGGGCGGCGCGCGGCTGGTGGCGGAGAAACTGCGCCAGACCGTGGCCTCGCTGAAAATCCCGCACAACACCCCGGGTGACGGCGCGAGCCTGACCATCAGTATCGGCCTGGCAACCATGGTGCCGCAGTCGGGCAGCGATTGCCGCTTGTTGATCTCGGCGGCGGATCGTGGCCTGTACCTGGCCAAGAACAACGGCCGCAACCAGGTCGGCATCGAATAACCACCGCAATCCCCTGTCGGAGCTGCCGCAGGCTGCGATCTTTTGATCTGTTTTTAAAATCAAAGTCAAAAGATCGCAGCCTTCGGCAGCTCCTACAGGTGAAATGTGTCAAGTGAATCGCCCCCACAGCCGCCAGACGGGCTGCCGTGACAGCCTGATTACGTTATACTCGCCGGCTTTCAAAAGTTCGCCAACGAGTGCTGCCCGTCATGGAAATCAACCCGATCCTGAACACCATCAAGGACCTGTCCGAGCGCTCCGAAACTATTCGGGGGTATCTTTGACTACGATCAAAAGCATGAGCGTCTGACTGAAGTCAATCGCGAGCTTGAAGATCCGAGCGTCTGGAACAAACCTGAATACGCCCAGGAGCTGGGCCGCGAGCGTTCGGCGCTGGCGCAGATCGTCGATACCCTCGATGAACTGAACGCCGGCCTGGCCGATTGCCGCGATCTGCTGGACATGGCCGTCGAAGAGAACGACGAAGGCGCAGTGGGCGATGTCGTCGCCGAGCTGGCCCGTCTCGAGGAAAATCTGGCCAAGCTGGAATTCCGCCGCATGTTCAGCCATGAAATGGACCCGAACAACGCCTACCTGGACATCCAGGCCGGTTCCGGCGGCACCGAAGCCCAGGACTGGGCCAACATCCTCCTGCGCATGTACCTGCGCTGGGCGGATAAACGCGGTTTCGACGCGACCATCATGGAGCTGTCGGCCGGTGAAGTCGCTGGTATCAAAGGTGCGACCGTGCACATCAAGGGCGAATACGCCTTTGGCTGGCTGCGTACCGAGATCGGCGTACACCGTCTGGTGCGCAAGAGCCCGTTCGACTCCGGCAACCGTCGCCACACCTCGTTCTCCGCAGTGTTCGTCTCGCCAGAGATCGACGACAAGGTCGAAATCGAAATCAACCCGGCAGATCTGCGGATCGACACCTATCGTTCCTCCGGTGCAGGTGGTCAGCACGTAAACACCACCGACTCGGCCGTACGTATCACTCACGTACCGACCAACACCGTGGTCAGCTGCCAGAACGAACGTTCCCAGCACGCCAACAAAGACACCGCCATGAAAATGCTGCGGGCCAAGTTGTACGAGCAGGAAATGCAGAAACGCAACGCCGCGTCGCAAGCGCTGGAAGACACCAAGTCCGACATCGGCTGGGGTCACCAGATTCGCTCGTACGTGCTCGATGCGTCGCGGATCAAGGATCTGCGCACCAACATCGAACGCAGCGACTGCGACAAGGTACTCGACGGCGACATCGACGAATACCTGTATGCCAGCCTGAAATCAGGGCTGTAAAAGACGCAATACAGCATCGGCTGATTCAGGCCGATCCCTGTAGGAGCCAGCCCTGCTGGCGATCCCCGGGCCGCGAGGTCCGGGGGCAACGAACCTGATGGAATATCTAAAGACATGAGCGACCAACAACTCGACCCGCAAGCCCTGCAACAGGAAGAAAACTCCCTGATCGCCCTGCGCAAGGAAAAGCTGGCTGCCGAGCGCGCCAAGGGCAACGCCTTCCCGAACGACTTCCGCCGCGAAAACTACTGCGAAGATCTGCAGAAGAAATACGCGGACAAGACCAAGGAAGAGCTGGCAGAGGCTGCAATCCCGGTCAAGGTTGCCGGTCGCATCATGCTCAACCGTGGCTCGTTCATGGTGATCCAGGACATGACCGGTCGCATCCAGGTCTACGTCAACCGTAAAACCCTGTCGGAAGACACCCTGGCCGCGGTGAAAACCTGGGACATGGGCGACATCATTGCCGCCGAAGGCACCCTGGCGCGTTCCGGCAAGGGCGACCTGTACGTTGAAATGACCAACGTGCGTCTGCTGACCAAATCGCTGCGTCCGCTGCCGGACAAGCACCACGGCCTGACCGACACCGAACAGCGCTACCGTCAGCGTTACGTCGACCTGATCGTCAACGACGAAGTGCGTCAGACTTTCCGCGTGCGTTCGCAAGTGATCGCGCACATCCGCAGCTTCCTGATGAAGCGCGACTTCCTCGAAGTCGAAACGCCGATGCTGCAGACCATTCCTGGCGGCGCTGCGGCCAAGCCGTTCGAAACCCACCACAACGCGCTGGACATGGAAATGTTCCTGCGTATCGCGCCAGAGCTGTATCTGAAGCGTCTGGTGGTTGGTGGTTTTGAAAAGGTTTTCGAGATCAACCGCAACTTCCGTAACGAAGGCGTTTCGACTCGTCACAACCCTGAATTCACCATGTTGGAGTTCTATCAGGCGTACGCCGATTACGAAGACAACATGGACCTGACCGAAGAACTGTTCCGTGAACTGGCGCAGCTTGTGCTGGGGTCTACCGACGTGCCGTACGGCGACAAGGTGTTCCACTTCGGCGAGCCGTTCGTGCGTCTGTCGGTGTTCGACTCGATCCTCAAGTACAACCCTGAGCTGACCGCCGATGATCTGAACGACATCGACAAGGCCCGCGCCATCGCCAAGAAAGCCGGCGCCAAGGTGCTGGGCTTCGAAGGTCTGGGCAAGCTGCAAGTGATGATTTTCGAAGAACTGGTCGAGCACAAGCTGGAACAGCCGCACTTCATTACTCAGTACCCGTTCGAAGTGTCGCCGCTGGCGCGTCGCAACGATGACAACCCGAACGTCACCGACCGCTTCGAGCTGTTCATCGGTGGCCGTGAAATCGCCAACGCCTACTCCGAGTTGAACGACGCGGAGGACCAGGCCGAGCGCTTCATGGCGCAGGTGGCCGACAAGGACGCCGGCGACGACGAAGCCATGCACTACGACGCCGACTTCGTGCGCGCGCTGGAGTACGGCATGCCGCCAACGGCCGGTGAAGGCATCGGCATCGACCGCCTGGTGATGTTGCTGACCAACTCGCCGTCGATCCGCGATGTGATCCTGTTCCCGCACATGCGACCGCAAGCGTAAACGTTTCAGTTAAAAAGCCGCCTAAAACAGGCGGCTTTTTATTGCCTGTCTGGTACAAATGTATCAATTGGTTACTTTGGAAATAGCAGAGGAAGTCCTGTCGTGATGGGTGCAATAGCTCAAGAAGGTGCAGCGGGTATCGCCACTGCGGTCGCTGAAAGCGTTCAGTACCAGGGTCGCAAGGCCAGCCGACAGGGCAGTGAGCAGCGTCGCCAGGACATTCTCGACGCGGCAATGCGTATTGTCGTACGTGATGGCGTACGCGCTGTGCGTCACCGCGCAGTTGCCGCCGAGGCCGGTGTGCCGCTGTCGGCGACCACGTATTACTTCAAGGACATTGATGACCTGCTCACCGATACCTTCGCTCAATACGTAGAGCGCAGCGCGGAATACATGGCCAAGTTGTGGGTCAACAACGAAGGCTTGTTGCGTGAGATGGTGGTCAGTGGCGACGGCAGTCCGGAGTCGCGCTCGCAATTGGCTGACGACATTGCACGGTTGATGGCCGACTACGTGCATCGTCAATTGGTTAACCGTCGCGAGCATTTGATGGCCGAGCAGGCGTTCCGTCAGGAAGCGCTGCTCAACCCGCGCCTGGCGATTCTGGTGCGCTCGCATCAGCAGATTCTGTTGCAGGGCACCTGCCAGTTGTTCCAGGTTCTGGGCTCGCGCGAACCGCAGCAGGATGCCAAGGTGTTGACGGCGATTATCGGACGGATGGAATATCAGGGCCTGCTCAACGACGCCGAGCCTTTGGCCGAAGAGGACATGCTCGGCATTCTGACGCGCTACATGCACCTGGTGCTCGCATCGGTCTGAACTGCGCTGATCGTTCCTCACGCTCTGCGTGGGAATGCCGCCCGGGACGCTCCGCGTCCCTTCGTAGACATGACTCAGAGCGCCAGTGGATGCATTCCCACGCAGAGCGTGGGAACGATCGATCACCATGAGGGCGGCGAATGTTCATAGGGAGTTTTGAATGAAAGCCTGGCGTGGCGTGCTGATCGCCTTGTCGTTCCTGCTGCTCAGTGGCTGTCTGGTGACCTTCAAGGAACCGCTGGCCGCCAGCGAACCGGCGCCCAAGGGCCTGCTCGGCAAGTGGTCGAGCACCAATGCCTGGGGCGAACCGATGAACCTTGAACTGACCCGCATCGGCAACGATCGCTATCAGGCCATCAGCTGGTTCAAGGCCAGGCCTCGCGAGCGCGAAGCCTATCCGTTCACTGTCTCGCGTCATGGCAATCGCTGGTATCTGTCGGCGAAAGTCCCGGCACAGTACGGCGGCCACTACACCATTGCCGGTTTTGAGCTCACCGATAAACACGAACTGGTGGTCTACAACCTCGATCTTGAACAGATCAATCAGGCGATCAAACAGCAAGCCCTCGACGGTCAGGCGTTCCAGACCGACGATGGCGAGGGTGTGCAAGTCGACAGCAACCTCGACAAGGTCTTTGCTTATCTCGACGATCCGGCCAATTCCGATGTCTTCGTTGAAGCCGTGCGCTACCAGCGCCAGGCCCGCGCCCAATAATTCAGTACGTCACGTTTTCTACAGGAGTTTCGGGTGGACGATTACCAGCAGACGATACGCATGTTGTCCGACCGCATTGTGCTGGCGCAGACGCCGATCCGTGTGCTCGACGCGGTCAAGTGGGACGAGAACATCCGCAAGGGTTTCCTCAAGGCCAAAGGCAAGGAAATGCCGGCGGTGGATCGCGACTACTACCTCAATCGGCCGCTGAGTTTCGATTCGAGCAAGGTCAAACTGGAATTCCAGAACATCGAGCGCGACATCACCCGCCAGCTCGGCCAGTTCAACCCGGTCGGGCAGATCATGCGGCGCATGTGCAAGGAATACCGCATGGTCGTGCGCATGCTCGAAGCGCGCGGCACCGAGGATTTCGGCCTGATCTCGCAAGAGCTGTACGGCGCCGCCTCCGACGCCTTCCACGCCGGTGACCCGACCCTTGCCGACCTCGGCCTGATGATGTCCGATTACCTCAACAACATCGACGGCCGTGGCGATCTGAAGGACGAGCCGAAAGTCCTCACCGCCAAGGACGCCGTGCACCTGCTGCAAACCCGTCTGAACAAGGTGTTCGGCGAGGCCGAGGAGACCATCCGCGTGTTCGAGTCCGACGGTATCGTTGCCGACGCGGCGGCGGGCGCCGACTACATCAAGATCCGCACCGACGCGATGTTCAACGATAGAGACGTGCGTGCGCTGGAAGTCCATGAAGGCCTGGTGCACGTTGGCACCACGCTCAACGGTCTGAACCAGCCGATCTGCACCTTCCTCTCTAAAGGCCCGCCGTCGTCGACGGTGACCCAGGAAGGCCTGGCGATCCTCATGGAAATCATCACCTTCGCCTCCTACCCGAGCCGTCTGCGCAAGTTGACCAACCGCACCCGCGCCATTCACATGGTCGAGGAGGGCGCCGACTTCCTGCAGGTCTTCGAATTCTTCCGCGAGCAGGGATTCGAAATGGCGGAAAGTTACGGCAACGCCAGTCGGGTATTCCGTGGATCGACGCCAACCGGTCTGCCATTTACCAAAGACTTGTCCTATCTCAAGGGCTTTATCATGGTTTACAACTACATTCAGTTGGCCGTGCGTAAGGGCAAGCTTGAGCAGATTCCGTTGTTGTTCTGCGGCAAGACCACGCTGGAAGACATGCGTACCTTGCGCCAGTTGGTGGATGAGGGGCTGGTGGTGGCGCCGAAGTATCTGCCGGAGCAGTTCCGCGATCTGAATGCGTTGTCGGCGTGGATGTGCTTCTCCAACTTCCTCAATCACTTGAGCCTGGACCGGATCGAAGCCGACTACTCGAACATCCTCTAACCCACTACAGACCGATCGTTCCCACGCTCCGCGTGGGAATGCTGCCATGGACGCTCCGCGTCCACTGTGACGCAGAGCGCCACGGGATGCATTCCCACGCAGAGCGTGGGAACGATCTGAACCTGAATTTTTGCGAGGTTTCACCGGATGAGAATCCTCGGCATTTTCTGCCTGCTCCTGACCCTCAGTGGTTGCAGCTCTTTGTTGTTCTACCCCGAACCCGGTCAGATTTTCACCCCGGAAAAAGCCAAGCTCGAATACCGCACCGTCACGCTGGTGACGGCGGATGGCCTGAAGCTCAACGCCTGGTGGCTGCCGGCCAAACCCGGTGTCGAGGTCAAAGGCACCGTCCTGCACCTGCACGGCAACGGCGGTAACCTGCCAATGCATTTGGGCGGCAGTTGGTGGTTGCCGAAAAACGGCTATCAAGTGCTGTTGGTCGACTATCGCGGTTATGGCCTGTCCGAGGGTGAGCCGAGTTTGCCGGCGATCTATCAGGACATCGACGCGGCGTTTGCCTGGCTCGACAAAGCGCCGGAAGTCAAAGGCAAACCGCTGGTGTTGCTCGGCCAGAGCCTCGGCGGTTCGATGGCCGTGCATTGGCTGGTGCAGCATCCAGAGCGGCAGAAACAGCTTAAGGCCTTGGTGCTCGACGGCGTGCCCGCCAGTTATCGCAGCGTCGGCCAATACGCCCTCAGTACTTCGTGGCTGACCTGGCCATTCCAGGTGCCGCTGTCGTGGCTGGTGCCGGACGGCGACAGCGCGATCAACTCGATGCCGCAGCTTAACGGCGTGCCGAAGCTGATCTTCCACAGCATCGACGATCCGCTGGTACCGCTTTCCAACGGCATCCGTCTGTATCAAGCTGCGCCGCCACCGCGCGTGCTGCAGTTGACCCGTGGCGGCCATGTGCAGACCTTCGGCGACCCGGTGTGGCGCCAGGTGATGCTGCGTTACCTCGACGATCCCGAACATTTCAACGGCCTGCGCCGCCTCGGCGAAATCCCCAATTACCCGCCACCCCCGAATTCTGAAGATGAGAGTCCGCAATGACTGAAGAACGCAACGCCATCCCGCTGATCATCACCGGTATCTGCAGCATCCTCGGCACCGTCGGGGCGCTGTGGTTCTACGGCTACCTGCACTTCGCCAAACCCGAGGATGCGTTGCTGCTCAACGAATTCACCATGCTCAAGACGGTGCCGGGCGAAGACTACAAAGTCTCGCTGGACCCGGCGCCGCAAGTGGCGCAGTGCATCGATGGCGTGCTGGTGTTGTTCGACACCGAGCAGAAAGGCCTGACCGGCGTGCTGATCAATGCGCAGAAAAAAGCCGTGCGCTGCATGGGCGAAGAGACCCCGCAAAAACTCCAGCCATAAAAGCAAAAGATCGCAGCCTTCGGCAGCTCCTACAGAAATCCCATGTAGGAGCTGCCGAAGGCTGCGATCTTTTGATCTTGAAAAAAGCCCCGCCTGATCACTCAGGCGGGGCTTTTGCGTTACAGCAGGGAGCTTAGTTCGAGCTAACCGCCGAACGTGGCACAACCGGCTGGTTGTCGTTGGAAATGGTCACTTCCACACGGCGGTTCATCGCACGGCCGGACACGCTGCCGTTCTCGGCAACCGGGTATTCCTTGCCGTAGCCCTGAGCAACGATGCGCGCTGGATCAACGCCCATTTTCACCAGAGCGGTACGCACGGAGTTAGCGCGACGCTCAGACAGCGTCTGGTTGTGGCTGGCAGTACCGGTGCTGTCGGTGTAACCCTCGACGATCACTTTGCGATCCGGGTTTTCCTGAAGGAACTGCGCCAGTTTGTTGATGTTGACCAGACCGCTGGATTTCAGGTCGGCACGGTCGGTGGCGAACAGCACGTCACCGAAGGTCACCAGCGTACCGCGATCGGTCTGCTTGGCGTTCAGGCTGTCCTGCAGCTGTTTGATCTGCTGATCGCGAGCATCCAGACGGGCTTGAGCACGTTGTGCCGAAGCGTTTTTCAGGTTGGCCTCGGCAGTGCGCAGGGCGATGGTCTGTTTGGCCACTTCCACGCGCTGGTTGGTCAGGTAAGCCAGTTGGTCAACCTTGGCCGCGTCTTGTTTGTCCAGATAAGCCTTGTCGGCCTTGTCCAGGTAATCACTGGCGTCTTTGGTTTCCAGCGCCGCGACTTTGCTCGCCTGTGGGTTGGCTTGCAGACCCGAGTAGTTGGTGCGCGCGTTTTCCAGGTTCGGATTAGGCGGAGTGGAGCAGGCAGCCAGAGCGACGCTTGCGGCCAGAAGAGCGGGGATCATCAGTTGCTTACGCATAATTTTTCGTCCTTTCTATCGATAAAGTTTCAGCGTTGCGGTCGGGATGCGCGCTTACTGCACGGTGCGCTGGCTTTCCTGACGCAGTTCCTGAACACCTTTCTGGGAATCCTTCACAGCCTGTTCGGCTTTCATTGCCTGAGCCTTGCGTTCGGCGACACGAGCGTCCCATTCGGCTTGCTCGGCGAGGGTGCGCGCTTCGTCATACTTCTTGTCGTGCATGGCGATTTCGGCTTGTTTCAATTTGTCCTGCGCTTGCTTCATTTCGACCGCCGCGAACTCGGTACCGCCAGCGCTGACCGCACTGTTGACCGCCGATTGGGTCACGGCGTATTGCTCGGTCGGTGGATTACCGGCGCAACCGGCCAGCACGAAGCTGGTGCCGATGGCCAGAGCGGCCAGTTTCAGACCGCGCAAGTGCGAGAAAGTGGTTTGGTTTTTCATGGTCTTCAACTCCATTAGGCATCTCCTGAAAACATCTGAATCCATCCTGGTCGAGGAGCCGAAAAGCGTCGTGTGAAAGGCGTTTTTGAAACGCTCGTTCCAGGCGTGGTTACAGGTTCCGACCGGAGTGATTTTTCAAAAGTTCAGAAAAGATGGCCTATCGCCTAAATAATTTTTGACCGAATGGACAAGGCTCTAAAGCGGGAACTTTGGCGGGATGGAGCGGTACGCGCGGGGGGGCGGATCTCGAAAACACATCGATTTTGAGCTGGAATACGATCCTGTAGGAGTGAGCCTGCTCGCGATAGCGTCATGTCAGACAACAAAAAATTTTGAATGAAATACCGCTATCGCGAGCAGGCTCACTCCTACAGTTTGATCTGTGTTGTGTCAGTGTTTTTGCTTGCCGGCAGCGGCCGAAAGGTCATGCAAATGGCGGCGCGACAACGCGAGGAACCTTGGCGTAGGCCCCACGTCTTCATAGAGCGGATCACCTTCCTCATCCGTCGCCACCACGGTCGAACCCTTCACATACGGCAGGCTCGCTTCGAACTCTTCAAGCGCTGCGCCAATCAGTTCGCCGAGCAGTTCTTCGGGATGGCGTTTGGGGTACATCTCGGCAATCGCTGCCAGTCGCGCAGCGGCTTCAACGTCCAGATGAATCGTGTAGCCAGTGTCGGTCAGGCGACCCTTGGCGTTTTCTTCCCAATGCTGGGCGAGTTCACGAATTTTCATGATGACCTCATTTCGCGCCTGCTCATGGCAGGCCTGGGTGAGTGTCCGGCAGGGCCGGCGGCAAGCCGTTGTACGGCTTACTGTTGAGACTAGCTTTCGCCCGCAAGGTTTAAAGTCCCTTGGTCGGATGCTTGTAAGAAGCGTCGTTGAGCGGCACTCTCTAGCTCATGCACTCGTTTCTAAGCCGTCCGGATTACTGCTGGGGAATTGCTGATGACCGATATTGATGCACGCTTGCGCGAAGACGTTCACCTGCTCGGAGAGCTGTTGGGCAACACCATTCGAGACCAGTACGGCGAGGCGTTCCTCGACAAGATCGAGCAGATTCGCAAAGGCGCCAAGGCCGATCGCCGTGGCTCGATGGACGCTGAACTGAGCGCCAGCCTCAATCAATTGAGCGAAGACGAATTGCTCCCCGTGGCGCGGGCGTTCAACCAGTTTCTCAACCTGGCGAACATCGCCGAGCAGTATCAATTGATCCATCGCCGCGAAGAATCGCAGCCGGCGCCGTTCGAATCGCGCGTGCTGCCTGAGTTGCTCGCGCGTTTGCGCAATGAAGGCCACAGCGCCGAATCGCTGGCCCGGCAACTGGCGCGGCTGGAAATCGAACTGGTGCTGACCGCGCACCCCACCGAAGTGGCGCGGCGCACGCTGATCCAGAAGTACGACGCGATCGCCGGGCAACTCGCCGCCCAGGATCATCGCGACCTGACCAGCGCCGAACGCGAACAGATTCAAAACACCCTGCAACGGCTGATCGCCGAAGCCTGGCACACCGAAGAAATCCGCCGCACGCGCCCGACGCCGGTCGATGAAGCCAAATGGGGTTTTGCGGTGATCGAGCATTCGCTGTGGCAGGCGATCCCCCACCATATGCGCAAGGCTGATCAGGCGCTGTTCGCCGCCACAGGCCTGCGTTTGCCGCTGGAAGCTGCGCCGATCCGTTTCGCCTCGTGGATGGGCGGCGACCGTGACGGCAACCCCAATGTCACCGCTGCGGTGACTCGCGAAGTGTTGCTGCTGGCGCGCTGGATGGCCGCTGATTTGTACCTGCGCGATGTCGATCATCTGGCTGCCGAGCTGTCGATGCAACAGGCCAGCGATGCCTTGAAAGCCAAGGCTGGCGACAGCGCCGAACCGTATCGCGCGGTGCTCAAGCAATTGCGCGAACGCCTGCGGGCGACGCGCAATTGGGCGCATGCCGCATTGACTGCGCCGACACCGGCGCCTGCCGATGTGCTGCACAACAACCGTGATCTGCTCGACCCGCTGGAGCTGTGTTTCAACTCGCTGCACGAGTGCGGTATGGGCGTGATCGCCGACGGCCCGTTGCTCGATTGCCTGCGTCGCGCGGTGACCTTTGGCTTGTTCCTCGTGCGCCTCGACGTGCGGCAGGATTCGTCACGACACAGCTCGGCGATGACCGAAATCACCGATTATCTCGGCCTCGGTCGCTATGAAGATTGGGACGAAGAACAGCGCATCGCCTTCCTGACCCGTGAGCTGAACAATCGTCGGCCACTGCTGCCGGCGCACTTCAAGCCGTCGGCCGATACCGCCGAAGTGCTCAACACCTGCAAGGAAATCGCCGCCGCACCGGGTGCGTCGCTCGGCTCCTATGTGATCTCCATGGCTGGCGCCGCTTCCGACGTCCTCGCTGTGCAACTGCTGCTCAAAGAGTCTGGCGTGTTGCGGCCGATGCGCGTGGTGCCGCTGTTCGAAACCCTCGCCGACCTCGATAACGCCGGGCCGGTGATGGAGCGGTTGTTGCTGCTGCCGGGCTATCGCGCACGCCTGCAAGGCCCGCAGGAAGTGATGATCGGTTACTCCGACTCGGCCAAGGACGCCGGCACCACGGCGGCGGCCTGGGCGCAATATCGCGCGCAGGAAAGGCTGGTGGAAATTTGCCGTGAGCAAGAAGTTGAACTGCTGCTGTTCCACGGTCGTGGCGGCACGGTCGGCCGTGGCGGTGGCCCGGCGCACGCGGCGATTCTGTCGCAGCCACCGGGCTCGGTTGCGGGGCGTTTCCGTACCACCGAGCAAGGGGAAATGATTCGCTTCAAATTCGGCCTGCCGGACATCGCCGAGCAAAATCTCAATCTGTATCTCGCTGCCGTGCTGGAAGCGACGTTGCTGCCGCCGCCACCACCGACGCCTGAATGGCGGCATCTGATGGACGAATTGGCCGCCGACGGTGTCAGCGCTTACCGCCAGGTGGTGCGGGAAAACCCGCAGTTCGTCGAGTACTTCCGTCAGTCCACGCCGGAGCAGGAATTGGGCCGTTTGCCGCTCGGCAGTCGTCCGGCCAAACGTCGCGCCGGCGGCATCGAAAGCCTGCGGGCGATCCCGTGGATCTTTGGTTGGACGCAAACGCGGTTGATGCTGCCGGCGTGGCTGGGTTGGGAGTCGGCGTTGAGCAAAGCGCTGGAGCGTGGCGAAGGCGAGTTGCTCGGGCAGATGCGCGAGCAATGGCCGTTCTTCCGTACGCGCATCGACATGCTCGAAATGGTCCTGGCCAAGGCTGATGCGGACATCGCGTTGTCCTACGACGAGCGTCTGGTCGAGCCGGATCTGCTGCCGTTGGGCGCGCAGTTACGCGACCTATTGTCGCAGGCGTGCGCGGTGGTGCTTGGTCTGACTGGCCAGTCGCAATTGCTGGCACATAGCCCGGACACCCTCGAATTCATCCGTCTGCGCAACACTTACCTCGACCCGCTACATCTATTGCAAGCCGAACTGTTGGCCCGTTCGCGGCAGCAGAATGTCGAGCAGGGCAGCCCGGTGGAGCAGGCGCTGCTGGTGTCTGTGGCGGGGATCGCCGCTGGTCTGCGCAATACCGGCTAAGGTTTTTCACGGGACGCAAGGCATCTTGGGGATACCTCCGGTGCCGCATTGCGTGCAGGGGGAAAGTGCCGGCAGGCGACAGTTAATGATGGGGTTGCGACTTGGCTCACCGGATCGCGAGGTCGCGGCAGGCAGCGGTTTCTCCGACTTTTGGCGTCTTGTGTGGGCGCAGCCTGCTGTGTATCTTGATCAGCCTTTGGCCGTTTGTGCGGCCACGACCCGTATTTTTAAGATTGGCCCCAAGAGGCGAATCCTGTTGTTTTCTATATAAAAAATTGAGGAGCACATCGATGCGCGTCATTCTGCTGGGAGCTCCCGGGGCCGGTAAAGGTACTCAGGCAAAGTTCATCACCGAGAAATTCGGCATTCCGCAAATCTCCACCGGCGACATGCTGCGTGCTGCGGTCAAGGCCGGCACGCCGCTGGGCGTTCAAGCCAAGAGCATCATGGATGCCGGCGGCCTGGTGTCGGATGACCTGATCATCGCACTGGTTCAGGATCGCATCGCTCAGCCAGACTGCGCCAACGGCTTCCTGTTCGACGGCTTCCCGCGCACCATTCCTCAGGCTGAAGCACTGGTGACTGCCGGCGTTGAGCTGGATGCAGTGGTTGAAATCGCCGTTGAAGACGAAGAAATCGTGCAACGCATCGCCGGTCGTCGTGTTCACGAAGCCAGCGGCCGCGTTTACCACATCGTCTATAACCCGCCGAAAATCGCTGGCAAAGACGATATCACCGGCGAAGAGCTGGTACAGCGCAAGGACGACACCGAAGAAACCGTGCGTCATCGCCTGTCGGTCTACCATTCGCAGACCAAGCCGCTGGTGGAGTTCTACCAGAGCCTGTCCGCGAAAAACGCCGGCAAGCCGAAGTACAGCCACATCCCGGGCGTTGGTTCGGTTGATGCAATCACCGCCAAGGTGCTCGCAGCGCTGAGCTGAAAAGTCTGATCGGCTGCATCATCCACGGCCCGCTTGCGGGCCGTAGTTGTTTATACTGACGCACTTTTTCCCACCCCTGTTTTGGAAACATCGATGAGCACCTTGCTGGCCCTGGACACCGCGACTGAAGCTTGCTCCGTTGCCTTGCTGCATGACGGCAAGGTCACGAGCCATTACGAGGTGATCCCGCGCCTGCACGCGCAGAAGCTGTTGCCGATGATCCAGCAACTGCTGGCCGATGCCGGCACCACGTTGCAAGCGGTCGATGCGATCGCCTTCGGTCGTGGGCCAGGCGCGTTTACCGGTGTGCGAATCGCCATTGGCGTGGTGCAAGGGCTGGCGTTCGCGCTGGAGCGTCCGGTGCTGCCGGTGTCCAATCTTGCGGTGCTGGCGCAGCGTGCCTTTCGTGAACACGGCGTGAGCCAGGTCGCCGCGGCCATCGATGCGCGGATGGATGAAGTCTATTGGGGCTGCTACCGCGAGACCGCAGGGGAGATGCGTTTGGTCGGTGCCGAAGCGGTGCTGCCGCCGGAAGTTGTCGCGTTGCCGGTCGATGCCAGTGGCGAGTGGTTTGGTGCCGGCACCGGTTGGGGATATGCCGAGCGCATCGCCGTCAATCTGAGCGAATCGGATGCCGGCATGCTGCCCCACGCCGAAGACTTGCTGACCCTGGCGCGTTTTGCTTGGGAACGCGGCGAGTCGATCCCGGCGGACGATGCGCAACCGGTTTACCTGCGCGATAAGGTCGCCACCCCCAAAGCCCGTTGAGCCTTTAAAAGATCGCAGCCTGCGGCAGCTCCTACACAGGTACGCATGTAGGAGCTGCCGCAGGCTGCGATCTTTTGATTTTCAAAACGCCAATCGTCAGTTTCCAGCCTCAGGTTTTAAACCTTTTGCGCTTTATGTGTTCTAGTTATCACTCGGCAGTTTGCTAAGTCGGCCCGGTGCCGCTAAATTGCCATCATCGATACCGAGCATGAAATTATGCGTATAGACGGCCTTTCCTCTCAGTCCTACCCCATCAAGCGCAAGCCTCGCAAAGGCAATGCGGCGCTGGATGAATCCGTCGACGATATCGATGGCGAGCTGGAATTCCCGACTGAAGAGCAAATGGCCGCCCGCGCTGCCAAAGCCTCCGCACAACGCCTGGCCAATCTGCCTGCCCGTCAGCAAGACATGATCTATCACCGTGCAATGAAGAAGAGCGTAGCCATGGCCCTCGCCAGCTACCTTAGCACTGCGGGTTTTGTCGATTGGGATGCGGACGTGCTGGGCCTCGATCTGTACATCTGATGGCGCTGCCTTACTACCTCGGTTGTCCGTCCTGGAGCGAAAACGCCTGGCGCGATTATCTGTACCCGGCAGACGCCAAGACCTCTGACTTCCTCGGTCTCTATTCTCAAGTGTTCAACGCAGTGGAAGGCAACACGACCTTCTACGCCAGCCCGTCGCCCGCCACTGTGCAGCGTTGGGCCGAGATCATGCCGGTGCACTTTCGCTTCACCGCCAAATTTCCCGGCGACATCAGCCATGGCGGCGACTTGCGTGAACAACTGACCGCTGCCGAAACCTTCCTGCAATTACTCAAACCGCTCGGCGAGCGTGTCTCGCCGCTGTGGCTGCAATTGTCGAAAAGCTTCACGCCGCAGCGTCTGCCGGAACTGGCGGCGTTCATTGATGCGCTGGATTGCCCGTTGGCCGTTGAAGTCCGTCATGAGCAATTCTTCGCCAAGGGTGAAAGCGAGCGACTGCTCAATCGTCTGCTGCTCGATCGTGGCGTCGAGCGCATTTGCCTCGATCCCCGGGCGCTGTTCAGTTGCCTGTCGACCGAGTCTTCGGTGATCCACGCGCAATCGAAAAAGCCCCGCGTACCGACACGTCCGGCGGCGTTCACCCAGTTCCCGCAGGTGCGTTTCATCGGCCATCCCGAGCTTGAAGCCAACGACACGTTCCTCGTGCCATGGGTGGCGAAAATCGCCGAGTGGATTGAAGAGGGGCGCACGCCGTACATCTTCCTGCACACCGCCGACAACCTCATGGCAGCGAAGCTGGCGCAACGTTTTCATGCACAACTGATGCAACGTTTGCCTGGCTTGCCGGCGCTGCCTGAGCTATACAGAGAACCCGCCGCGGAGCAACTTGGCCTGCTCTGAAGCGGATTTTTTTCCTGCCCAGGAGCCTGTCGATGGACGCCGCAGCCCTTCAAGAACAAGTCCTTAGAGCCCACGCCTTCAAAGCCCTGCATGACCGTCCGGGGATTTTCGTCATTCCCAATCCGTGGGATGCGGGTTCGGCGAAGATGCTCGCCAGTCTCGGCTATCAGGCCTTGGCAACGACCAGCGCCGGTTATGCGTTTTCCCAAGGCAAGGCCGATGGCGCGTTGAGTCTCGAAGAGACCTTGGCCAATGTCCGCGCGATTGTCGCCGCAACGGATTTGCCAGTGGCAGTGGATCTGGAAAACGGTTTCGCCGACGACCCGACCGAATCCGCGAAAAGCTTGCTGCGCGCAGCCGAGGCGGGCGCCGTCGGTGGCTCGATTGAAGACGCCACGGGTCGGCCGGACGCGCCGATCTATTGTTTCGAACACGCCGTGGCGCGCATCGAAGCCGCCGTCGCCGCCGTGCGCACGTTGCCGTTTCCCTTCATGCTTACCGCGCGTGCGGAGAACTATCTGCACGGCAATCCTGATATCAACGACACCATTCGCCGCTTGAAGGCTTTCGCCGACGCGGGCGCCGACGTGCTGTACGCGCCGGGTTTGCGCAGCGCCGAAGAAGTGCTGGCGGTGGTGCGTGCGGTGGCGCCGAAACCGGTCAATGTGTTGATGTCCGGAGGTTTGAAGCTGACCGTGCAGCAACTCGAAGAAATGGGCGTGCGCCGCGTCAGCACCGGTTCGGCGCTGGCGCTGGCGGCGTTCGGCGAGTTCTTTCGCGCGGCTGAAGAAATTCAGCAGTCCGGCACGTTCGGGTTTACCTCGCACTCGATGCCGTACGCCAAGGCCAATCAGTTTTTCAAAGGCTGAACATGGGGCGCTGGATTGCGTTGCTGCTGTTGCTGATCGTTGGCGGCGCGTTGCTCAGTGTCTGGCGCGGTTGGCTTGAGGTCCCGCCGCAGTGGAATCCATGGGCGCCACTGGACGTGAAGGCCGCGCCCAATTGGCTGACCGGCTACAAGCTCATGAGTTTGCGCAGTGACCCGCAACTCTGCGCCCAGGCATTGAGCAGCTCTGAATTGCGCGTCACGCGGCAATCCGACAGTCCCGACGCCAAGTGTCCGCTGATCGGCGCACTGCGCGTACAGGGTGGCGAGGTGGTGCTGAGCAGCAGTTTCCTCGCCAGTTGCCCGTTGGCGGTGGCCTACGCGCTGTTCGAGCGCCACACCCTGCAACCCGCCGCGCAAGCCGTTTACGGCGAGAAGGTCGTGCGCCTCGATCATCTCGGCAGCTTTGCCTGCCGCAATATCTACAACCGCGAAAATGGCGCGCTCAGCCGCCACGCCAGCGCCGATGCGCTGGATATCGCTGGTTTCCGTCTGGCTGACGGGCGCACCGTCAGCGTGCTCAAGGACTGGCCGAAGCAAAGTCAGGACGCAGCGTTTCTGCGCCAGGTGCGTGACGGCGCCTGCGAGGCGTTCAGTGTGGTCTTGAGTCCGGATTACAACGCCGCCCATCGCAATCATTTTCATGTCGATGTCGGGCGTTGGAGTGTCTGTCGCTGAGGTTTAAGCGGCGAGGCGCAGGTTCTGCAGAACGATCGGGCGTGCCCAGCCGTTATCGAAGTCCAGCGCCTTCTGTTGCTCGACGATTTCTTCCGGCGGGAACGGCGGGAAAGGTTTCTGCATCAAGTCGAGGTCGAACTCGGCAATCGGCAGGTACAACGGCTTCTTCTGCGGCGCCGGGCCAGGTTCTGGTGTCGGTTGACCATTGTTGATCACGACCGGACGTACCCAGCTGCTGTCGAAATCCTGTTGGGTTTGCTGAGCCTTGAGTTCTTCTGGCGGGAACGGTGGGAGCGGCTTGTCGAGCAGCTCTGTTTCGAACTCGGCGATCGGCAGGAACAGCGGCTCTGGCGGACGCACTTCGGTGTCGACCACATCGCATTCGCGCTGGCTGACAATGTGCGCGTGCAGTTCGCTGCCGACGGTCGGCTCTTCAGGGCTGTTCAGGTCAACCGGTGGAAACGTGCCGCAGGCCGGCACCACATCACTCGACTGTTCAGCCAGCGCCTGGGCAAAGAAATCTTGCCACAGATGGCTGACGCCGCTCAGTGCTTGAGTATTTTGACGGCTGAAGTCGCCATGGGGCGAGATGTAGCCAATCGATGTGGGAAGAATGCCTGACATTTTTTTCGGTTGACGCTCAGCTCTGGCAAAATGTGCGTTGAATGAGTTATCGGCGGTTTTTGCCGCTCCTTGAATTTTTGAGCGTGTTTTCCATGATTGAGCAACCCGCGGCCTGCCGCATCCATGTCGAAGCCCTCGGCGCGACGTATGAAGCGCAAGCTGCGCAGTGGGCCGAGCGTCTAGGTCTGCCGCTGGCAGTGGCAGACGGCGAGTTTGCCTTGCAGGTCGGCGAGCAGGGTTTGCAGCTGCAACAACTCGGCCCGGAAGCGCCGGGGCCGGTGCGCGTCGACTTCGTTGAAGGTGGCGCGGCACATCGACGTTTATACGGCGGTGGCAGCGGGCAGATGATCGCCAAAGCTGTCGGCGTCGCGCAAGGTGTGCGTCCACGGGTGCTGGATGCGACGGCGGGGCTGGGCAAGGATGCGTTTGTGCTGGCCAGTCTTGGTTGCGAGATGAGCCTGATCGAGCGTCAGCCACTGATCGGCGCGCTGCTGGAGGATGGTCTGGCACGTGGTGCGGAGGATTTCGAGGTGGCGCCGATCGTGGCGCGGATGAAGTTGCTCAAGGGCAACTCCATCGAGGTCATGCAGAACTGGGAAGGCGAGGCACCGCAGGTGATCTATCTCGATCCGATGTTTCCCCATCGTGAGAAGACCGCGCTGGTGAAGAAGGAGATGCGTCTGTTCCGGCCGTTGGTCGGCGATGATCCGGATGCGCCGGCGTTGCTCGAAGCCGCGTTGGCGTTGGCGACGCACCGGGTGGTGGTCAAACGCCCGCGCAAAGCACCGTGCATTGCGGGGCCGAAGCCGAGTCATGCGCTGGATGGCAAATCGAGCCGGTATGACATTTATCCGAAGAAAGCACTCAAGCCTTAAAACCGAGTCGGCCCTATCGCGAGCAGGCTCACTCCTACAATTGATCTGTGGTGCACACAAATCCACTGTAGGAGTGAGCCTGCTCGCGATAGGGCCAGCCAAACAGCGCAAAAGCTAGGGTTTGTAAGCCCGCATAAACAACCCCACCACTTCCTCAATATGGCTCTCCGAAGCCTCTTCGCTCAACGGCTCGCCACAGCCATACAGCAACCGAAAATTCCCCGCGCCTTTGATCAGGCAAAAGAAATGCTCGGCCGCATTGCGCGGCAGATCGATGCTCAGCACGCCGCTGTCATGGATTTGCGTCAGCAACCGCTCCATGCCTTGCACCATGCGCTGCGGTCCCGCCTCGAAGAAGATCAGCGACAGCTTCGGATCCTGAACCCCCAGCGCCATGATCAAACGGTGCAGATTCACCGATTCATCGCTGTTGATCAGGTGATGAAAGCCTCGGGCAATGTTCAGCAACACATTTTCCACGGCAATGCCTTCGGGCAATTCGAAGAACAATGGCGGTAATTGCTCCTCGCATTTGGCCACTACGGCGGCGGAGAACAGCGTCTCCTTGTCGTTGAAATGGCTGTAGACCGTTAGCTTCGACACGCCGGCCTCGCTGGCGACCGCGTCCATGCTGGTGTTGGCATAGCCATGACTCAGAAACAGAATTTTCGCCGCGTCGAGGATCGCCTGGCGCTTGGCCAGGTCCTTGGGGCGGCCCGGGCCGTTTGGAGCTGAAAGATTGTTCGACATTCTTCGCTTTTATTACTGGACTGGTGAGTTTGCTATTAATAACATACCCGCCAGTATAATTATTCCAAGCACCATTAGCGAAAGGTCCGTCACCATGTTCCGCCATGCGTTGTCCTTTGCGTTGCCAGCGAGTCTGGCGTTGTTATTGTCCGCATGCGGTCAGGAAGAGGCGACGCAAGTCACCGTACGACCGGCCATGGTGGTGCAGCCAGAGCCTTCGGCGCAGGCGATGGAAAGTTATCCGGGCGAGGTGCGTGCCCGTTACGAACCCGATCTGGCGTTCCGTATCGGCGGCAAAGTCAGCCGACGACTGGTCGATGAAGGTCAGCGCGTGAAGGCTGATCAGCCACTCGCCGAACTCGATCCGCAGGACGTGCGTCTGCAACTCGAAGCCACTCGCGCACAAGTGGCCGCCGCCGAAGCGAATCTGACCATGGTGCGCGCCGAGCGTGATCGCTACAAAACCCTGATGGATCGGCAGATGGTCAGCCGCTCGGCGTATGACAACGCCGAAAACCTTTACCGTTCCGGTGAAGCCCGCCTCAAACAAATCAAAGCCGAATTCAACGTATCGACCAATCAGGCCAGTTACGCGGTGCTGCGTGCGCCACAGGATGGCGTGGTGGCCAAGCGTTCGGTGGAGGTCGGCCAGGTGGTCGCCGCCGGGCAAACCGTGTTTACCCTCGCCACCGATGGCGAGCGCGAAGTGTCGATCAGCCTGCCGGAGCAGAGCTTTGGCCGCTTCAAGGTGGGTCAGCCGGTGACCGTCGAATTATGGACGCAACAGAACCAGCGCTTCGCCGGACAGATCCGCGAACTGTCGCCGGCTGCCGATCCACGCTCGCGCACATTCGCCGCACGGATTTCCTTTACCAGCGGCAAAGTCCCGGCGGAACTGGGGCAGAGCGCCCGTGTGTTCGTGCAATCGGCCGATGCGCTGTCGCTGTCCGTGCCGCTCTCGGCGCTGACCGCTGAAAACGGCGCGACCTATGTCTGGGTCGTCAACGGCAATAACACCCTGAAGAAAACCCCGGTGCGCGTCGGCCCGTTCGGCGAGAAAACCGTGCCGGTGCTCGAAGGTCTGAACGCCAGCGACTGGGTAGTCGCCGCCGGCGTGCATGTGCTTTTGGAGGGGCAGCAGGTGCGTCCGGTGGATCGCTCCAACCGTGTGGTCAATCTGGCGGACAAGGAGTAAGTCCCGATGCGCTTCAACCTTTCCGAATGGGCGCTGCGTAATCGCCAGATTGTGCTGTTCCTGATGCTTTTGCTGGCCATCGTCGGTGCGTTGTCCTACACCAAACTCGGCCAGAGCGAAGACCCGCCGTTTACCTTCAAGGCCATGGTCATTCAGACCCGTTGGCCGGGTGCGACCGCGCAGGAAGTCTCGCGCCAGGTCACCGAACGCATCGAAAAGAAACTGATGGAAACCGGTGAGTACGAGCGCATCGTGTCGTTCTCGCGCCCCGGCGAATCGCAGGTCACGTTCATTGCCCGCGACTCGATGCATTCCAAGGAGATCCCCGACCTCTGGTATCAGGTGCGCAAGAAGGTCAGCGACATTCGCCAGACCTTGCCGCCGGATATCCAGGGACCATTTTTCAACGATGAATTCGGCACCACGTTCGGCAATATCTATGCGCTGACCGGCGACGGTTTCGATTACGCCGTGCTCAAGGATTACGCTGATCGCATCCAGATCCAGCTGCAACGGGTCAAGGACGTCGGCAAGGTCGACTTGCTCGGTTTGCAGGACGAGAAGATCTGGGTCGAGCTGTCCAACGTCAAACTGGCGACCCTTGGCTTGCCGCTGGCGGCGGTACAACAAGCGCTGCAAGAGCAGAACGCGGTGTCGACCGCCGGGTTCTTTGAAACCGGCAGCGAGCGCTTGCAGTTGCGGGTTTCGGGGAATTTCAAGACAGTCGATGAGATAAAGAACTTCCCCATCCGCGTTGGTGACCGGACGTTCCGCATTTCCGATGTGGCTGACGTGCGCCGTGGTTTCAACGATCCTCCGGCGCCGCGCATGCGTTTCATGGGCGAGGACGCGCTCGGTCTGGCCGTAGCGATGAAGGACGGTGGCGACATTCTCGTCCTCGGCAAAGCGCTGGAAGGCGAGTTCTCGCGCATCCAGAAAAACCTCCCGGCCGGCATGCAATTGCGCAAGGTTTCCGACCAGCCGGCGGCGGTGAAAACCGGGGTCGGTGAGTTTGTTCAGGTGCTGGTCGAAGCGCTGGCGATTGTCTTGCTGGTGAGTTTCTTCTCCCTTGGCGTGCGCACCGGCATGGTCGTCGCGCTGACCATTCCGCTGGTGCTGGCGATGACCTTCGCCTGCATGTATTACCTCGGCATCGGCCTGCACAAGATCTCCCTCGGTGCGCTGGTGCTGGCGCTCGGATTGCTGGTGGACGACGCGATCATCGCCGTGGAAATGATGGCGATCAAAATGGAGCAGGGCTTCGATCGCATTCGTGCGGCGAGTTACGCCTGGACCAGCACCGCGTTCCCGATGCTGACCGGTACGTTGATCACTGCCGCCGGTTTCCTGCCGATTGCCACGGCGCAATCCGGCACCGGCGAATACACCCGTTCAATCTTCCAGGTAGTGACCATCGCGCTGCTCGCCTCGTGGGTCGCGGCGGTGATGTTCGTGCCGTATCTGGGGGAAAAACTGTTGCCGGATCTGGCGAAAATTCATGCGGCCAAACACGGCACTGGCGATGGTCAGCCGGATCCGTACGGCACGCCGTTTTATCAGCGGGTGCGGCGTCTGGTCGAGTGGTGCGTGACGCACCGCAAAACCGTGATCGTGCTGACGGTCGGGCTGTTTATCGCTTCGGTGATGTTGTTCCGTTTCGTCCCGCAGCAATTCTTTCCGGCCTCCAACCGACTGGAGTTGATGGTCGATCTGAAACTGGCGGAAGGCGCGTCCTTGGCCAACACCACAGGCGAGGTCAAACGACTCGAAGCGATGCTCAAGGATCACGCGGGCATCGACAATTACGTCGCTTATGTCGGCACCGGTTCGCCGCGTTTTTACCTGCCGCTCGATCAGCAACTGCCGGCGGCAAGCTTCGCGCAGTTTGTGGTGTTGGCGAAGACCATCGAGGAGCGTGAAGCGCTGCGCAGCTGGATGATCGAGACACTCAACGAGCAATTCCCGGCGCTGCGTTCGCGGGTCACTCGCTTGGAAAACGGCCCGCCGGTTGGTTATCCGGTGCAGTTCCGCGTCACCGGCGAACACATCGAAGAAGTCCGTGCATTGGCGCGCAAGGTCGCGGCCAAGGTTCGCGAGAATCCGCACGTGGTCAATGTGCATCTGGATTGGGAGGAACCGAGCAAAGTCGTGTACCTGAATATCGATCAGGATCGTGCCCGGGCGCTGGGTGTAAGCACGGCCAATCTGGCGAAATTCCTGCAGAGTTCGTTGACCGGGTCGAGTGTCAGTCAGTACCGCGAAGACAACGAGTTGATCGAGATTCTGCTGCGCGGCACGGTGCATGAGCGCACTGAACTGTCGTTGTTGCCGAGTCTGGCGGTACCGACCGATAACGGCCGCAGCGTGGCGTTGTCGCAGATTGCCACGCTGGAATACGGCTTTGAAGAAGGGATTATCTGGCATCGCAATCGGCTGCCGAACGTCACCGTACGAGCGGACATCTATGGCAAGGAGCAGCCGGCGACCCTGGTCAAGCAGATCATGCCGACGCTGGACTCGATTCGCGCCGAGTTGCCGGATGGTTATCTGCTGGATGTCGGCGGCACCGTGGAAGATTCCGAGCGCGGGCAGAAGTCGGTGAATGCCGGGGTGCCGATGTTCATCGTCGTGGTGCTGACGTTGCTGATGGTGCAGTTGCGCAGTTTTTCGCGCACGGCGATGGTGTTTTTGACCGCGCCATTGGGCTTGATCGGGGTGACGTTGTTCTTGATGGTGTTCCGCCAGCCGTTCGGGTTTGTGGCGATGTTGGGGACCATTGCGTTGTCGGGGATGATCATGCGCAATTCGGTGATTCTGGTGGATCAGATCGAGCAGGATATCGCTTCCGGCCTTAAGCCCTGGCAGGCGATCATCGAGGCGACGGTGCGGCGGTTCCGGCCGATTGTGTTGACGGCGCTGGCGGCGGTGTTGGCGATGATTCCGTTGTCGCGCAGTGTATTTTTCGGGCCGATGGCGGTAGCGATCATGGGCGGGTTGATTGTCGCTACGGCTCTGACTTTGTTGTTTTTGCCGGCGTTGTATGCGGCTTGGTTCAGGGTTCGGCGCGAGGCTTGATCTTTGGTTTGACGTGGCGGCCTTCGGGCCGACCATGTTTTGGGTGTTCCTTGTGAATATCCGTTTCTGCGGGGATCAAAAGCAGGCGAGCTGACACTCAACCTGATTGGGGGGCGGGCTTGCCGTGATTCCATGTAGGAGCTGCCGAAGGCCGCGATCTTTTGATCTTGTCTTTGATATAAACACCCAAGATCAAAAGATCGCAGCCTTCGGCAGCTCCTACACGGTGGGTTACAACGTGCCGAAGACTTTCTTCGCCAGACTGGTCGCTGCAGCGGCAGGGTTTTGACGGATGGTTTCTTCCTGTTTGCCGATCATTTCAAACAAGCCATTCAGCGCCTGCTCGGTCACGTAGTTTTCGACATTCGCGCTTTTCGCATCGACAACACCGAAGGCCGCAGCCTGGCCGGCGAACGAGTTGTACTTCTGCGCCACGCCAACCTTGTCGGTGGACTGTTTGACGATCGGCAAGAACTTGGCGCGGATCTGTTCGCGGCTGGATTTGTCGAGGTATTGGGTGGCCGAGTCCTTGCCGCCGCTGAGGATGCCCTTGGCGTCTTCCACGCTCATTTTCTTCACGGCATCGACGAGGATGGGCTGGGCCTGAGTCACGGCGCTTTCCGCCGCTTTGTTCATCGCAGTTTCAAGTTCTTCGACCTGAGCCCCCATGCCAAACGCTTTCATCTTGCTGGCAGCTTTGCCGAGTTTGCCCGGCAGCTCGATCTTCACATCGGGGTTGTTGCTGAAGCCACCCGGGGTGCCCAGTTGTTTGACGGCAATTTGCGCACCTTGGGTCAGGGCGTCCTTGAGGCCGCCGGTAGCGTCTTTTTGCGACAGGTCGCTGAGCGACAGGGCCATGGCGTTGGCGCAGATCATCAGGCCCGCGCACAGGCCGGCGAAGCGAAGGGTAGGGCGGAGCATGGCGGCTTCCTTGTTGCAGAATATGAATTAACGAATGGCGTCGACGCGGATTTTCAGCGGCTGCGGGTCGTTGCCGTCGAGTTGCACGGCGTGGTTTTCGGTGGTGATGAACATCAGCTCACCATTCACTTCAATGCGTGCGCTGACCGAATAACGGTGACCGGGTTTGACTTGCGCCGGATCGTAGCTCAAGTGAAAAGGCAGTGGTACCTGACCTTGGACCGGGCCTTTCTGCTCGTCGAGTACGACGGCGGGCGCATCGGCCAGAGAAATGTCTTGCAGGCTCACGCTGAGGGTCGCGCTCGGTGGCAGAGCGATGCGCTGCAGGTAGAACACTTCGCCATCGAGGCCGACCTTGCCGGCCGGTGTGGTCGATTGGCAGGCGCTCAACAAAGTGGCAGCGGCGAGAAGGGTGAGTTTTTTCATCGGGACCTCTGTGACTTTTGCGCCGGAAGAATCCCGGCACCGAAGGGGAATCTAGCGGATTTTGTCATTAACGTCAGTGAACAAACGTAATGGTTTTTTCAGCCATTGCGCGATCCACTGCGATAGCCACGAGCCCAGGTTGGGCGAAACCGGCGCAAGTTCGACATGCGACGGCGTGACCAGAATGGATTGACGGTAGCGATTTTCAACACCGCTTAACGCATAACGCCTACCGGGCATGACGCTGTCCGGATCGTATTGCAGATAAAACGAAGCGGCGGTTCGTTCATCGTGTGTGATGCGGGCAAGTTGTGTATCGGGATGATCTGCATCGTGCAGGCTGATCGTTACAGCTTCGTGTTCAGCAACCGTGCGCGGCTCCTGAACTTGCACATGCAAAAAACCGATCGGACTCAAATGCAGCGTCTGTCGGTGCGGGGCTGTGTTGACGATAACAAAGTAATCCAGCGCCAACAGTAGTGGCTGTTGGTCATGAAACATCTGAACGTTGATCTGATATTTCACGCCGACATCGTGGTAGTGATGCGGGAAAGAGAACTTCCAGTCGATATCGAAAACTGACGGGTGTCGCCAGTCTTTGATGGTAATCGGCGGAGTTAAAGTAATGGCTTTGACGCTGACCACCGTTTCATTCTCACCGCCCTCAGGAGCGCGGAAGTCTGGGGGCAGACGGAAGTCGACGGTGACAATGGGAGTTTGTTCGTGCAACAGGCTCATCTCGATATCCTTATCGCGATTATTAACGTGAGCCTATTTATTCACGAATCAACTAACGAGAGAACCCGGCGGGCTCTCCGTTAGTTATCGGCAAGTTTCAGCCTTCGGCAATGACCGCCGTTTCAGCCGCATCTTCACTGCGATGCAATGCCACTTGGCGGATCGACAATCGAATGTCCGCTGGCAATACGCGCTTCGCCGCACCTTCCGCCAGTTCGCCGAGCAGCTCGTGATAACTCAGTTTGCCGGCCTCGTCGCGACGCAGCACGTCGAGGTCGAGCAGGGTCTGGATAAAGTGACGGAACAGGCTCTTGTCGAAAAACTCCGGGGCGTTGAGGCCATGGAGGATCGACAGGCGCTGGGCCATCACGGTGCAGAGGTCTTCAAGCTCTTCGGCGCTGATGCTGTTCTGGCCGCTGTTGAGCAGCAAGGACACGGTCATGTAGAAGCGCTGCAAGGTCTGCGCGATGCTCTTCGACAGCAGCGTCAGCAAGACAAAATGTCGCGAGCTCGGTGCTGGGCGCAGGTAGACATCCTTCTCGAAACGCAGCAAGCCTTGCTCGACAAACGCTTCCAGCCACTGATCGACCACGCCATCCAGTTCTTCCAGAGACCAGCGAATGAACAGCTCCGATTGCAGGTACGGATACAGCGCACGGGTGTAGCGCAGGATCTGTTCGCGGCTCATGCGCGAAGCGCTCTGGAAGAAACTCGCCAGCAGCGCCGGCAGGGCGAAAATGTGCAAAACGTTGTTGCGGTAGTAAGTCATCAGGACGGCGTTCTGCTCATCCAGATAAAGAATCTTGCCCAGCGCATCGTTCTGCTCGGCGAGCAGGTCCATGTCCTTCACATGTTCGATCAACGCACGACCATCGCCTTCCGGCAGCGTGGTGTGCGGCGAATACGGAACCTTGCGCAGCAACGCCAGATACAAATCCAGCACGCGGGCCATAGCGCGATCGTCCAGCGCCAGGCGCGTGGTCGACAGCAGCGCCAGCGCTACAAGGTTGACCGGGTTGATCGCCGCTGCTTCGTTCAAATGCTGCGCGACTTTCTCGCCGAGGCGGTTGGTGGTTTCGTTGAGCCACGCCGGTTTGTATTGTGGGCCGAGTTCCTGCTGGCGCCAGTCCGGTTGCTCGGCGTCGAGGAATTCCGCCAGTTTGATCGGCTCGCCGAAGTTCACCGCGACCTGACCAAAGCGTTGCTTGAGTGCGCCGATGACTTTGAAGATGTCGAAGATCGACTCTTTCTTCTTGCTCGCGCCACGCAGTTCGCCGAGGTAGGTACGACCTTCCAGCACGCGCTCGTAACCGATGTACACCGGCACAAACACGATCGGCATCCGCGACGAACGCAGGAAACTGCGCAAGGTAATCGCGAGCATGCCGGTTTTCGGTTGCAGCATGCGCCCGGTGCGCGAGCGACCGCCCTCGACGAAGTACTCGACCGGGAAGCCTTTGGTGAACAGGGTGTGCAGATACTCGTTGAACACCGAGGTGTACAGCGGGTTGCCCTTGAATGTGCGGCGCATGAAGAACGCGCCGCCGCGACGCAGCAGGCTGCCGATCACCGGCATGTTGAGGTTGATTCCGGCGGCGATGTGCGGCGGGGTCAGGCCGTTGCGGAACAGCAAATACGAGAGCAGCAGGTAATCGATGTGGCTGCGGTGGCACGGCACGTAGATCACTTCGTGACCCTGGGCGACCTTCTGCACGCCTTCGATGTGATTGACCTTGATGCCGTCGTAGATCTTGTTCCAGAACCAGCTCAGCACCACTTCGAGGAAGCGGATCGCGGTGTAGGTGTAGTCCGAGGCAATTTCGTTGCCGTAGCGCAGGGCCTGGGCCTTGGCTTTCTCCGGCGAGATGTTTTCGCGCTCGGCTTCGTCGAGGATCGCTTGCTTGACCAGCGGCTGGTTGAGCAGGCCTTTGACCAGATTGCGGCGGTGGGAAATGTCCGGGCCGATCACCGCTGCTTTGAGATTGCGGAAGTGTACGCGCAGGATCCGCTGGGCCATGCGCACGGTGCGTTCGTGGCCCTTGTTGTGTTCGATCAGCTCGCGCAGGTGGATCGGCGCGGAAAACTGCACGCGGGTTTTACGCCCGAGGACGATGATGCTCAGCAGCCGGCGCAGGCGCCCGGTGACGGCCCAGCTGTCGGCGAACAAGAGTTTCCACGGACTGTTTTCGCTGTCCGGCGATTGGCCCCAGAACACGCTGACCGGAATGATCTGCGCGTCTTCGGCAGCGTTCTGGGTGAGGGCGCTGACCAATCGGGTCAGGGTCGGCGGTGCACCGCGTTTGTCCTGGCGACCGAGCCAGTCCGGATCCGGCGTCAGATAGAAAAACGCCGCCGGTTCGATCAGCGAACCGACCGACACCGGCAGCACCGGACGCGGCAGGCCGGCCTTGGTGCACTCGGTGTCGAGCACGGCCAGATCGGTCAGCGAAGGGTTTTGCAGGACGTAGAACACCGGACGACTGCGGTCGAGGTTGAGGGTGAACGACGACTGGTTGATCGTCTCCGAGCGAACCCAGAGATACAACAGTCGGCGCAAGGTGCCAAACACAAGACGGCGGAACGGGGAACGGGTCATACGGCTTCTGCGTGAGTGAATAAAACCGAGCAGATGCTCGGGCGGTCGATAGTGTGCCGGATTCGCTGAAAATCGGCAAAAAAGCGGCGAAGTAATCTCCTGTTGAGAGTTTTCGCGCCTGTCATATACTCGGCGGTCTGTCGCCGGGGCCCTTGTATGGACGTCGGACGCAGGTTGATGTTCCGCAAAGGCTTTCCTGCGAAAAGCCTGTTCAATAATAAAAAAGGAGTATGAACAGATGGCAACCCGTGAAACCGGCAACGTGAAGTGGTTCAACGACGCCAAGGGCTACGGCTTTATCCAGCGCGAAGACGGGGTGGACGTGTTCGTGCACTACCGCGCGATTCGTGGCGAAGGGCATCGGTCGCTGACGGAAGGCCAGCAGGTCGAGTACGCGGTGATTACTGGCGAGAAGGGCTTGCAGGCGGAAGACGTTGTAGGCCTGTGATGATCGTTCCCACGCTCTGCGTGGGAATGCCTCAACGGACGCTCCGCGTTCGCTTTGGGACGCAGAGCGTCCCGGACTGCATTCCCACGCGGAGCGTGGGAACGATCAATGCGGTGTATCAGTCACCATTCATATCGACTGACACTACGCATTCGCGAGCAGGCTCGCTCCCACATTTGTATCCGCGTTGCCTGTTGTTACGCGGTTTTCCAGGTGATTTCTTCTTCACCGTCTTCGCTGATGCGCATCCAGCGATCCGCCGTTTCCTCACCTTCTTCCTCGACCCACGTCCCCGGCGCGCAACGTACTTCGACGTTCAGCGCAGCAAACGCTGCGCGAGCGCAGGCGATGTCGTCGTCCCATGGGGTCGCATCGCTTTCCAGGTACAGGCTGTTCCATTTGCCCACGGCTTTCGGCAGCCAGGTCACCGGCACGTTGCCGGCCTTGCACTTCCAGGTCTGGCCTTTCTGCACCCAGTCGCTGCATGGGCCCAGTGCTTCGCCCAGCCAGGCCGAAATGGCCTTGTGGTCGACGTCGGCGTCTTTCAGGTAAATCTCGATATCCGGTTGGCGCATGGATGTCCTCACTGCGGGTCTGAAAAATCCATTCGCGGATTTAGCCGGCCCCGGGCACTTGCCCGAGACCAAAAGTTATTGAAGAACGAAATAATCGTAGCGCATCGACACGGTGGTCTCGAACGGCTCGGCCTGTTCGATGACTGCCGCGCGACGCTCGGCACTGGCGCGCCAGCCGTGGGGAGTCATCGCCAACAGGTTGGCGCGATCCTCGGGCTTGTCCAGCGTCAGTTTGAATTCCAGGGTTTCACTGTGTGCCAGCGCCATGCCTTCTGGCACCAGAGCCAGGTGCTTGTCGTCGGTGTACTCGCGCACTTCGTCGTACAGGCGTTCGCGCAGTTCCATCAGGTGGCCGCTGGTCGGGCCGACTTTCATCAGACCACCGCCGACACTGAGCAGACGTTTGGCTTCTGCCCAATCCAGCGGACTGAAAACGCTGGCGAGAAACTGGCAACTGCCCGACGCCAAAGGCACGCGGGCCATGCTGGCGATCAACCAGCTGATCGCCGGGTTACGCTTGCAGGCGCGTTTGACCGCTTCGCGGGAGATATCCAGCGCGTAGCCATCGGCGTTCGGCAAGGCCTCGGCGATTTGCGCGGTGTAATAACCCTCACCACAGCCTATATCGACCCAGCGATCCGGCGCATAACTCGCCGCCAGCTCAGCCAGACGCTTGGCCACCGGCGCGTAATGGCCAGCGTTGAGGAAATCACGACGCGCTTCGACCATAGCCTGGTTGTCGCCCGGGTCGCGGCTGTTCTTGTGCTGCACCGGCAGCAGGTTCAGGTAACCCTGCCGCGCACGGTCGAAGCGGTGGCCGGCGGGGCAGACCACGCCGTTGTCCACCGCGTTCAGCGGCTCACTGCAAATGGGGCAAGCAAGCATCAGGCGAGCAACTTGATCAGGGTCTGGTAGTAGATCTCGGTCAGCACGTCGAGATCCGCCGCCAGCACGCGTTCGTTGACCTGATGGATGGTCGCATTGACCGGCCCCAGTTCAACCACTTGCGTGCCCATGGTCGCGATAAAACGACCATCGGACGTCCCGCCGCTGGTCGACGCCTTGGTTTCGCGACCGGTGATCGCCTTGATGCTCGCCGACACCGCGTCGAGCAGCGCGCCCGGTTCGGTGAGGAACGGCAGGCCGGACAGCGCCCAGTCGATGTGCCAGTCCAGATCGTGTTTGTCGAGGATGTCGGCGACGCGTTTCTGCAGGCCTTCGACAGTCGATTCTGTAGAGAAACGGAAGTTGAACACCGCTACCAGATCGCCCGGAATCACGTTGGTCGCGCCGGTGCCGGAATTGAGGTTGGAGATCTGGAAACTGGTTGGCGGGAAGAAATCGTTGCCGTTATCCCAATGCTCGGCGGCCAGTTCGGCCAGCGCTGGAGCGGCAAGGTGGATCGGGTTCTTCGCCAGATGCGGGTAAGCGACGTGGCCCTGAATGCCTTTGACCGTGAGCTTGGCGCCAAGCGAGCCGCGACGGCCGTTTTTCACCACGTCGCCGACCAGCGTGGTGCTCGATGGTTCGCCGACGATGCACCAGTCCAGACGTTCGTTACGCGCGGCCAGACGCTCGACCACAGCCTTGGTGCCGTGGTGCGCCGGGCCTTCTTCGTCGCTGGTGATCAGGAACGCAACTTTGCCCTTGTGGTTCGGGTAGTCGGCGACGAAACGCTCGGCGGCGACGGTCATCGACGCGAGGCTGCCTTTCATGTCTGCCGCGCCACGGCCGCAGAGCATGCCGTGTTCATCGATCAACGCGTTGAACGGGTCGATCTGCCAAGCGGTGACCGGGCCGGTTGGCACCACGTCGGTGTGGCCGGCGAAGCACAGTACCGGACCGTCGTTGTTGCCGTGGGTCGCCCAGAAGTTATCCACATCTTCTATGCGCATCGGCTCGAGGCTGAAACCGGCATCGCCCAGGCGCTGCATCATCTGCTTCTGGCAATCGGCGTCGACCGGCGTCACGGATGGACGGCGGATCAGGTCGATGGCGAGTTGGAGGGTCGGCGAAAGGTCGGCGTGGGCCGTCATGTAATAACTCCGGGTGCGCACGGTAAACCTGTAGGAGCTGCCGCAGGCTGCGATCTTTTGATTTTGTTTTTTAAAATCAACAGCAAGATCAAAAGATCGCAGCCTGCGGCAGCTCCTACCGAGTTTGTTGGCATTGAAAAAGGCGGTCATTCTAAAGCAAAACGGCGGCCCGAAGGCCGCCGTTTGACGTTATCCGTTACCGATTATGCTGTTGCCGGCTCAGGCTTGGCCGCAGGTTTGGGCAGCGACGAGAGGAACGCCATGATCAGCGCCGCCAGATACGGCAGCGACTGCACCAACAACATCACTACCCAGAAACGCATGTCGTTGCTCGGGATGCCGTTGACCAGGTAGATCCCCAGCGCCGCGCCCCACAACAGCAGCATGATGAACAGCTCTTCCCGTGCTTCGGAAATCGCCACCCAGAAGCCATGGTTGTCGGCGTTTTTCGGCGTACGGAAGAACGGAATGCTGGTGGTAAAGAAGCCGTACAGCACCGCTTTGGCGATGGTGTGCGACAACGCCAATCCGGCCAGTGCCGCGCAGAATGCATCTTTCAGGTTCACGCCGACGGCGCGACGGTAGAGGAAGATGATCTTGCCGACCTTGAACACAAACAACGCCAGTGGCGGAATTGCAAAGATCAGCAACGGCGGATCGACCCGCTGCGGCACGATGATCATCGCCGCCGACCACAACAACGCGCCGACGGTGAAGAAGATGTTCATGCCGTCCGCGACCCACGGCAACCAGCCCGCGAGGAAGTGGTAGCGCTGACCGCGCGTCAGCTCGGTGTCCTTGCCGCGCAGCAGGCTGCGGGTGTGGCGCTTGATGATCTGAATCGCACCATAAGCCCAGCGGAAACGCTGTTTTTTGAAGTCGATAAACGTATCCGGCATCAGACCCTTGCCGTAGCTGTCGTGGTAATACGCCGCCGACAGGCCTTTTTCGAACACGCGCAGACCGAGTTCGGCGTCTTCACAGATGCACCAGTCAGCCCAGCCCAACTCTTCCAGCACCGAGCGCCGGGTCATGGTCATGGTGCCGTGCTGAATGATCGCGTCACGGTCGTTGCGGGTGACCATGCCGATGTGGAAGAAGCCTTTGTATTCGGCGTAGCAGAGCTTCTTGAAGGTGCTTTCGTTCTGGTCGCGATAATCCTGCGGCGACTGCACCACAGCGATTTTCGGGTCGGCGAAGTGCGGCACCATGTGCTTCAGCCATTTCGGGTGCACGCAGTAATCGGAGTCGATCACGGCGATCACTTCGGCGTCTTTGGCGGTGTGCGGAATCAGGTAGTTCAGCGCGCCGCCCTTGAAGCCGGCCAAAGGCGAGACGTGAAAGAACTTGAAGCGCGGGCCGAGTGTTGCACAGTAGTCGCGCACCGGTTCCCAGACCGCCGGGTCCTTGGTGTTGTTGTCGATGATCAGGACTTCGTAGTCCGGATAATCGAGCGCGGCGAGGGCGTCGAGGGTCTGTTTGACCATCTCCGGCGGCTCGTTGTAGCACGGCACGTGGATCGAGACTTTCGGGCGGTAATTAGAGTCGCCCTCGACCGGCAGGAATTCGCGTCGACGTTTGTGAATCCACACCGCTTCGGCCAATTCATGCGCTTCGGTCAGCAACACGATAAACACCCCGAGCGCGCCGAGCGCCAACAGGAATCCGACCGTCAAACTGAACCAGGTGCTGTATTGCAGGCTGTAGTCGTAACCGATCCACACCAGCACCGAACCGCAAAGGAAGGCGATAAAGGTCAGGAAGATCCGCCCACGTTGACGCAGGGCCGAACCGTCGATCATCAGCAAAGTCAGCGACAACAGCGCCAGCACTACCGAGCCGATCGCCAGTACGCGCCACTGCGGGATCGCGACCACCGGGCCTTCGAAGTTGAATTTCTGCTGACGCGCGGCGTTGAACACGCCCCAGTACGCGCCGACCGAACCTTCATCGCTGGCCTTCCACGGCTGGTCAAACGCTTCGATCACGAAGTAGTTGAAGCCTTGGCGGTTGAGCTTGTTGACCAGGTTGCGCAGATAGATCGCTTGATCCGCCGGCGACGCATCGGCGCCACCGCGCATGCGACCGTTGCTCGGCCAGCCGACCTCGGAGAGCAGCAGCGGTTTTTTCGGGAAGAGCTTTTTCAGGTCGCGGGCACGGTCGAAAACGAACTGGCCAGCCTTGTCGACCGGAATGAATTCCCAGTACGGCAGAACGTGCGCAGCGATCAGGTCAACGTGCTTGGCCAGCTCCGGGTGTTCTTCCCAGACGTGCCATTGCTCGGAGGTGGTCACCGGCACTTTCACCGCCGCGCGCACGCGATCGAGCAATACGCTCAGCTCTTGCGCGGTGATTTCCTTGCGGAAAATCGCTTCGTTACCGACCACCACGCGAACCACGCTGCGTGATGTGTTGGCCAGTTCGATGGCGCGCTGGATTTCCCGTTCGTTGCGTTCCTGGTCGGGACTGATCCAGATCCCCAGCGTCACGCGCAGGCCGAACTCTTCAGCCAGTTTCGGGATGTCTTGCAGCGAACCGTCGACCGAGTAGATGCGGATGTTGTCCGTCAGCTTGCTCATGATCTCCAGATCGCGGCGCATCTCGTCGTCAGTCGGGTACTGATCCTTTTGCGGATATTGTCCCTGCTGGAACGGCGAATAGGAGAAACCGGAGATTTGCTCCGGCCAGTTCGGCGCGGAGACCGGGCGGTTGATCAGCGCCCAGAAACCGGTGAACAGGGCGGCGATTGCCAGAACCACCACCAGGTTGAGTCCAAATTTACGCGATGACATAGCTATTTCGGGTTCCAAAGGCTGTGGAACGGAGGATCGGTCGGCTATACGCCCGAGGGGCGCGCATCCTACACCGGCTGTTCGCAAGTCGTACATCAGACAGGGAAATGCCCGACATTGGGCAGCCGACTTTGACTTAAGTTCTTACACTTGTAGCTGGAAGCTTAAAACTTGTCGCTGTGTAGCCCTATAATGCGCGCCGGTTTTTGGGGTAATGGTCATGAGTACAGAAGATCCGCGGTTTGCAGGCATCGCCCGTTTGTATGGCATCGAAGGCTTGGCGCGTTTACGTGCGGCGCATGTGGCGATCGTCGGCGTCGGTGGCGTCGGTTCCTGGGCGGCGGAAGCCATTGCCCGCTGTGGCGTCGGCGAGATTTCGCTGTTTGATTTGGACGATGTCTGCGTCAGCAACGCCAACCGCCAATTGCACGCGCTGGACAGCACCGTCGGCAAACCCAAGGTCGAGGTGATGGCCGAGCGTCTGCGCGGGATCAATCCGGATTGTACGGTGCACGCAGTGGCGGACTTCGTCACCCGCGAGACCATGGCCGAATACATTACGCCGAACATTGACTGCGTGATCGACTGCATCGACGCGGTTAACGCCAAGGCTGCGCTGATCGCCTGGTGTAAACGCCGCAAGATTCAGATCATCACCACGGGTGGCGCGGGCGGGCAGATTGATCCGACGCTGATCCAGGTCTGCGATCTCAATCGTACGTTCAACGACCCATTGGCCTCGAAAGTGCGTTCGACGTTGCGTCGTGATTACGGTTTTTCGCGCACCGTGACCCGTCATTACAGCGTGCCGTGTGTGTTTTCCACGGAGCAACTGCGCTACCCGAAACCGGATGGCAGCATTTGTTTGCAGAAGAGTTTTGTTGGCGATGGGGTGAAACTGGACTGCGCGGGTGGGTTTGGCGCGGTGATGATGGTCACGGCGACGTTCGGCATGGTCGCGGCGACCAAGGCTGTGGACAAGATTGTCGCGGGTGTGCGGCGCCCTTCAGATCGGGTCAAACCTGACGCCTGACCGGTTGATCATTCCCACGCTCCGCGTGGGAATGCAGCCCGGGACGCTCCGCGTCCCCATCAGCAGCCGAACGCGGAACGTCCGTTGAGGCATTCCCACGCAGAGCGTGGGAACGATCAGTTAGCGCGCCAGATCATTCATTCGCTGGAGCACGGCATTCAGGCCGTTGCTGCGCGAGGGCGACAACTGGCGCGACAGGCCGAGCTGATTAAACCAATCAGGCAAGTCTATTTGCTTTAAATCAGCCGCCGACAACCCGTTGACCCGCAACAGCAACAACGCCACCAAGCCGCGAATCATCCGCGCATCGCTGCTCGCGCTGAATTGCCAGTGACCCTCGCGCAACGCCCCAACCAGCCACACCTGACTCTCACAGCCATGCACGCGATTGGCCTCGCACTTGTCGGCGTCACTTAGCGGCGGCAGGCGATCACCAAACTGCATCAACAACCGCGCCCGCTGTTCCCAGCCAGCCGCATTCTGAAAAGTCTGCAACGCCTCGGCGGCTTCGACCGGCAAACTCATCGCAACAACTCCAGCGCCTGATCCAGCGCTTCAAAGAACCGTTCCAGATCCTCCGAATCGTTGTACAGCGCCAGCGACACGCGAATCGCTCCGGCCAGCTCAAAGCTTTTCAGCAACGGCATCGCGCAATGATGTCCGGCGCGCACGGCAATACCTTGCTCGGTCAGCAAGTGCGCCAGATCGGCGTTGTGCACGCCTTCGACGACAAAACTCGCCAGCGCCAATTGCGGCTTGCCGAGCAAGCGAATGCCATTACGAGCGGCGAGGCCTCGCAGCAGATAGTCATGCAGCACCGCTTCGTGGGCCGACACCGCGTCCTGATCGAGCCCGGCCAGATAATCCAGCGTGGCACCGAGGCCGATCACACTGGCAATCGGCGGTGTGCCCGCTTCAAAACCCAGCGGAGCAGGGCGAAAGCGCGCGTCGTGGTAGTTGGCTTCCAGCACCATTTCACCGCCGAACTGCCAAGGCTTCAGTTGTTCAAGTGCAGCATTGCGCCCGAACAACACACCGAGGCCATCGGGGCCATACAGTTTGTGGCTGGAAAACACATAAAAGTCGCAACCCAGCGCCTGCACGTCATGCCGACCGTGAACCACGCCTTGTGCGCCATCGACCACGGTCAATGCGTTCTGCGCCTTGGCCATGCCCAATAGCGCCGGCAATGGCTGCCATGCGCCGAGTACGTTGGACAGCTGACTGACCGCCAGCAAGCGTGTGCGCGGGCTGATCAAGTGCACGGCGGCAGCGAGGTCGATCAGACCGTCGGTATCCAGCGGCAGGATCACCAGTTTCAGATTGCGACGTTGCGCCAGTTGCTGCCACGGCAGCAGGTTGGCGTGATGCTCCAGGGCGCTGATGACAATTTCATCGCCGGGGTGGAAAAGATGTTCCAGGCCATAAGCCAGGAGGTTCAGCGCACTGGTGGCGCCGTGGGTAAAGATGATCTGCCCACTGTCACCGGCGTTCAGCCAGTGGGCAACCTTGAGCCGACTGTCCTCGAACGCCTGCGTGGCATGGGCGCCGGGCAGGTGTTGCGCGCGATGCACATTGGCCGCGCCATTGGCGTAGTAATGCGTCAGCGCGTCGAGCAGGGCTTGCGGTTTTTGCGTGGTGGCGGCGTTGTCCAGATAGGTCTGGTCTTGCCGTTGCAGCGCGGCGATGGCCGGGAAATCGGCACGCCACGGGGAGGGAATCATCATCTGTTCAGCCCTGTGAACTTGGGCGGGTGTACACAAGACACTGTGGGAGCGAGCCTGCTCGCGAAGGCGTTCTTGAATACGCCAAAAGCTTCGCGAGCAGGCTCGCTCCCACAGGAGGTCGATGTGCTGCTTAGTTGTGAGCGTGCAGCGCTTCGTTCAGTTCGATCGCCGATTTGTGGGTTTTGCATTCCACAGCACCGGTTTCCGAATTGCGACGGAACAGCAGGTCAGTCTGACCGGCCAGCTCGCGCGCCTTCACAACTTTAACCAGGTTGTTGTGCTCGTCCAGCAGCGCGACCTTTGTGCCGGCGGTCACGTACAGGCCCGACTCCACGGTGTTGCGGTCGCCCAACGGAATACCGATACCGGCGTTGGCGCCGATCAGGCAGCCTTCGCCAACCTTGATCACGATGTTGCCGCCGCCCGACAGGGTGCCCATGGTCGAGCAACCGCCGCCCAGATCGGAACCCTTGCCGATGAAGACGCCAGCGGAAACGCGGCCTTCGATCATGCCCGGGCCTTCGGTGCCGGCGTTGAAGTTGATGAAACCTTCGTGCATCACGGTGGTGCCTTCACCGACGTAAGCGCCCAGACGCAGACGCGCGGCGTCAGCGATACGCACGCCGGCCGGAACCACGTAGTCGGTCATTTTCGGGAATTTGTCGACCGAAAACACTTCCAGCAGATCGCCGCGCAGACGGGCTTCCAGTTGCATTTCCGCCAGTTCGCTCAGGTCGATGGCGCCCTGGCTGGTCCAGGCCACGTTCGGCAGCAACGGGAAGATCCCGGCCAGGCTCACGCCGTGCGGCTTGACCAGACGGTGCGACAGCAGGTGCAGCTTGAGGTAGGCCTCAGGGGTCGAAGTCAGCTGTGCGTCTTCAGCCAGCAGGGTGGCGACCAGCGGCTTGTGGCTTTCGGCCAGACGGGTCAGCAGCTTGCCTTGCACGGCGTCGATGCCTTTCACGGCTTCAGCCAGTTGTGCAGCCTGAGCGGTGGTGAAGGTGATGGCCTGGTTGCCTTCGGTGTAACCGAGGATCGGCGCAACCGCGGCGACCAGTTCGGCCGAAGGGTTGAGCAGTGGCTGTGCGTAGAACACTTCCAGCCATGCGCCTTGACGATTCTGAGTGCCGACACCAAAGGCGATGCTGAACAGGGAATTGGACATGTAAATACACCTCTACAAAGAGTGACGGGCTGCTTACTTCAGAGCGGCCGCGTAGATATCTGGCTTGAAGCCAATCAGGGTTCGGTCACCGAGATCGAGCACCGGGCGCTTGATCATCGAGGGTTGAGCGAGCATCAGTTCGATGGCTTTCGACTGGTCGAGATCGGCTTTACGTTCGTCGTCGAGTTTGCGAAAGGTCGTGCCTGCACGGTTCAACACCGTTTGCCAGCCGTGCTCGTCACACCATTGGGTCAGGTGCTCACGGTCGATGCCGGCGCTTTTGTAATCGTGAAAGTCGTAGCTGACAGCGTGTTCATCGAGCCAGGTGCGCGCCTTTTTCATGGTGTCGCAGGCTTTGATGCCGAAAAGGTGCAACGTTTTACTTGAAACGGTCAAGGAATCGCCCCCTTCACAGGTGCTGGAGAAAAATGGTGACGGATTATGCCATGACCCTTCGGCGAATACGCAAAACCCTGTAGGAGCTGTCGAGTGAAACGAGGCTGCGATCTTTTGATTGTGTCTTTAAAGATCAAAAGATCGCAGCGTGCCGCAGCTCCTGCGCATTGTTGTGCGGGGATCGGTTGGGACAGCTGCGACATAGGTGCAACGGTCAGATGCATGCTAAGCGGCTAATATGGCAGTTCAACGCTGTCGATTGTCTGAGATTTCCGCTTTATGCAAACTGCTTACACCGTCCTGATCCTGCTGATGCTGGTCAGCGTTTCGCGTCTGGTCGGACGGGTCATCCCGCTGCCTCTGCCGCTGGTGCAAATCGCCGCCGGCGCCTTGCTCGCCTGGCCGACCCTCGGTCTGCACGTGGCGCTCGATCCTGAATTGTTCCTCTTTCTGTTCCTGCCGCCGCTGCTGTTTTCCGATGGCTGGCGCATGCCCAAACGTGAATTCTGGCATTTGCGCGGGCCGATCCTGACCTTGGCGGTTGGTCTGGTGCTGTTCACCGTAGTCGGCGCCGGCTACTTCATTCACTGGTTGTTGCCGGCGATTCCGTTGCCGGTAGCCTTCGCCCTGGCCGCTGTGCTGTCGCCAACCGACGCGGTTGCGGTCTCGGCGATTTCGCA